>JAYVPU010000067.1:0-9838 GCA_043757205.1 Comamonadaceae bacterium | reverse complement strand
GCTGCGTCTCGTTCCGGCACGAAAAGTACAAAGAGTTCGGCGGACCTAACGGGGGTGACGGTGGGCGTGGCGGTCATGTGTTTGCAGTAGCCGACGTCAACCTGAACACACTGGTGGACTTCCGTTATGCGCGCCGTCATGACGCCAAGCGCGGTCAGCACGGCATGGGCTCGGACATGTTTGGCGCTGCGGGTGAGGACATCACCCTCAAGATGCCCGTGGGCACCATCATCACCGACGTTGAAACGGGTGAGGTTTTGTTCGAGATGCTCACCCCGGGCGAGGTCATCACCATTGCCAAAGGCGGTGACGGTGGTTTCGGCAATATGCGTTTCAAAAGTGCCATCAATCGCGCCCCGCGCCAAAAAACACCGGGCTGGCCGGGTGAAAAAAGAAGCGTCAAACTAGAACTCAAAGTTTTGGCCGATGTCGGCCTGCTCGGTATGCCCAATGCGGGAAAGTCCACGTTGATCACAGCCATCTCCAATGCCCGCCCGCGCATTGCCGATTACCCCTTCACCACCTTGCACCCCAACTTGGGTGTGGTTCGCGTGGGCCCAGAGCAAAGCTTTGTGGTGGCCGATCTGCCGGGCCTGATTGAGGGCGCGGCCGAAGGCGCAGGCCTGGGGCATTTGTTCTTGCGCCACTTGCAGCGCACGCGGCTGCTGCTGCACGTGGTGGACATGGCCCCGTTCGATGATGGCGTTGACCCGGTGGCGCAAGCCAAGGCCATCGTGGGTGAGTTGAAAAAATACGATGCGGCCTTGTTTGACAAGCCGCGCTGGGTGGTGCTCAACAAGCTCGACATGGTGCCGGTTGAAGTGCGCGAAGCCCTGGTGAAAGACTTTGTCAAACGCTTCAAGTACAAGGGCCCGGTGTTTGAAATTTCGGCCCTCAACCACGAAGGTTGCGACAAGCTGGTCAAGGCCGTTTACAAACACATCAAATCGCAGCAGGTCGCTGAGCAGATCCCTGAGGAAGTTGATCCTCGTTTCAAAGACGAATCCACTGAGTAAATGGGTGAAATGAATTGCTACTTAAAAGATAGCTTCTTACGCCTATAAACAGAGCCTTGCAAGCCCATATGACATCAAAATCAACGTCTGATGTATTGCGCGATGCCCGCCGCATCGTCGTTAAGGTGGGCTCCAGTCTGGTGACCAATGAAGGCCGGGGTCTAGACGAAGTGGCCATTGGCGAATGGTGCCGTCAGATGTCGATCCTGGTGCGCGATGGGCGTGAAGTCATCATGGTGTCCAGTGGCGCCATTGCCGAGGGCATGAAGAGATTGGGTTGGGCCAAACGCCCGCATGAAATTCACGAACTGCAAGCCGCTGCGGCGGTAGGCCAGATGGGGCTGGCGCAAGTCTATGAAACCAAGCTGCGTGAAAACGGCTTGGGCAGCGCCCAGGTTCTGCTGACCCATGCCGATCTGGCCGACCGTGAACGCTACCTTAACGCCCGCTCTACGCTGCTCACCTTGTTGAAATTAGGCGTGGTGCCGGTCATCAACGAGAACGACACCGTCGTTAATGATGAAATCAAATTTGGCGACAACGACACCTTGGGCGCGCTCGTGGCCAACCTGGTCGAGGCCGATGCGCTCGTCATCCTGACTGATCAAAAAGGCCTCTACACGGCTGACCCGCGCAAAGACACTTCTGCCCAGTTCGTCCATGAAGCGCAGGCGGGTGACCCGGCGCTGGAAGCCATGGCCGGTGGTGCGGGTTCCAGTCTGGGCAAAGGCGGCATGATCACCAAAATCTTGGCGGCCAAGCGTGCTGCTGGGTCGGGTGGCTCCACCGTCATTGCCTGGGGCCGTGAGCCCGATGCACTGTTGCGCTTGGCGCAGGGTGAAGCCATTGGCACGCTGCTAGTGGCCCAAACCGCCAAAAACCAAGCCCGCAAGCAGTGGATGGCCGATCACCTACAGATGCGCGGCTCGGTCACGGTGGACGCCGGTGCGGCGCGCAAACTGATCGCCGAAGGCAAGAGCCTGTTGCCCATCGGCATGACGGCGGTGGAGGGCGAATTCTCACGCGGTGATGTGATCGCGGTGCGCGATGAGCACGGCAACGAAATCGCACGCGGTTTGGCCAATTACGCCAGTTCTGAAGCCCGCCTGATCTGTCGCAAGTCTTCCAGCGAATTCGAAAAATGGCTCGGCTACGTGGCCGAGCCCGAGATGCTGCACCGGGACAATCTAGTACTCAGCCGCTAAGTTGCAGCCACGTACCGAGTCGGGCAAGTTACTTCAACACCTGATGCACCTGGGGCGCGACAAAGGCGTGAGTTTGAGCGTCAGCTTATACGTTGGTTTGGGGGTCGGGGTCAAAGCTCCCACCAGGCGGCAAAGCCATCGCGTTGCCGGTCATAGGCTGCATCGCAGGCTCATCGTCGTGTGATCGAACCCCTTGGCGCAAATACCGATTGCGATGTTCCATGCGAGGCAGAAAGTGGGCCAACTCTGTCAGCGCCATTTCATACACGCCGCGTTTGAACTCCACCACCATCTCCAGCGGCACCCAGTAGTCGTGCCAGCGCCAAGCGTCGAATTCCGGGTGGTCGGTGGCGCGCAGGTTCAGATCCCAATCGTGTCCGATCAGTTGCAACAGAAACCAGATTTGTTTCTGGCCTTTGTAGTGGCCGCGCGATTCGCGGCGGATGTATCGGTCCGGCACCTCGTAGCGCAACCAGTCACGGGTCCGGGCCACCACGCGCACATGCTCCGGCAGGAGCCCGACTTCCTCGCCCAGTTCGCGCAACATGGCTTGCTCAGGGGTTTCACCCCGGTCAATGCCACCCTGCGGAAACTGCCAGGAGTGGGTGCGAATGCGTTTTCCCCAAAAAACCTGATTCTTCTGGTTGAGCAGAATGATGCCGACGTTCGGCCTAAAGCCGTCCCGGTCAAGCATAATCAAACCCCAAATTTTGTATTGAGCTCATTATGCACGGCACGCGCCGTTCATCAAGCGGGAAACCTCCTTGAACAGCTCCCCCGCCTGCGAAAAATAGCCCATGAAAGCCTCCCGATTTCTCATCTCCACCCTCAAGGAAGCCCCCGCTGATGCTGAGGTGGCCAGCCACCAACTCATGACACGCGCCGGCATGATCAAAAAGCTCGGCGCGGGCATTTACAGCTACATGCCCATGGGCTTGCGCGTCATCCGCAAGGTCGAAGCCATCGTGCGTGAGGAGATGGACCGTGCCGGTGCTGTGGAGCTGACCATGCCCGTGGTGCAACCGGCTGAACTCTGGCAGGAGACCGGTCGCTTTGACAAGATGGGCCCCGAGCTGCTGCGCATCAAAGACCGACACGGGCGGGACTACGTGGTGCAGCCCACCAGCGAAGAAGTGGTGACTGACATCGCCCGCCAGGAAATTCGCAGCTACAAGCAAATGCCGAAGAATTTCTACCAAATTCAGACCAAGTTCCGGGACGAGCGTCGCCCCCGCTTTGGCCTGATGCGTGGGCGCGAATTCACCATGAAAGACGCCTACAGCTTTGACCGCGACGTCGCTTCGGCCAAGCTCAGCTACCAGGCCATGACCCAGGCTTACCGACAAATTTTTGACCGCTTTGGCCTGCGTTACCGCGCCGTGGCGGCGGACAGCGGTGCCATTGGTGGCGACCTGAGCGAAGAATTCCAGGTGATCGCCGCCACCGGTGAAGACGCCATCGTCTATTGCCCGACCAGCGACTACGCCGCTAATATGGAAAAGGCCGAGGCCTTGCCACCACAGAGCCCGCGCGCTGCGGCCAGCCAAGCTTCGGCTAAAGTACCTACACCGGGCAAGACCACCTGCGAGGACGTGGCCGCACTATTGAACGTGCCTTTGAACACGACCGTGAAATCACTGGTGCTGGCGACCGATCAACTCAACGAAGCCGGTGCAGTGGTCAAAACCCAGGTGTGGCTGCTGCTGCTGCGCGGCGACCATGAGATGAACGAAGTCAAGGTCAACAAAGTGCCGGGCTTAGACAGCGGTTTCCGTTTCGCCACCGTGCCTGAAATTGAAGCCCATTTCGGCTGCCAGCCCGGTTACCTCGGACCACTGAGTTTGAAGCAGCCGGTGAAGCTGATTGCCGATCGCGAAGTGGCCGTCATGGCCGACTGGGTTTGCGGTGCCAACGAGGCGGACGCTCACATCACCGGCGTCAACTGGGGCCGTGATCTGCCCGAACCCGACATGATTGCCGACCTCCGCAACGTCGTCGCAGGCGACGCCTCGCCCGACGGTCAAGGCGCGCTCGCTATCGAGCGTGGCATTGAGGTCGGCCATGTGTTCTACCTCGGCACCAAATACAGCAAGGCGATGAACGCCACCTTCCTGGACGTCAACGGCAAGCCGCAGTTCATGGAAATGGGCTGCTACGGCATCGGCATCACGCGCCTTCCCGCTGCCGCCATTGAGCAAAACCATGACGAACGCGGCATCATCTGGCCCGATGCCATTGCCCCCTTCACCGTGGTGCTGTGCCCCATCAGCCCGGACCGCTTTGCCGACGTGAAGGTCGCTGCCGATCAGCTCTACGCTGACTTATTGGCCGCAGGTGTTGACGTGATACTGGACGACCGCAACGAGCGCCCCGGCATCATGTTTGCCGAGTGGGAACTCATCGGCGTGCCGCACCGCATCACCATCGGCGACCGCGCGCTGAAAGAAGGCCAGCTCGAATACCAACACCGCCGCGACAGCACTGCCATCAAAGTGCCCGTCACAGAGGCGCTGGCTTTTCTCAAGACCACGCTGGGCATTTGACCGCCATCGTGTCCGGCATGAACCGCAGAGAAAGCCTCTTACGCACGCTGGCCGTGCTTGGGCTGCTGTCTATTCATGAGCAATCCAAGGCCGGCGCGCAAATTGAAGAACCGCTGATCGACGCGGTGCGCAGTGCCCTGAGCGCAGCCATCGCCAACCACGCCCCGCCGATCCCTGAATTCAACAATACCGAATCCCGTCTGCGCTACCTGCGCTGGCTGGGGGCCATGAGCGAACGCCTGAAGAAGAAAAAAACCGAGTGGCAGGTGCGCAAGGAGTTCTTGCAAACCGTTTGGTACGAGAGCAAGCGTGCCGGGCTGGAGACCTCACTGGTGCTCGGCCTGGTGCAGGTTGAAAGCAACTTTCGTAAATTTGCCGTCTCTTCCGTGGGCGCACGCGGTTACATGCAAGTTATGCCCTTCTGGACGCGGGTGCTGGGCGATGGGGATGCGGGCAAGCTGTTTCATATGCAGACCAACTTGCGCTTTGGCTGCGTCATCTTGCGCCACTATCTGGACCGGGAAAGGGGCGACCTCTTTCTGGCCCTGGGCCGCTACAACGGTTCGCGTGGCAAGGCTCCTTACCCGAATGCGGTGATGGCGGCGCAAAAGAATTGGATGCCCGACAAAGACGTCATAGGCTGAGTCCGCCAAGCACGCGCGCTGCTTACTGCACAAACCCCATGCGGGACTTACTGGCGTCCGCCCTGGGTAAGTCAGCCACCTGCACCTCATCCCGTCCCGCCAGTCGTGCATTGCCAAAACCTGTCATCAGCGCACGCCGCATCTCGCGCGGCGCGGTGGTGGCCAACTGGTCCAGCACGTCGGGTGAGGGCTCCTCGGCCAAGAGTCGCCCCCAGTCATGGTCAGCGCGGATCGAGTGGTAGAGCAGACTCGCAATATGGCGCGCCTGTGCGGGCGTGGGTGCGGCGATTTCAAACACATTCATGCGGTTGAGGATGGGCTCGGGGATGGCCCGTTCGTCATTGGCGGTGGTGACCCAGATCACTTGGCTGGCGTCAATCGCCACTTCGGCAAACTCGTCGGTGAAGTTTTGCGCCGTGTCATGCTCCAGCAGGCTGTAGAGCGCACCCAGCGGGTCGTACTGCGCATCACCGCTGGCCTTGTCGATCTCGTCCACCACGATCACTGGGTTGGCGTACTCGCCCTCTACCAGCGCTTCAAATACCTTGCCCGGCCGCGAGCCCTTCCACTGCGACGACGAACCCGATAGCAGCCAACCCGCTGTCATGGAGCTCATCGGCACCAGATTCATGCCGGTGCCCAGCAAGTCCGCCAGCTTCTTTGCGAAATGTGTCTTGCCGATGCCAGGCGGCCCCAGCAGCAGCAGCGGGGTGACCTCCATGCCGTCCCGGCTGTCCTGCGCCAGCGCCACGTGACGGCGCACGTCGTCCAGCACCTTATGAAAATTGGGCAGCAGGTCGTACAGATCGGCCATGTCGGGCACGCCGCCGGGCTTGACCTGAAACCGCTGCGGCCCCCGTTCCAGCATGCGCTGGTAAGTGGCGCGCAGGTTGTCGTGTTCGCGGGCGCTGTCGCCGCTTTGCAGCTTGGCGAGTTTGCGCTCCACCTCGTCGGGGTGAAACACGCTGCGCATCTGGGCCACCGGCAAGTGAAAGTGATGCGACGGGGCAACAAGAGCTTGGCTTGGCATAGATCCCTCCTTTCAACACACAACGCCTTCATTGAAGCACAAAGCGTTGCGCAGGAGTAGGAGAAAAGCCGGGCAATCGGGCTTTTGTTGGAGGGATGGGCGCACCATGGAAAAAGCCACCCGCAGGTGGCTTGGGGGAAATGGCGAGAGCTTGATGCGCGCCGTGCTCAGCCTTGCGCTTCAAGCACCTGCTTCAACTCACCCGACTCGTACATCTCCATCATGATGTCAGAGCCGCCGATGAACTCGCCCTTCACGTAGAGCTGGGGAATGGTGGGCCAGTTGCTGTAGTCCTTGATACCGGCACGAATTTCGGCGTCTTCCAGCACATTGACGGTTTTGACGGTCTTGGTATCCACACCGCTGGCCTTGAGGATTTGGATCGCCCGGCCCGAAAACCCGCACTGGGGAAAGCTGGCGTTGCCCTTCATGAAAAGCACGATTTCATTGGATTTGACGAGTTCGTCAATGCGTTGCTGGGTGTCACTCATGTCGTTGATCCTTGCAAAATAGATGGCCCGATTATTTCACCTTCTGCCGATGGGCGTCGGTTGAGTTGAACAAGGCATCGTAAAATTTGCGTCATTCTCCGAACAACTGCCGCGACCGAAGCCAACATGCCAACCATCAGCACCTTTTACGGCCTGATCATCCAAATGTATTTTCGGGAACACGCGCCGCCCCACTTCCATGTGAAATACGGTGACCACGCGGCCGTGGTTGATATTCGCAACGTTCAAGTCACTGATGGCAAACTGCCACGCCGTGCCACCAACCTGGTGTTGGACTGGGCCGAGCTGCATCAATCAGAATTACTGAAAGACTGGGACTTGTGCCAAGCCTTGCAAAATCCCAACCCTATTGCACCCCTTGAGTAAGCCCAAATCCCCTCACGCCTTTCACATAGAAAGCCTGCCATGCCAATGAACTGGGACGTGACCGAGGTCAAGGTGATTGATCACACCGCACTGTGGGTTCGATTTCACGATGGGCTTGAGGGCGTGGTGAAATTCCTGCCCAGCGCTTTTCGTGGCGTGTTTACACGTCTCAGTCAGCCAGCTGAATTCATTCAAGCCTATGTACAGCAAGGCGTTCTCACCTGGCCCGGCGAGCTGGATTTAGCCCCCGATGCTATGCACGACGCCATTGCCGCGCACGGGCAATGGATTTTGGATTAAAAGTATCAACCCCATCCCCTGGACACACACGTTTATGAAAATCGACAAAAACACCGCCGTCACCCTGCGCTACAAAATCTCTGACGTCAGCGGCAAGCTGCTGGAGGAAAGCAAAGATCCCATGGTTTACCTGCATGGTGGCTATGGCAATACCTTTGCCAAAATTGAAGAGGCCCTGCAAGACCAGGATACGGGCTACCAGACCACGCTGACACTGGAGCCGCAAGACGCCTTTGGCCTGCGCGACGAGAGCCTGGTGCAGACCATTCCCAAGACCCAGTTCCCCCCCGGCGTGAAGATCGGCGGTCAGCTAGAGGGCCGGGGCGAAGACGGCCAGACGCATGTGTTCACGGTGACCAAAATCAAAGGCCCTGTGGTCTTGCTGGACGGCAACCACCCTTTTGCCGGCAAGGCCTTGCGTTTCTCAGTCACAGTGACCGATGTGCGCGCCGCCAGCGAAGAAGAAATTGCCCACAAGCATGTACACGGAGAGCATGGGCACCACCACTGAAGACGGTGACTCTCTAACGGGAGCGCCCCGACTTGAACCACCACAAGGCTGCTCCGGCCACTGCCAGGCCGAGCAACAGCCAGCCCTCCAGGTGTTTGATCTGACCCAGGATTGCTTCCGCCGCCTGGCCGAACACCCAGCCCAGGCCAGCGATCAAAATCGCCCACAACACAGCCCCCAGGGCATTGAGCAGAGCGAACTTGAGCCTTGAGATCGACGACATCCCGATCAGCACCGGCCCCGCAATCCGCAATCCATAGGCAAAGCGCACACCGATGATCACGGCGGCGTGATAGCGATCCATCAGGCGGTGCAGGCGTTCTGATTGCGCAATGACGGAGGGCCAGCGGGCGAGGACGGCGTTGCCGTGACGGCGACCCAGCCAAAAATAAAACTGATCACCGGCAAAGCCCGCCATGGAGGCGATGGCCAACACCGCGTAAGGGTTGAGGTAGCCGCGATGCGCCGCGAACCCCGCCAGAATGAGGATGGTCTCGCCTTCTAGCAGACAGCCGATGGCCAGCAGCCAGTAGCCGTGGGTTTCGATCAGGGTGCTGAGGGGCATGGTGGGGTGATTGTTACAAGTATTGGGCGCGTCTAACTCAACCGCCGTTTACACAAAATTAGGGACACCCCCCCATCATCTTCCAGTCGTGACTTTCAATCGGAGATAACGTTGCGTAGTGTCGACTGATTTCTCAAATTTATCTGCGTGAAAAATGCCTAGCTGAACATCCTCTTGCATCAGGAGACCTTCGGTCTCCAAGTATTCATTCAATAGTGTGGCGGCGGCGCAGCTCGCCCGGCGGGTTGTACCAGCTCTCGATCCAGGTAAAAACTGCCAAGCGGGCCTCGGTCTTTGTTTTCCAACTGCGACGGGCAATCAGCTCGCATTCCAGACTGGCAAAGAAGCTCTCGGCCATGGCGTTGTCATAGGCATCCCCAACCGTTCCCATGGAAGGACGCACACCCATTTCCTTGCATCGGTTGCCAAACGCAATGCTGGTGTACTGACTGCCCTGGTCAGAGTGGTGAATCACCGATTGCGGCTTGCGGGTCATGAGCGCCATGTTCAGCGCCAGAATCACCAGGTCAGACGTCATGCGTTCCCCAAAGGCCCATCCCACCACCTTGCGGCTGTACACATCAATGACCATGGCCAAGTACAGGAACCCTGTCCAAGTCGGTATGTAGGTCATGTCGGCCACCCACAACTGGTTGATGTCGGTGGCCACAAACTCCCGATTCACCAGGTCCGGTGCCGGGCGGTGCCGGACATCGCGCTCGGTGGTGACACAGAAACTACGCCTGCGACTGACCCCATGCATGCGCTCTTGGCGCATCAGGCGGGCTATGCGCTTGCGGCTGGCCACAATACCTGCGTCTTGAAGTTCTGCTCGGATGCGTGGCATGCCGTAGGTTTCGTCGCTGGCGACAAATGCCTCGCGGATGTGCGCCGTCAGCTTGACGTTGGCCTGCTGGCGTTGACACATTGGGCGCTCCAGCCAGCCGTAAAAGCCGCTGGCAGAGACTTGGAGGGTTTTACACATGCTGCGCACGGGTAGTTCGGCCTGATTCGCTGCAATCAGCGCGTAGACGGGGTAAACGTCTTGTCGCCGTTGTTGGCAAACCAGGCCGTAGCCTTTGCCAATATGTCGCGCTCCATCTGGACTTGGCGCAACTTGCGACGCAGCTCGACGAGCTCTTGGCG
>JAYVPU010000066.1:0-10011 GCA_043757205.1 Comamonadaceae bacterium | reverse complement strand
ACTCACCTTAAGCCCCATAAACCTGAACGGCCCGTTTGACAAAGGCATCCACCAGGCTGCCCGCAATCTTGTCGAACACCGGGCCAATCAACTTGGCCAACAGCACGTTGGAAAACCCATAATTCAAAGAAAGTTCAACTTTGCAGGCGCGTTGATCGCCCACGCCAACAGGTGAAAAATTCCACTGCCCTTGCAGATGAGAAAACGGGCCGTTGACCAGTTGCATGCGCACGCCTTGACCCGCTTGGTGTTCATTGCGGGTGGTGAATTTTTGATGAATCCCGCTAAATGCAATACCGATTTCAGCCGTCACACCCTGCGCGTCTTCTTCAATCACCCGGGCTTGATCACACCAGGGCAAGAACTTCGGATAGGCGGCCACGTCAATCACCAAGGCATACATTTCCTGCGGGCTGTACCAGATGAGGACGGACTTGTTAACGGTTTTCATAGAATGGGGGTCTGGCGTGCGCCTGAGCTGTCAATGATTGTAAGTTTCCCGCGCGCCCTCAAAGAATTTCATGGCCAAAAAACCCGACACATCCTCCCGCATTGCCGACAATAAAAAAGCGGCCTACAACTATTTCTTTGAAGAACGCTTTGAGGCGGGCATGGTGCTGGAGGGCTGGGAAGTCAAGGCCGTGCGCGACGGCAAGGTTCAGCTGACCGATGGCTATGTGGTGATTCGCGAGGGCGAACTCTTCTTGATTGGCTGCCAGGTCAACCCGCTCAAAACGGCCTCCACCCATATCAACCCTGATTCGGTGCGCACCAAAAAACTGCTGCTGAAAAAAGACGACATCCGGCGCTTGATTGTGAAAGCCGAGCAAAAGGGCTACACCCTGGTGCCGCTCAATTTGCATTGGAAAAACGGCAAGATCAAGTGCGACATTGCCCTGGCCAAAGGCAAGGCCGAGCACGACAAACGCGACACCATCAAAGACCGCGAAGGCAAGCGCGAGGTGGAGCGCGCCATGAAAAGTCGCAGTCGTTAGACGAGCTCCCCATCAATAAAAACACCCCCACTCCCGCCTGCGCAGGAATGAGGGTGCTGGTGAATCAATCTGCGTTGATTGCGCGCTATTAACGACCGTTGCGCTTGCGCTCGCTCTCGGTCAAGTAGCGTTTACGCAGACGAATCGACTTGGGTGTGATCTCGACCAACTCGTCGTCCTCAATGAACTCAACGCCGTACTCCAGCGTGCATTCAATCGGGGGCGTGATTTTGATCGCATCTTCCTTGCCGCTGACACGGAAGTTGGTCAGCTGCTTGGTGCGCGTGGCGTTAACCACCAGGTCGTTGTCACGGCTGTGGATACCGACGATCATGCCTTCGTACACGGGGTCGTTGGCGCGCACAAACATGCGACCACGGTCGTCCAGCTTACCCAGGGCGTAGGTGAAGATTTCGCCCGCGTCCATGGAAATCAGCACGCCGTTCTTGCGTCCACCGATCTCACCCTTGTGCGGCTCGTAGCCGTCGAAAATATTGGCGATCAGGCCGGAGCCGCGCGTCAAATTCAGGAATTCGTTGGTGAAACCGATCAGGCCGCGCGCCGGAATGCGGTACTCCAGGCGCACACGGCCACGGCCGTCCGGCTCCATATTGACCAGGTCGCCCTTGCGCTCGCCCAAGGCCTGCATCACGCCGCCCTGATGCTGCTCTTCGATGTCGGCAGTCGCCAATTCGATAGGCTCGTACTTCTCGCCGTTGATCTCTTTCATCACGACGCGCGGCTTGGACACAGCCAGCTCGAAGCCTTCGCGACGCATGTTTTCCAGCAAGATGGTTAGGTGCAGTTCGCCGCGACCCATCACTTCGAAAATTCCCTCTTCGTCGGTTTCTTTAACGCGCAAGGCCACGTTGTGCTGCAGCTCTTTTTGCAAGCGGTCCCAGATCTGGCGACTGGTGACGTACTTGCCTTCGCGGCCAGCCAAGGGGCTTGTGTTGACGCAAAAGTTCATGGTCAGGGTCGGTTCATCGACCTTGAGCATGGGCAGCGGTGCCGGGTTGACCGGATCAGTAATGGTCACACCAATGCCGATGTCGGTCAGCCCGTTGATCAGCACGATTTCACCGGGACCGGCATCCGTCGTCTGCACGCGTTCCAGGCCCTGGAAGGTCAACACCTGGTTGATACGACCTTTGACGGCCTTGCCATCCGGGCCTTCCATCACCACCACATCCATCATCGGCCTGACCGTGCCCTGGCTGATGCGACCGACGCCAATGCGGCCCACAAAGGTCGAAAAATCAAGCGCAGAAATTTGCAGTTGCAGCGGTGCAGCAGGGTCACCCTGTTGGTGCGGCACATGCTCAAGGATGGTATTGAACAGGGCCGACATGTCAGGCCCCCACTGCTCACCGGCCTCGCCCTCTTCCATTGACGACCAACCGTTGATGCCTGAGGCGTAAACCACGGGGAAGTCCAACTGCTCATCGGTCGCACCGAGCTTGTCAAACAAATCAAAGGCAGCGTTGACCACAAAGTCAGGGCGCGCACCGGGCTTGTCCACCTTGTTCACCACCAGAATGGGTTTGAGACCCAAGGCCAGGGCCTTCTTGGTCACAAAGCGGGTCTGGGGCATGGGGCCTTCTTGCGCGTCAATCAGCAGCACCACGCCGTCCACCATGGACAAGGCACGCTCCACTTCACCGCCAAAGTCGGCGTGGCCGGGGGTGTCAACGATGTTGATGTGCGTGCCTTCCCAGGTCACAGCGCAGTTCTTGGCCAAAATCGTGATGCCACGTTCTTTTTCAATGGCGTTGTTGTCCATCACGGTGTCAACGACTTTTTCGTGCTCGGCAAAGGTGCCGGACTGGCGCAGCAATTGGTCCACCATGGTGGTCTTGCCGTGGTCAACGTGGGCGATGATGGCGATGTTTCGGATTTGTTTATGGCTCATTTTTCACTTTCCAAGATTTGTTGTATTTCAATCGGGCTCAACAATCGCCCTGGTATTAATTCGCCTGCCTTGATGTGGGCTGTGCCCAGCAAGGCGCGCGGGTTTTCGCCGTACACGGCAACACGTTCGCAATCAGCCCACGCGCCTCTGCGGCGTACACCGCTCAGGAATCGGCCAGCATTTTCACTGTCAAGTGTCACGGGTGTGTGATCGGCCAGCAGTGAATCCACGGGCAGAAAGCACGCCATGCGCTCGTCTTCGCTCATGGCCGTCAGCGCATCGAGAGAAACGCATTGCGACTCATCAAAATTGCCGGTCGCCGTGCGGCGCAACGCCGTCAGATGCGCGCCGCAGCCCAGGGCCTCGCCCATGTCTTCTGCCAGGGTTCGGATGTAGGTACCTTTGCTGCAAGTCACTCTCATTTTCATAGCTGCTTGCGCAGGATTTGAAAGGTCTGCAGTCGCATTTAGCTTGTGAATATTGACGTTGCGAGCTTCCCGCTCGACTTCCAGTCCGGCCCGCGCGTATTCATACAAAGCTTTGCCGTTTTTCTTGAGGGCGCTGTGCATCGGGGGCACTTGCTGGATTGGCCCGGTGAAGCGCTGGGCGACTTCGACCACTGCCGCTTCGCTCACGTTAACGGGACGCTCCTCAATAACGTCGCCTTCGACATCGCCTGTGCTGGTTTTGATGCCCAAACGTGCCGTGGCCGCATAGGTTTTGTCAGCGTCCAAATGCATCTGGCTGAACTTGGTGGCCGCGCCAAAGCACAGGGGCAACACGCCGGTGGCCAAGGGATCCAACGTGCCGGTGTGACCCGCCTTGTCGGCGCGCAGCAGCCACTTGGCTTTTTGCAAAGCTTGGTTACTCGACAGTCCCAGTGGTTTATCCAACAGCAACACCCCGTGCACAGGGCGCCGCTGCACCCGTGTGCGTGGCGCTTGCATGTTCAATCGTCCTTGGCTCTGGAGGAGACCGCCTTCGCGATGAGGGCGTTCATATCAGCCGCACGTTCGGTGGTGCGGTCAAACACAAAATGAAGTGTTGGAACGGTATGAATGTGCAGGCGCTTGAAGAGCCCACTCCTCAAGAAACCCGCTGCGGCATTGAGTCCCTGCGTGGTCTGCTCTGGGTCACCATTGAGCAGGCTGTAAAACACCTTGGCGTGGGCGTAGTCGGGTGTCAC
The DNA here is from genome assembly GCA_043757205.1 of Comamonadaceae bacterium. Classification (GTDB taxonomy): domain Bacteria; phylum Pseudomonadota; class Gammaproteobacteria; order Burkholderiales; family Burkholderiaceae_C; genus CANCDA01. The sequence continues at coordinate 5,918 of JAYVPU010000066.1, read as the reverse complement.
CTCCACCGCCTGGATGGTGACCATACCCACACGCGGGTCTTTCAACTCGCGCGCGATCAAGTCCGCCAGATCACGCTGGATCTGGTCGGCAACCTTGAAGCTGCGATTGGGGGTGCTGGAGGCCTTGCGCAAAATAGCAATCTCGTTTTACAGCGTACGCGCCACTTCCTTGATCTCAAAGAACTCCAACTGATCGCCCTCGGCGATGTCGTTGTAGCCTTTGATGTTCAAGCCGCACTCGAAGTTCTCTTTGACTTCCCGTGCATCGTCTTTGAAGCGCTTGAGCGACTCCAACTCACCCGTGAAGATGACCATGTTGTTGCGCAGCAAGCGCAGCTTGGCATTGCGACGCACCACGCCGGAGACGACCATACAACCGGCAATCGAGCCGATCTTGCTGACCTTGAACACCTGGCGAATCTCGGCCACGCCAATGACTTCTTCGCGCTTATCGGGTGTCAACATACCCGACATGGCGACCTTGAGTTCATCCACAGCGTCATAAATGATGCTGTAGTAACGCAGGTCAACGCCATTGTGCTCAGCCAGCTTGCGCGCTCCTGCATCAGCCCGGGTGTTGAAGCCAATGATCACCGCCTTGGAGGCAATGGCCAGGTTCACGTCCGACTCGCTGATAGCGCCCACAGCGGCGTACACCAGTTGCACTTTGACCTCGTCGGTCGAGAGTTTGAGCAGCGACTGCGCCAAGGCTTCTTGCGAACCCTGCACGTCGGCTTTGACGATGATGGGCAGCATCTTGACTTCACCAGCCGTGATGTCGGTGAACATGTTCTCCAACTTGGCGGCTTGTTGCTTGGCCAACTTGGTGTTACGGAACTTGCCAGCGCGGTAGGTGGCGATTTCACGGGCACGGCGCTCATCGCTCATGACCATGAACTCATCACCGGCTTGCGGGACTTCAGTCAAGCCCTGGATTTCAACCGGGATCGAAGGACCAGCCGTCTTGATCGGCTTGCCGTTTTCATCCAGCATGGCACGAATGCGGCCAAAGGTTTGACCGGCCAGCACAATATCGCCCGCCTTGAGTGTGCCGGACTGCACCAGCACGGTGGCCACCGGGCCTTTACCCTTATCCAGTCGCGCTTCGATGACCAGGCCCTTGGCCATGGCTTCCACCGGCGCTCTGAGTTCCAACACTTCGGCTTGCAACAGAACCTGCTCCAGCAAAGCGTCAACGCCCTGGCCTGTCTTGGCCGAGACTTCCACAAAGGGTGAGTCACCGCCAAATTCTTCCGGCACGACTTCTTCGACGACCAACTCCTGGCGCACCCGATCCGATTTGGCGTCGGGTTTGTCGATCTTGTTGATGGCAACCACGATGGGGACACCAGCTGCCTTGGCGTGCTTGATGGCCTCTTTGGTCTGCGGCATCACGCCGTCATCAGCGGCCACCACCAAAATCACAATGTCGGTCGCCTTGGCACCACGGGCGCGCATGGCGGTAAACGCCTCGTGACCGGGAGTGTCGAGGAAGGAAATCATGCCGCGTGGTGTTTCCACGTGGTAAGCACCGATGTGCTGGGTGATACCACCGGCCTCACCCGAGGCCACCTTGGCGCGGCGGATGTAATCCAGCAACGAGGTTTTGCCGTGGTCCACGTGACCCATGACGGTGACCACAGGCGCACGCGGCAGGAATTCCGCGTGTTGTTGCGAGACTTCTTCGTCGGTAAATGCCTCGGCGTCATCGAGCGCGGCCACGATGGCTTTGTGGCCCATTTCTTCCACCACAATCATGGCGGTGTCTTGGTCCAGCGACTGGTTGATGGTGACCATCTGACCGAGTTTCATCAAGTGCTTGATGACCTCGGAGGCCTTAACAGCCATCTTGTGGGCGAGTTCAGACACCGTGATGGTTTCGGGTACGTGGACGTCCAAAACGCGTGCTTCAACCGGGGCAGACTGTGTTTGTTCTGAGTGGTGATGCCTATCATCGCCACGCTTGCCTCGGGGACCACCGCGCCAGCTACCACGGCCCACACCACCACTGGTGTCACCGCGTGTCGGGATGGCTTTTTTCTTGGCAGGGTCACCGGCCCAGCTGGACGACAGCTTGGCTGATTTAACCTCTTTACCGGCACCCGCAGCACCTGTGCCCGCACCGGCCACTGCGGGTTTGGCCACGCCAGTTCCCGCTGCAGGTTTGTGCAAAGTGCCCTTCATGCCCGCCTTGGCGGCGTCAGCTGCCTTGACAACTTTAGGCTCTTCCTTTTTGATCACCGGGGCTTTTTTGGCCGGTGAGGACATCATGGTGCGAATGGCTGCGGCCTCAGCCTCAGCCTTGCGTCGACGCTCGTTCAAATCAGCAGCACGCGCAGCTTCTTCGTCGGCACGCGCCTTCGAATCCGCAATCGCTTTTTGGCGTGCATCGACCACGGCCTTGGCCTTGGCCTCACTCAGGGCCGCAGCTTGTGCCTCGGCCTCTTGGCTAGTCGGTGTTGCTTTTGTTTTTGCTTTTTGAGCTTCCTCGTCGATAGCGGCCATGGCGGCGGCTTTCTCAGCGGCTTCACGCTCACGCGACTCTTGTTCTTCGCGTTGGCGGCGGCGCTCTACCAGCTCTTCTTCCTGGCGACGAATAAATTCAGCTTGACGACGAGCCTCTTCCTCACGGCGGGCCAGTTCTGCATGGTCAATGACTAGGGTGGACGGGGCTTCGGCTTGTGCTTCCGACGCAGGCGCGAGCTCTACGGACTCTACCGATACCGCTTCAACCGCCTCAACATCCTCATCGCGGCGGATAAAGGTGCGCTGCTTGCGCTTCTCGACCACGATGGTGCGAACCTTGCCGGTCGAATCCGCTTGCTTGATTTCACTGGTCGATTTTTTAACCAATGTGATCTTCTTGCGCTCAGGACTGGCCGTGCCATGACTGGCCTGCAAGTAGCTCAGCAAATGCTGCTTGTCTGACTCTGTCAAGACGTCAGAAGCAGCCGCCTTGGCGACACCTGCTGACTTCAGCTGTTCAAGCAACGTCTCGGGAGACTTCTTGAGTTCGGTGGCAAATTCGGAAACGGTCGTACTGGACATTTGTGGGATAACCTTTAGCTACGGCATAACAAGCCCTGAGGGCAATTGCTGGCCTTTACTTAAATTTTGTTTTCATAACAATTACTCTTGAGAAGCGGCGTCATCGGTAAACCAATGTGCGCGCGCCTTCATGATCAGGGTCTTGGCCTCTTCCTCAGACTGGCCGGTGATATCAGTGAGCTCGTCCACAGCCAGATCAGCCAAATCATCCAGGGTATGGATGTTGTTCTCTGACAGCTTGGCGATCAACTCGGGCGTCAGCCCCTCCAGATCACGCAAATCTTGGGTGGCTTCTTCAACCACTTCTTCTCGCGCAATTTCCATGGTCAGCAGAGCGTCTTTGGCACGGGTGCGCAATTCGTCAACCGTGTCCTCGTCAAAGCTCTCGATCTCCAGCATCTCTTGCAGCGGCACGTAGGCGATCTCTTCCAGGCTGGTAAAGCCCTCAGCAATCAGGATGTCGGAAATTTCCTCATCGACATCGAGCTTCTCCATGAACAGCGCGCGAATCGAGCCGGTTTCATCCGACTGCTTCTGGGCTGACTCAGCCGCATCCATGATGTTGATCTTCCAGCCCGTCAGCTCAGAGGCCAAGCGCACGTTTTGACCACCACGGCCAATGGCGATGGCCAGATTTTCCTCGTCCACCACCACATCCATGGCGTGACGCTCTTCGTCCACCACGATGGATGAGACATTGGCGGGCGCCAACGCGCCAATCACGAACTGGGCCGGGTCTTCGCTCCACAGCACGATGTCAACGCGCTCACCGGCCAACTCATTGGTGACGCCATTGACCCGCGTGCCACGCACGCCGACGCAGGTGCCAATCGGGTCAACGCGCTTGTCATGCGAGAGCACGGCAATTTTGGCGCGTGAGCCAGGGTCACGGGCGCAGGATTTGATCTCCAGCAGGCCTTGCTCAATTTCGGGCACTTCCTGGCGGAATAACTCCGTCATGAACTCCGGGGCCGAACGCGACAGAACGATGGGCGCACCGCGCAGCGTCAAGTCCACCTCCATGATCATGGCGCGAACGCGGTCACCGGTACGCAGGTTTTCTTTGGGGATCATCTCGCCACGGCGCAGACGGCCTTCGACACGACCGCTCTCCACGATGATGTCACCCTTGTCCATGCGCTTGACGGTGCCGACAAAAATCTTGTCACCGCGCGACATGAAGTCGTTGAGCAGCATTTCGCGCTCAGCGTCACGGATTTTTTGCAGAATGACCTGCTTGGCCGCCATCGCGCCGATACGGCCAATGGGCATTGACTCAATCGTCTCTTCGATGTACTCGTCCACCTCGATGTCAGGAATTTGTTCTTTGGCTTCAAACAGCAAAATCTCTTGCTCCGGCAGCTGCAGGCCAGCCTCATCGGGAACCACATGCCAACGACGGAAGGTTTCGTAATTGCCGCTATCGCGATCAACCGCCACGCGAATATCCACCTCGCCCGAGTACAGCTTTTTGGTGGCTTGGGCCAGCGCCGCCTCAACAGCGCCCAGCACCACGTCACGCTCTACGTTTTTTTCGCGTGAAATAGCTTCCACCAACATCAACAATTCGCGATTCATGTCTTTAATCTCCATTGCCAATTACAAGTCAAGGCGGCGCTTAACACCCGCCTCGACCCAACCAAAAATTACTCAGCACCGCCTGTGCCACGCCCTTTGAAATTCACCAGCGGCGCCAAGCGCGCCTCCTTCAACTCGTCCAGGGTAAAACCCAAAGCCTGCAGGGGCGGGGGCACGCGCTTCTTGCTCACCTTTTGTCCCGGCTTGGGTACAGGCTCATCGCTCCAGACGATTAGCCACACCACATTTGCCACACCCTCAACTTGCGCCACATGCTCCAGCGTGCCGCGAAACTTCTTGCGGCTGGCGCTGACCTGCCCCGCCGCCGCTGCACCCATAGGCACCTTGAGCGTGAGGTCAATCACCTGACCCACAAAGCGCTCAAAATCTTGCTGATGGCGCAAAGGCCGATCAATACCCGGCGAAGACACCTCCAACCGAGAGTACTCAATCGCCTCGACTTCCAGCGTGAACTGCAACTGGCGCGTCACCTTCTCGCAGTCTTCCACCGTCACAAATTGCTCGACACCCACCAGCTCAGGCGTCCAGGGCAAGTCGATCGTGATGCGCAGCAAACCACCGGCGGAGCGATTGATCTCCACCAGGTCGTAGTTCAAGCCACCAACGATTTGCTCAACAATTTCCTGCAATGCCACAGATGCCAATCACCTTGTATCGAAAAACAAACGACCAAAAAAAACGGGCGGTTGGAACCCGCCCGTTTGGTCGTGAAGCGAGGATTGTACCTCAAATATCGGCTAAGTGCCTTGTTTTAAAAGGCTTTTTGGCAAACATCCCGTGCGCTCAAGCCGTGGCCGCCACCAATGTGCGGGTGTAGTCGTGTCGGGGCGCGTCCAACACCTCGGTCAGAGGGCCAGATTCCACGATTTCACCGTCTTTCATCACGATGACCTCATGCGCCATGGCCCGTATCACGTCCACATCGTGGGTGATGAGCAAATAACTCAAGCCGCGTTCGCGTTGCAGGCGTTGTAGCAGTTGCAGCACTTGCTTCTGGATGGTCACGTCCAGCGCGCTGGTGGGCTCATCGAGCACTATCAAGCGCGGCTCCACGATCAGCGCGCGCGCAATCGCAATTCTTTGGCGCTGACCACCTGAAAACTCATGCGGGTAGCGCTGCAAGAGGCCGGGAAATTGCGACTCACCCAGTCCGACTTCGTCCAGCGCCCTGATGACGCGCACTTGCCGCTCTTGCATTGAAAGCGTTGGCGCATGAACCAACAAGCCCTCGCCCACAATCTCCTCCACCGTCAAACGCGGCGACAGTGACG
>JAYVPU010000065.1:0-2580 GCA_043757205.1 Comamonadaceae bacterium | reverse complement strand
GGTGCCCGGGGCCGGAATCGAACCGGCACGCCTTGCGGCGGGGGATTTTGAGTCCCCTGCGTCTACCAATTTCACCACCCGGGCAGGAAGAAGCGAAGGCCGAATTATGGCACAGTGTGACCCATGAAATATCCAACCATTGAAGACGCTATTGGCAACACCCCCTTGGTCGCCCTGCAACGCATTGGCGCTGCCGACAACACGTCGCGCGGCAATGTGGTCTTGGGCAAATTAGAGGGCAATAACCCGGCGGGTTCGGTCAAAGACCGGCCTGCGGTGTCCATGATCAAACGCGCTGAAGAGCGTGGGGACATCAAGCCCGGTGACACCTTGATTGAGGCGACCTCGGGCAACACCGGCATCGCTTTGGCCATGGCCGCGGCCATCAAGGGCTACCGCATGGTGCTCATCATGCCGGAGGATTTGTCGGTTGAGCGGGCACAAACCATGAAGGCCTTTGGGGCCGAACTCATTCTGACCCCCAAATCCGGCGGCATGGAGTACGCGCGTGATCTGGCTGAGCAGATGGAGAAGGCTGGCAAGGGGCGGGTGTTGGACCAGTTCGCCAATGAAGACAATCCGCGCATTCACTTTGAGACCACCGGCCCTGAAATTTGGGAGCAGACCGGTGGGCGCATCACGCATTTTGTGAGTGCCATGGGCACAACGGGCACCATCACGGGGGTGTCGCGGTTTTTGAAATCGAAAAATCCGAACATCAAAATTATTGGCGCGCAGCCTCAAGAGGGTTCTCGCATCCCCGGCATTCGCAAATGGCCACAAGAGTATTTGCCCAAGATTTACGACCCCAGCACGGTGGACGAGCTGGTGTACGTGAGCCAAGTCGATGCCGAGGAGATGTGCCGTCGGATGGCGCGTGAAGAAGGTATTTTTGCGGGTATCTCCGCAGCCGGGGCCTGCTGGGTGGCGCTGGAAATTGCCAAGCGCGAGTCCAATGCCACCATCGTTTTTGTGGTGTGTGACCGGGGTGATCGCTACCTGTCCACCGGCGTCTTCCCAGCCTGAACAACACCGGAGAACACCAAGATGCAACGCTTCAGATTTTGCCCCCAATGTGCCGAGCCTCTGATGCTGCTGACCAAGCAGGAAGACGGCGGAGAAAAAGAACGCTTGTGCTGCATGGCCTGTGACTTCACCCATTGGAACAACCCGACACCTGTGTTGGCGGCGGTGATTGAGTACCAGGGGCACATCCTGCTGGCCCGCAACGCCGCATGGCCCGAGAAAAAATTCGCCTTGATCACCGGCTTTATGGAAGCGAGCGAAACGCCGCAAGACGGCATCACCCGCGAGATTGGCGAGGAAACCAGCCTTGATGTTCAAGCCCTTAACCTCATTGGTGTGTACGATTTCCAGCGCATGAACCAGGTCATCATTGCCTACCACGCCGTGTGCGAAGGCACAGTCAGTTTGTCGCCCGAATTGGTGGACTACCGCTTGGTTGCGCCGACGGCGCTGAAGTGCTGGCCTAGCGGCACGGGTTTTGCGCTGGCAGACTGGCTTCGCTCGCGCGGCCATGAGCCTGAGTTTGTGGAGTGGGGCACGCCATCGAACGCGGTGCTGACCCCTGCTGCGAGCTAAGCATCGGGTCAATGGTGAGCAGAACTAAAATGTCAGGAACTGAAGAAAGTTGGAATTCTGATGAACATCGATAAAGAACTCGACACCCGTGGCCTGAACTGCCCACTGCCCATCCTGAAGGCAAAAAAAGCCCTGGCCGAGATGGTCAGCGGCCAAACGCTTAAAGTGGTGGCAACCGACGCTGGCTCGGTGCGCGACTTTGTGGCCTTTGCCAAGCAAACCGGCAATGAGCTGCTGGAACAAAGCACCGAAGGCGCGGACTTCATTCACGTGATGCGTCGAAGGTAATTCTTGGGGCGAATAGAGCTTAGGCTGTCATTCCCGCGCAGGCGGGAATCCAGGCTTCCTGAGTCACTGGATCCCCGCCTACGCGGGGATGACGAAGTTCAATTCCGGATTGGCTAGAACTTCAAGGTCTTGAGAAAGCCTCTGAACGCTGAGCCGACTTCCGGGTGCGACAGAGCGAGCTCGACCGTCGCCTCCAAAAAACCTTCCTTGCTGCCGCAGTCATAACGCTTGCCCTCGTAGGCATAGGCGTACACCGGCTCATGTTGCAGCAGCCCGGCAATGCCATCGGTGAGTTGAATTTCACCGTGCGCGCCACCGGCTTGATTTCGGATGTGGTCAAAAATAGCGGGCGTCAGAATGTAGCGGCCCGCCACACCCAGGCGTGAAGGCGCATTTTCAGGCTGCGGTTTCTCGACGATCTTGCTCACGCGCATCAGGTGCTCACCGTCTGTCTCGCCTGCAACGATGCCGTAGCGGCTGACATGCGCCATTGGTACTTCTTGCACCGCAATCACGGAGTTGCCTAAGCGCTCAAACACATCCACCATCTGCGCCAATACGGGTGTGCCACCGGGCGGGCCCAACATCAAGTCGTCGGCCAGCAGCACGGCAAATGGCTCATTGCGAATCAGGTGTTCAGCGCACAGCACGGCATGGCCCAGACCCAGGGCGCGCGCCTGGCGCACGTAG
>JAYVPU010000064.1:0-2596 GCA_043757205.1 Comamonadaceae bacterium | reverse complement strand
TGTGACGAATCTCGAACACCGGTGTTTGCGCGCCAAGAAAACCGCTCATGTGGCAGATCGGGCGCAAGCGTGTGCTGCTCACGCTGAACGGAACCACCGAGGCCGAATGGCTGTGAATGACCGACATCACACCGGGCTGGGCGCGGTAAATTTCGCTGTGGATGAAGCGCTCGACATAGGTGTGGCGGCCCTGTGCGTCATGCACCACGCCGTCCAGATCGACGGCCACAATATCTGCGGCGGTGACCAAGCCCGGTGCCATGCTGCGCGCGATCAGAAAACGGCTCGGGTCTTTGTCATGGCGCACGCTGATGTGGCCAAAACCGTCCAGCACGCCTTCGTTTACCAAGATGTGGTTGGCGGCGACCAGGTCTTCAATCAGTTGGGGGTGGGCGGTTTGGGGCATGGTGGGTCTTTCGGGAATCCAGAGGTCTGCGAGCGTATCATTTAACGCGAATTGTCTTTAACTGATCGGAAAACAAAATGGCCATCACTCAACGAATTTTTCTGGGCTTGACGGGACTCCTCGCGTCCCTGCTGCCCATGGCCCATCTTCAGGCGCAAACGCCACAGTCTTTCCCCAATCGCCCCATCCAAGCTGTGGTGCCGGTGGCCGCTGGCGGTGGCACCGATTTGATGGCGCGCTCGCTGGGTGTCAAAGTCAGTGAGCTACTGGGGCAGTCGGTGGTGATTGACAACAAGCTGGGGGCGGGTGGCAATATCGGCGTCGAATTCGTGGCCCGTGCCAAGCCCGATGGCTACACGCTTTTAATCACGCCCAACACCATTGCCACCAACGTGGCGGTGTACCGCAAGCTGCCCTATGACTTGCTCAAAGACTTTCAGGTGGTTTCGTTGTTAGGTCAGACCGACGTGGTGCTGGTTGTTAACGCCTCGGTCAAGGCCAATAACTTGCGTGAATTTTCCGAGCAGTTACGCGCTAAACCGGGGGAAATGAACTTCGGTTCTGCGGGTTTAGGCAGCTCTCAGCATTTGCAAGCCGAGTATTTCAATCAACTGGCAGGCACTCGCTCCAACCACATTCCCTACAAAGGTCAGTCACAGGCCATGACTGATCTGGTCGGCGGGCAAATTCAATACATGTTCAGCCCCCTGCAAAACGCCTTGCCCTATATCCAACAAGGGCGCATCCGGGCCTTGGCTGTGGCCGCTAAGCAGCGCAACCGCGCCCTGCCAGACGTGCCTACCTTGGGTGAGTCGGGTTACAAAGGCGCTGAGGTGGCCAACTGGTTTGCCGTCTATGCCCCTGCAGCCACACCACCCGCGGTGGTGAAAAAACTCAATGCGGCTTTTGTCAAAGTGAAGAGTCAGCCCGAGATGAAAGCCAAGCTCGAAGGCATGGGGTTCGATTTGCTTTTCGCCACACCCGAGCAAGAGGTTGACTTCATGCGTGCCGAGCTGGTGCGCTGGGCACGAGTCGCCGCCTACGCCGGCATCAAGGCCGAGTAGGCGGCGTTCGCTATCTCAATGGAACTGTTCTTCTTCCGTTGATCCGGTCAGTGCCGTGACGCTGGACTTGCCGCCTTGGATGGCGGTGGTCACCTCATCAAAATAGCCCGTTCCCACTTCTTGCTGGTGGGACACAAAGGTGTAGCCACGGTCACGTGCTGCGAACTCGGGGTCTTGGACCTTCTCCACATACGCCGTCATGCCGCGCTTGACGTAGTCTTGGCTCAAGTCGTACATGTTGAACCACATGGAGTGAATGCCGGCCAGCGTGATGAACTGGTATTTGTAACCCATGGCACCGAGTTCGCGCTGGAATTTCGCGATGGTCGCGTCGTCCAGGTTTTTCTTCCAGTTGAAGGACGGCGAGCAGTTGTAGGCCAGCATCTTGCCGGGGTGAACCTTGTGCACCGCATCGGCAAACTTCTTGGCGAAGTCCAGATCGGGCGTGCCGGTCTCGCACCACACCAAGTCAGCGTAATGCGCATAGGCGTTGGCGCGGGCCACGGCCTGGTCCAGACCTTTGCGGGTTTTGTAAAAACCTTCAGCGGTGCGCTCACCGGTGAGGAACGGCTTGTCGATCTCGTCGTAGTCGCTGGTCAGCAGGTCGGCTGCTTCTGCGTCGGTGCGGGCAATCACCAGCGTAGGCACGCCGCACACGTCAGCCGCCATGCGGGCTGCGATCAGCTTTTGGCAAGACTCGCGGGTGGGCAGCAGCACTTTGCCGCCCATGTGGCCGCATTTTTTGACGGAAGCCAATTGGTCTTCCCAATGCACGCCGCCGGCACCGGCCTTGATCATGGCCTTCATCAGCTCGAACGCGTTGAGCACGCCACCGAAACCGGCTTCAGCGTCGGCCACGATGGGTGCGAAGTAGTCAACATAGCCTGCATCGCCAGGGTTGGTGCCCTTGGACCACTGGATCTCATCCGCACGGCGGAAGGTGTTGTTGATGGTTTCCACAACCTTGGGCACTGAGTCCACCGGGTACAGCGACTGATCCGGGTACATGGAGCCGTAGGTGTTGTTGTCCGCCGCCACTTGCCAGCCGGAGAGGTAGATGGCTTTCACGCCCGCTTTGACTTGCTGCATGGCTTGGCCGCCGGTGAGCGCGCCCAGGCAGTTCACA
>JAYVPU010000063.1:0-10157 GCA_043757205.1 Comamonadaceae bacterium | reverse complement strand
ACTGGCGTGGCGGGCAGTGCCGTCATTGGTGCTAATTGCACCATTGGGGGTAGTGCTGGGATTTTAGGGCACCTGAAACTCGCCGATGGGGTGCATATCTCCTCCTTCAGCCTTGTGACCCGCTCCATCCTCAAGCCGGGTCACTACACAGGTGTTTTTCCGATCGACGACAATGCGTCCTGGGAGAAAAACGCCGCGACCCTCAAGCAGTTGCATGGACTTCGTGACCGCGTGCGAGCCTTGGAAAATCAAATTAAAGAATCGAAAAAATCATGATGGACATTCACCAAATTCTAAAAAAACTTCCCCATCGCTATCCTTTTTTGTTGGTTGACAGGGTTCTGGAGCTGGAGAAGGGAAAGCGGATCAAGGCGTTGAAAAACGTCACGATTAACGAGCAATTTTTCAATGGACATTTTCCGCACCGCCCAGTGATGCCAGGTGTGCTGATGGTCGAAGCGCTGGCGCAGGCAGCGGCTTTGCTGGCCTTCGAGACTTTGGATATCACGCTCGATGACAGCACTGTTTTTTACTTTGCAGGAATCGACGGCGTGCGCTTCAAACGCCCAGTCGAGCCGGGTGATCAGTTGACGCTGGAAGTCACGCTGGACCGGATGAAGGCGGGGATTTATAAATTCAAGGCCAAGGGTCATGTGGGTGAAGAGCTGGCGGTTGAAGCCGAACTCATGTGCACCATGCGCAAGATCGCTTGATAGGCTTTTGATCGAGGGTTGCACCGTGAGCCTGATTCACCCCACCGCACTGGTTGATCCGCAAGCGCAGCTAGCCCCAGGTGTGAGCGTGGGCCCCTACACCGTGATTGGCCCCCATGTAAAGGTGGGGGAGGGCACCACGATTGGTGCGCATTGCGTGATCGAGGGCCACACCAGCATTGGTCGTGACAACCGCATTTTCCAATTCAACTCCTTGGGTGCGATTCCCCAGGACATGAGCTATGCCGGTGAGCTGACCCGCTTGGAGATCGGTGACCGCAACACCATCCGAGAGTTTTGTACCTTCAACCTCGGCACGACCAAGGAAGAGGGCGTCACTCGCGTTGGCTGCGACAACTGGTTCATGGCCTATGTCCACATCGCGCACGATGTGGTGGTTGGCAACCACACGGTGTTCGCCAACCACGCCACATTAGCCGGGCATGTGCACGTCGGCGACTGGGCCGTCATTGGCGGACTCAGTGGCGTGCACCAGTTTGTGCATATCGGCGCTCACGCCATGATCGGCTTCCAAAGCCACGTGGCCCAGGACGTGCCGCCTTTCATGACGGTGGAGGGCAATCCTTTGGCTATGCGCGCCGTCAACCTCACGGGCTTGCGGCGCCGTGACTTCAGTACTGAGCGCATCGCCCTGATCCGGCAAATGCACAAACTGCTGTACCGCGATGCCTTGACGCTTGAGGCTGCGGTAGCCGCTATCGACGGCTTGCGCGATACCAAAAATACCCACGCTGCTGCCGACCTTGATATCTCCACCATGCTGGATTTCATAGCTAGCGCCAAGCGTGGTCTGGTGCGTTGAAGCTCATCTGAAGTGACGATGATGGCCTCCCCGCGATTGAGCATGGTGGCTGGCGAGACCTCTGGGGATCTGCTGGCTGGCTTGCTGCTGGACGGCTTGAAGCAGCGTTGGCCGTCGCTAAGTGCACAGGGCATTGGCGGTGCGCAAATGGCGCGCCGGGGCTTTGAGGCCTGGTGGCCGAGCGACAAACTCGCGGTGCGCGGTTACGTGGAGGTGCTGCGGCATTACAAGGAGATCGTGGGCATTCGCAATCAGCTCAAAACCCGTTTGCTGCAAGAGCGCCCCGATGTATTTGTCGGTGTGGACGCACCCGATTTCAATCTTGATCTGGAAGCCGCGCTCAAGATTGAGGGCATCAAGACCGTTCACTTTATTTGCCCCTCGATCTGGGCCTGGCGTGCCGAACGGGTCGAGAAAATCCGCCGCAGCGTCGATCATGTGTTGTGCATTTTTCCGTTTGAGGTTGATTTACTGGCCCAGCACGGCATTCAAGCGACCTACGTGGGTCACCCGCTGGCGCAAGTCATCCCCATGCAGGCGGACAAAAGTGCTGCACGTCGTGTGTTGGGGTTACAGGATGACGATCAGGTGGTTGCGATCCTCCCTGGTAGCCGTGAATCCGAGGTTCGTTACCTGATTGACCAATTCTTTGCAGCTGCAGCCCTTATGAAACGTGCGCAAGCAGCGATTAAATTTGTAGTGCCCGCCATTCCGGCTTTGCGCCCGGCGATTGAGGCCGCAGCCAGTCGCTATGCCTTGGGTGACAGCTTGCAGGTCGTCACTGGCCAATCGCACACCGTGTTGGCCGCTTGTGATGTGACTTTGATTGCCAGCGGCACCGCAACACTGGAGGCTGCGCTGTTCAAGCGCCCCATGGTGATTGCCTACAACATGAACTGGCTGTCCTACTGGATCATGCGGCGCAAGCAGTTGCAGCCCTGGGTCGGCCTACCCAACATCCTGTGCGCTGATGCCGTTGTGCCCGAGCTGATGCAAGACCAGGCAACGCCTGAAGCACTGGCCCAGGCCGTCATGGCCTGGTTGCATGCGCCCGAAAAAATCAGCGTCCTGCAACAGCGCTTTACCACGCTTCATCACCAACTTAAGCGGGATACCGCGCAACTGGCCACCGATGCCATCGAAAAAGTTCTTCAAGGCTGAGCAAGCCCCCCTGATGTGGGACGTCACCGGCCTGATCGCCGGTGTGGATGAGGCCGGGCGCGGGCCTCTGGCGGGCCCGGTGGTGGCCGCTGCCGTGATTCTGGATGATATGAACCCCATTGCCGGTTTGGCTGACTCCAAGAAGCTCACGGCGGCCAGGCGAGAAAAGCTTTTCGATGAAATCCGTGCCAAAGCACTGTGCTGCTCCATTGCCGAGGCCAGCGTGGAGGAGATCGACAATCTCAACATCTTGCAAGCCACGCTGCTGGCCATGCGGCGTGCCGTGATGGGGCTGCGTTTGAAGCCAGTCAAGGTGCTCGTTGATGGCAATCAATTGCCCAGGCTGGATGTGCTGGCTGAGGCCATTGTCAAAGGTGATGCGAAGATTCCCGCCATCTCAGCAGCCTCCATCTTGGCCAAGGTGTACCGTGACCGCTGGTGCGTGCAGTACCACGAGGCTTTTCCTCAGTACGGTTTTGACGGGCACAAGGGTTATGGCACAGCGCTGCACCTGGCCGCCTTGCGTGAGCATGGGGCTTGTCCGCAACACCGCAAGACCTTCAGGCCGGTGACCGATGTTCTGGCTGCTTGGGGGACGACATGACCTCCCCCGGCATCACCCACATCAGCTCGCGCGATAACGCTTTTGTCAAAGATTTGAAACGTCTCGCGCACGACAACACCGCTTACCGCAAACAAGGGCAGGTTTGGTTGGAGGGTGACCATTTGTGTCGCGCCGCATTGACGCGCGGTCAGCATCCGGTTACAGCCGTTTTTTCCGATTCATTCTGGCCTGAATCCCAATCAAGCTATGCACAAGCAGCTACAAAAATCATAGTGATATCGGACGCCATCTTTGCCGATATCAGTGGCTTGGAGTCGCCCGCGCGCATGGGCTTTCTGCTGGAATTACCCGCCCCGACGTCCCTGTTGCCTGAGGTCGCGACCGTGATCCTGGACCGCGTGCAGGACGCGGGCAATGTTGGTTCGATTTTGCGCAGTGCGGCTGCCTTTGGCTTCAAACAGGTGCTGGCGCTCAAAGGCACAGCGGCCTTGTGGAGTCCCAAAGTGCTGCGTGCTGGCATGGGCGCACATTTCGGTCTAACGCTGATCGAAGGCGTGACACTCGACTCCTTGCAAGCCTTGCAGGTACCGCTGGTGGTCACCAGCTCGCATCAGGGCCAGCTCTTGCACCAGCAAACCCTGCCTCACCCCTGTGCCTGGGTTTTGGGGCATGAAGGGCAGGGTGTGAGTGAGGTGCTGATGGCCAGAGCGACACGTTCGGTGCGCATTGCCCAGCCGGGCGGCGAAGAGTCGCTCAACGTGGCCGCTGCCGCAGCGATTTGTCTGCACGCCAGTGCGGCGCAAGCGGCGATATAAGCCATCTACAAGCAGCTTTCAAGCAGCGTCAACCGTCAATTCAAGCCCTCACCCGGCTATAATGGGCGGCTTTCCCGCAACCCCGTACGCTCAGCCGCCTCAAAAGCCCCTATCCCACAAAAGCAGCCACCAGGAAACCCGTTTCCTGAGCGCGTTTGGGCGTACCCGCAACCATTCGGAGAACCCAGTGCTTTTGTCTTTAAAGGGAACCTTCCCGCCCGCCATCCTGGCGCTTGCAGACGGCACAGTCTTTCTCGGCAACTCGATCGGAGCCACCGGCTCGACCGCCGGTGAGGTGGTGTTCAACACCGCCATGACCGGCTACCAAGAAATCCTCACCGACCCCAGCTACTGCCAGCAGATCGTGACCCTCACGTACCCGCACATTGGTAACTACGGCGTCAACCCTGAGGACATCGAAGCCGACAAAGTCCATGCCGCAGGCCTGATCATCAAAGATCTGCCCCAACTGGCCAGCAATTTCCGACTCACCAAAACGCTGTCGCAGTACCTGGTGGACGAGAAAACTGTTGCCATTGCCAACATCGACACCCGCAAGCTGACTCGCGTGCTGCGTTCCAAGGGTGCGCAAAACGGTGCCATCGTCGGCTTGGCCGCAGGCGAATCCGTCACTCAGGCGCGCATCGACCAGGCCATCGCCCTGGCCCAAGGTGAGCCCAACATGAGCGGCCTGGACTTGGCCAAGGTGGTGAGTACACAGCAGCCTTACGCCTGGACTGAGTCCGAGTGGATGCTGTTCAATGCCGACGGCAAACCCGGCTACGGCACGCAGACTGCACCCAAGTTTCACGTCGTGGCCTACGACTTTGGTGTCAAGAAAAACATCTTGCGCATGTTGGCCGAGCGCGGCTGCCAAGTCACCGTCGTGCCCGCGCAAACGCCTGCCGCTGAGGTGCTCAAGCTCAAGCCCGACGGCATCTTTTTGTCCAACGGCCCCGGCGATCCGCAACCGTGTGACTACGCCGTCGCCGCCGTGCGGGAGCTGATCGAAACCGGAATTCCCACGTTTGGCATTTGTCTGGGGCACCAAATCATGGCCTTGGCCAGTGGTGCCAAGACCTTCAAGATGAAGTTCGGCCACCACGGCGCCAACCACCCGGTCAAAGACCTGGATACTGGCCGCGTCAGCATCACCAGCCAGAACCATGGTTTCGCGGTGGACAAAACCTCACTGCCATCCAATCTACGTGCAACCCACGTCAGCCTGTTTGACGGCACGCTGCAAGGCCTGGCCCGTACCGACAAGCCCGCGTTTTGTTTCCAGGGTCACCCGGAAGCTTCACCAGGGCCGAACGACATTGCTTACCTTTTTGACCGCTTCATCAAGCTGATGGAGGCGAAATAATATGCCCAAGCGCACCGACATTAAAAGCATCCTCATCATCGGCGCTGGCCCGATCATCATCGGCCAGGCCTGCGAGTTTGACTACTCGGGCGTGCAGGCCTGCAAGGCCCTGCGCGAAGAGGGCTACAAGGTCATCCTGATCAACAGCAACCCCGCGACTATCATGACCGACCCGGCCACGGCCGACGTGACCTATATTGAGCCCATCACCTGGCAGACGGTCGAAAAGATCATTGCCAAAGAAAAGCCCGATGCCATTTTGCCCACCATGGGTGGCCAGACCGCGCTCAATTGTGCGCTGGACCTGTGGCACAACGGTGTGCTTGAAAAATACACGGGCGCAGCCACCGGCAAGCCGGTCGAGCTGATCGGCGCCACACCCGAGGCCATAGACAAGGCTGAAGACCGCCTGAAGTTCAAAGATGCGATGACCAAGATCGGTCTGGGCTCAGCACGCTCGGGCATCGCCCACACCATGGACGAAGCCTGGGTCGTTCAAAAGACCCTGGGCTTCCCCACCGTCATTCGCCCGAGCTTCACGCTGGGCGGCACGGGTGGCGGCATTGCCTACAACCCGGAAGAGTTTGAGACGATTTGCAAGCGCGGCATTGAAGCTTCACCCACCAACGAGTTGCTGATTGAAGAATCACTGCTGGGTTGGAAAGAGTATGAGATGGAAGTGGTGCGCGACAAGGCGGACAACTGCATCATCGTCTGCTCTATCGAGAATCTGGACCCGATGGGTGTGCACACGGGTGACTCCATCACCGTGGCCCCGGCGCAGACCTTGACCGACAAAGAGTACCAAATCATGCGCAACGCCAGCCTGGCTGTACTGCGCGAGATTGGTGTGGACACGGGCGGCTCCAACGTGCAGTTTTCGATCAATCCCAATGACGGCCGCATGGTCGTGATCGAGATGAACCCGCGCGTCTCTCGCTCTTCCGCGCTGGCCTCCAAGGCCACCGGCTTCCCCATCGCCAAGGTGGCAGCCAAGCTGGCCGTGGGCTACACGCTGGATGAGCTGCGCAACGACATCACGGGCGGCGCGACGCCCGCGTCGTTTGAGCCCAGCATTGACTACGTGGTCACCAAGATTCCACGCTTTGCGTTTGAAAAATTCCCCACCGCTGACAGCCGACTGACCACGCAGATGAAGTCGGTGGGCGAAGTGATGGCCATGGGCCGCACCTTCCAGGAGTCCTTCCAGAAAGCCCTGCGCGGCCTGGAAGTCGGCGTGGACGGCATGAACGAGAAAACCAAAGACCGGGAAGTGATTGAGAAGGAACTGGGCGAGCCCGGTCCTGATCGCATCTGGTACGTGGGCGACGCGTTTGCCTTGGGCATGTCATTGGATGAAGTGCACGATCTGACGAAAATCGACAAATGGTTTTTGATCCAGATCGAAGAGATCGTGAAAATCGAACTGGAACTTGATCAGCTGTCAGACGCCAAAGGCGAGGGCGCATTGGCCTCTCTAGACGCTGACACTTTGCGCAGTCTGAAGAAAAAAGGCTTCTCTGATCGCCGCTTGGCCAAGTTGCTCAAGACGCCTGAAAAAGCGGTGCGCGATGCCCGCCGCGCGCTCAATGTGCGCCCGGTGTACAAGCGCGTGGACACCTGCGCCGCCGAGTTCGCCACCAACACCGCCTACATGTATTCGACCTATGAGGACGAGTGTGAGGCCGAGCCCACCAGCAACAAGAAAATCATGGTGCTGGGCGGTGGCCCGAACCGCATCGGTCAAGGCATCGAGTTTGACTACTGCTGCGTGCACGCCGCGCTCGCCATGCGCGAGGATGGTTACGAGACCATCATGGTCAACTGCAACCCCGAGACCGTCTCCACCGACTACGACACCTCAGATCGACTGTATTTCGAGCCGCTGACGCTGGAAGACGTGCTGGAGATTGTGGACAAGGAAAAGCCGCTGGGCGTGATCGTCCAGTATGGCGGCCAGACACCGTTGAAGCTGGCGCTGGGCTTGGAGGCCGAGGGCGTGCCCATCATCGGCACCAGCCCCGACATGATCGACGCGGCTGAAGACCGTGAGCGCTTCTCCGCGCTGCTGCGTGAACTGGGTCTGAAACAACCACCGAATGCGACGGCCCGTACCGAATCCGAGGCGCTGGAAAAGGCCTCAACTCTGGGTTACCCGCTGGTCGTTCGCCCCAGCTACGTGCTGGGTGGCCGTGCCATGGAGATCGTGCACGAGCAGCGTGACCTGGAGCGCTACATGCGCGAGGCCGTCAAAGTCAGTCATGACTCGCCCGTGCTGCTGGATCGATTTTTGAACGACGCCATTGAGTGCGATGTGGATTGCATTCGCGACCCTGAAGGTAAGACCTTCATCGGCGGCGTGATGGAGCACATTGAGCAAGCAGGCGTGCACAGCGGTGACTCGGCTTGTTCTCTGCCACCGTTCAGCCTGTCGGCTGAGACCGTGAACGAAATCAAGCGCCAGACCGCCGCCATGGCCAGCGCCTTGAACGTGGTGGGCCTGATGAACGTGCAGTTCGCCATTCAACATGTTGATGACAAGGATGTGATTTACGTGCTGGAGGTGAACCCGCGTGCAAGCCGCACCGTGCCCTTCGTCTCCAAGGCCACGGGCATCCAGTTGGCCAAGGTCGCAGCGCGCTGCATGGCCGGTCAGACGCTGGCTGCGCAGGGCATCACCCAAGAAGTCACACCACCGTACTTCAGCGTGAAAGAGGCCGTATTCCCGTTCGTGAAGTTTCCGGGCGTGGACACGATTCTGGGCCCCGAGATGAAGTCCACTGGCGAAGTCATGGGCGTGGGCAAGACCTTTGGCGAAGCCTTCGTCAAGTCGCAACTCGGTGCAGGCACCAAGTTGCCCCGGCCGTTCACGGCAAGTGGAGAGTCCACAGGGCGCGTCTTCCTCTCCGTCAAGCAAAGCGACAAGCCGCGTGCCTTGGGCGTGGCGCGTGACTTGCTGGCGCAGGGCTTCTCGATCATCGCCACCAAGGGCACGGCGGCCTTCATGCAGGCTGCCGGCTTGCCCTGTGAGGTGGTGAACAAGGTTGCCGAAGGGCGCCCCAACATCGTGGACATGATCAAGAACGCGGAAATCTCGCTGGTCATCAACACGGTCGAAGAGCGTCGCAATGCCATTGCCGATTCGCGCTACATCCGCACGTCAGCACTGCTGGGGCGTGTGACCACCTTCACCACCATCGCCGGTGCCGAAGCTGCCGTGCAAGGCATGAAGCACATGGACAATCTGGACGTGAACTCCATCCAGGAACTGCACGCTCAACTCGTAAATTAATATGGCCACCATCCCCATTACCAAACGCGGCGCTGAAAAGCTCAAGGCTGAATTGCACAAACTCAAAACGGTGGAGCGCCCTTGGGTGATCAACGCCATCGCCGAGGCACGTGCTCAGGGCGACCTGAGTGAGAACGCCGAGTACGACGCCGCCAAGGATCGCCAGGGCTTCATCGAGGGTCGTATTCAGGAGGTGGAGGGCAAGCTCTCCGCCGCCCAGATCATTGACCCCAGCGCGCTGGATGCCGGTGGTCGGGTGGTGTTTGGTGCGACGGTGGAGTTGGAAGATGAGGCCATCGGCGACCGCGTGACCTACCAGATCGTGGGCGAGGATGAGGCGGATTTGAAGCTCGGCCTGATCAACATCAGCTCGCCGATTGCGCGCGCCTTGATTGGCAAGGAAGAGGGCGATGTGGCTGTGGTGCAGGCGCCGGGTGGCCTCAAAGAATATGAAATTATCTCGGTCAGCTACCTCTAAGGCATGACGACACCGACACGGAGTGAATCTCTGCTGGCGCAGCTACCGCTGTGGCTGGCCGCCCTGTGGTGGGGCAGCATGAGCGCTGTGGGGTTTTGGGTGGTTCCCCTGCTGTTCGCCCATCTCCCCAGTCCTTCTATGGCTGGCACGATGGCCGCTAAATTGTTTACAGCGCAGACTTGGGTGGCGCTCATCTGCGGCTTGCTGTTGCTGCTGATTTCAGGAAGAAAAAGGTCTGAAGCCCAAGAAAATCGTGCACAGGCAGCTACTATTTTGATAGTGGTTGGGATGCTGCTGGCGCTCTTGTCCGAGTTCGCCGTGGCCCCCCGGATTGTGTTGCGCGAGAACTTGGCGCTATGGCACGCTGTTGGCAGTGCGATGTACCTGGCACATTGGGTGTGTGCCGGGTTGGTGCTGCGCAAAGTCAGTCGTGTCGGCCTTTTTTGACTGATGTTTGTTTGGGTTTGGCGCGGCGCACACGGCCACCCGCAGTCAAGCGCTGATTACCCAGCACACGTAAAGTCTTGATCTCGGGTCGTTGACCTGGGCGTTTGCTGTATTCAACCACCTTCACATCGCGCGGGCCGGGCATGCGGCCCTCTTTTTCGGTGCGAACTTTGGGTGGCATAGGCCGCCACAAAATCAGCAGTTTGCCAATGTGCTGGATGGGCGCAGCGTTGAGTTCATCGGTCAGCGTGGCAAAAGCGGCTTCACGCATGGCCCGGTCGTCGGACAAAACGCGAACCTTGATCAAGCCATGGGCGTTCAAGGCAGCATCAACCTCTTTCTTCACGGCGGGGGTTAAGCCGTCGGAGCCGATCATCACCACTGGGTCAAGGTGATGGGCTTCGGAGCGGTGTTCTTTGCGTTGGGCGGGGGTCAGTTGAATTTGAGACATATCACTATTATCGGCGAGGAAGGCCAAAATGAAATCCCAAACTAAA
>JAYVPU010000062.1:0-10254 GCA_043757205.1 Comamonadaceae bacterium | reverse complement strand
TCGATATCGCGCAAAATGTCGAGAGTGCCGGTGGAGTCAGTCACCGACTTGAACACATGGGCCACAGTAATCATTGAATCAGACATGGGACTTTCTTTGAATCGAAGACACATTATCGCGAGCGGCTTGCTGCTGAGTTTTTGGCAGCTTGGCGGGGCGACTACCGCCCCGATGAAACCGCGCACCGCGCCTACTGTGTTGGTGCTGGGCGACTCGCTCAGTGCCGAGTATGGCTTGCCCCTTGGCACGGGCTGGGTGGCCCTGCTGCAAGCGCGTTTAACCACTCAAAAACCAAACGTCACGATCATCAATGCCAGCATCAGCGGTGACACCACTTCGGGCGGGGCTTCGCGGCTGCCCGCCCTGCTGGACAAGCACCGCCCCACGCACGTCATCATCGAACTCGGTGGCAATGATGCGCTGCGCGGCATGTCATTGCAAGGCACACAAAGCAATTTAAGCCAGATGGCCGAGGCTGCCAAGACGAGCGGCGCCAAGGTGCTGCTGGTGGGCATGCAAGTGCCGCCGAATTACGGGCAGGACTATGCCAATCGCTTTGCGGCCCTGTATAGCGCCACGGCCAAAACCCACAAAGTCGCACTGGTGCCTTTTTTGCTCAAAGGCGTGGCCGATGTGCCCCACGCACGTGAACTGTTCCAGGCAGACCGCATTCACCCTGCCGAGCCCGCACAGGCCATCATGCTGGACAACGTCTGGCCCGAACTTAAAAAACTATTGCCATGAGCCTGACACTGCTACCCGCGACCGACGCACTGCGCCAACTTGACAGCTTCGACCTCATCATCGACGCCCGCAGCGAAGGCGAATATGCCGAAGACCATCTCCCCGGGGCCGTGAACTGGCCCACGCTCAACGACGAAGAGCGCAAGGCCGTGGGCACGACCTACAAGCAGATCAACGCCTTTGAGGCAAAAAAACGGGGCGCGGCCCTGGCGGCGCGCAATATCTCGACCCATATCGATCGCGATGTCATCGATAAACCCAAAGACTGGAAGCCCCTGCTCTACTGCTGGCGCGGCGGCAAACGCAGTGGCTCACTCGCGCTGGTGTTAGATCAAATCGGCTTTCGCGTCACGCTGGTGGAAGGCGGATACAAGGCCTTTCGAGCGGCGGTGGTCGAGGACATTCCCCGCCTTGCCACGCGCTTTGACTGGCACGTGATTTGCGGCACCACCGGCTCAGGCAAAACCCGGCTGCTGCAGGCGCTTCAAGCCGCCGGTGCGCAGGTGCTGGACCTGGAGGCTCTGGCCAATCACCGCAGCTCGGTGCTGGGCGCTATTCCAGGCCTTGCGCAGCCCACGCAAAAGCACTTTGACACCCGCATCTGGCATGCCCTGCGCCAGCTCGACCCAGCACGCCCGGTGTTTGTCGAGAGCGAGAGCAAAAAAGTCGGCAACGTGGCGGTGCCCTCTGCGCTGATTGACGCCATGCGCGCCGGTGAGTGCCTGAACCTGGTGCTGCCTGACAGTGAGCGCATGGCCTTGCTGATGGAGGACTACGATTTCTTCGTGCAAGACCGCGAGGCTTTTTGTGAGCGCTTGGACGCACTCACGACCATGCGTGGCAAGACCGTTGTTGAAGGCTGGCAGTCACAGGTGCGGGCCGGACAGATTGAGCCTGTGGTGCAGGCGCTGCTCACCCTCCACTACGACCCGGTGTATATCGCCTCCATGGCGCGCAACTTCAAGCACTACGACGCTGCAAAATTAATAGCACCTTACGCACGTTCTACCGAGGCCATGGGTCAATTGGCCTGTGAAATTGTCAGCTCACTGTAGGGCTGTTGCAAGGGCTTGTGCCAAGTCGGCTTGAAGGTCTGCCACGGCTTCAAGGCCGGTTGAAAACCGCACCAGGTGGCCTTGTTTCAGGTGGGTGGGCAAGACGGTGCGCATCGCGCCCAAGTCGTAGGGCACGACCAGACTCATGGGGCCACCCCAGCTGTAACCCAGCTTGAACAGTCGCAACGCATTGCAAAAGGCATCGACCTGCGCTGTTGTGAACTTCGGGTCGAGAAGGATGCTGAACAACCCCGCCGCACCCCCTGCTTCGTGGGTGCACAAGGCCTTCCAATGGGCGTGGCCCGGAGAATCAGCAAGTGCGGGATGCAAGACCTGCACCACTTGAGCTTGCTGCTGACACCACAACGCCAGCGTACGCGCACTGCGGTCATGCGCGGCGTAGCGCAAGGCCATGCTGGGCAGCGCGCGCAAAATTGTTTCGACGTCATTGATGCCAACCCCAAAGCCCAAGCGCATGCGCGAGAGCTTGAGGCGGATGTGCAAGGCCTCATCCCGCGTGATGACGCTGCCCATGAGCACGTCACCGCCGCCGCTGGGGTATTTGGTGAGGGCGTGCACGGAAATATCCACACCCAAGTCCGGTGCAATGTCAAAAGGCTTGAAGGCCAGACCCGCACCCCAGGTGTTGTCCAGCGCGTTCACCACCCCGTGGCGCTGGCAGATGCGCACCAGCTCGGGTAGATCGGGGAACTCCAGCGTCACCGAACCTGCCGCCTCCAGCCACACGAGCTTGGTCTTGGGGCCGATCTTGCGCGCCAGATCGGGCGGGCTCATGGGGTCGTAGAACTGGTGGCTGATGCCCCAGGCCTTGAGTTCGCCCTCAGCCAGGGTTTTGTTGGGGCCGTAGGCGTTGTCGGGGATCAGCACCTCGTCGCCGGTCTTGAGCAGGGCCAGCGCGACATTGGCAATCGCAGCCAACCCGCTGGGTAAGAGCAGGCATTGCAAGCCACCTTCCAGGGTGCACAGACGCTCTTCCAGCACATAGGTGGTGGGCGTGCCGTGCAGGCCGTAGGTGTAGCCGGTTTTGTCTTTCCATTCGCGCTGGCGCATGGCGGCCACGCTGGGGAAGATGACGGTGGAGGCCTTGAACACGCCCGGCTGGGGGGCCGCAAAGCCCTCAGGCGGCGTGTAGGGGTGATGGATCAGTTCGGTGCTGAGGTTTCGCATTAAGCCCTCCTCATTCAGACTTTCCACTTGGCCAGCAATTGTTCGGGAGTGAGTCGGTCGTAATTCTCGAAGGGCTGGTGAATCCAAGGGTTGGTCGGCAAGGGCTCGACCGAATAATCGGCAACGAAACTTGATTTCGCTTTGGTCCAGAGTACCGCGCTGCGCAGCTCGGTAATGGCGGGGTAGCCGGTACGCAAGAGCTGCATGACCGAATCCAGCGTGTAGCCAGAGTCCGCTAGGTCATCGACCAGCAGCACACGACCGGCAATCTCGCCCAGTGGCGTGGTGATGAATTTGGCGATGTCCAGGTGACCCTGGGTCTTACCCAGATCAGCCTTGTATGAACTGGTGGAGATGATGGCCAACGGTTTTTTGAACACTCTAGAGAGAATGTCACCAGGCCGCATACCGCCACGGGCCAGGCACAAAATGGTGTCAAACGTCCAGCCAGACTGGTGCACCTTGATGGCGAGCTTTTCGATCAGGTTGTGGTACTCGTCGTAACTCACGTACAAGTGCTTGCCGTCTTCCGTCAACATAGGGTTTCCTAATCAGTAGAGGACAGAGCAAAGTTCGCTGCGCGTAACTCTTGGTCTGTCCCGCAAGTTCTCAATTTGATCTACTCGGCAATGTAGGGGTGACGCATCATGATGGTGTGGTCGCGATCCGGGCTGGTGGAGATGATGTGGATAGGCACACCCGTGACCTGCTCGATGCGCTGCAGGTACAGACGCGCATTGAGCGGCAGCTTGTCGTATTGGGTCACACCCACTGTAGTGTCGCTCCAGCCGGGCAGGGTTTCGTAGATGGGTTTGCAGCGCGAGATCTCGTCAGCACCCATGGGCAAAATGTCAATCACCTCGCCGTCTAGCTCGTAGCCGGTGCACAACAGCAGCTCTTTGAGGCCATCCAGCACGTCCAGCTTGGTCAGGCACATGCCGGTCAAGCCGTTGACTTGGGCCGAGCGCTTGAGCAAAGCGCCGTCAAACCAGCCGCAGCGGCGTGAACGCCCGGTGGTGACGCCTTTTTCAGCGCCCACGGTGCTCATGTGGTAGCCCGGTGTGCCCGGCGTTTCCCAGTCCAGCTCGGTCGGGAACGGGCCGCCACCCACGCGAGTGCAATAGGCCTTGGTGATGCCCAGGATGTAGTGCAGCATGCCAGGGCCCACGCCTGCGCCTGCCGAGGCATTGCCCGCCACGCAGTTGCTGGAGGTAACGTAGGGGTAGGTGCCGTGATCCACGTCCAGCAAAGTGCCTTGAGCGCCTTCAAACAGCAGATTCATGCCGGCGTTGTGCGCGGCATTCAGCTCCCGCGACACGTCCGCAATCATGGGTTTGAGCAGCTCGGCGTGGCGCATGGCCTCGTCGTACACCGCGTCGAATTGCACCTCGCCGTCCTTGATATAGGGTTTGAGGGCGTCACCAAAGGTGAAGTTCTTGGAGCCCAAGAAGGTGGTCAGCACATGGTTGTGCAGCTTGAGCAGCTCGTGCAGCCGGGCGGCGAAGCGCTCGGGGTATTTGAGGTCTTGCACGCGCAGCGCACGGCGCGCGATTTTGTCTTCATACGCCGGGCCGATGCCACGACCGGTGGTGCCAATTTTCTCGGCACCGCCCTGCTCGCGTGCGGCTTCGCGCGCCACGTCGAGCGCAGAGTGGAAAGGCAGAATCAGAGGGCAAGCCTCGCTGATGCGCAGACGGGATCGCACCTCGACCCCCACTTTTTCCAGCCCCTCAATTTCTTCAAACAGTTTGGCGGCGGACAGCACAACACCGTTGCCGATGTAGCACTTGACGCCAGGTCGCATGATGCCGCTGGGGATCAGGTGCAGCGCTGTTTTGACGCCGTTGATCACCAGCGTATGGCCTGCGTTATGCCCGCCCTGGAAGCGCACCACGCCTTGAGCGCTCTCGGTGAGCCAATCGACCAGCTTGCCTTTGCCCTCGTCGCCCCACTGGGTGCCCACGACAACAACGTTACGTCCTTTGGTTGTATTCATCTCAGTTTTCTCAGATTGCTTGTATGACCCATTGACCAGCGGCTGATATCAGCTCGCGGTCGCAATGAAATTCGTCGATTTCGCTCTCGTGGCCTGGCAGCACGCACACCACGGTTTCACCACGCGCACGCAGCTCAGCAATGGCCGCTCGCAAGGCGGTTGATTCACCCCAGGGCGCGCGAATGGCGGCACGCAGGGGGCGGACCTCAACCCCGTTGACCAAGGCCTTGATGTCTAGGCTAAAGCCCACTGCTGGGCGCTTGCGGCCAAACACCGCACCCACTTCGTCGTAACGACCACCACGCACCAAGGCGTCGCTGGCCCCGGGCGCATAGATGGCAAAACGCACACCGGTGTAGTAGGCGTAACCGCGCAGGTCAGCCAGATCAAAGGTGATGGGCGTGCTGGACAAGTGACTCAAGTGACCTGCAAGCCACTTCAAATTTGACAGCGTCTCAAGCACAGCGGGCAGGGGCGGCAGCACTTTTTCGGCTTCAACCAGCACGTTTTGATCACCGTAAAGCTGCACCAACGCCAGCAAGGCCTGACGCGTGGCAGACGGAAAATCACGGGTCAGGCGGGCCAGTTCACTCGCATCCTTGGCGGCCAGGGCTTCGTGCACGGACATCAGGGCATGGGGGGCCAGGGGCACGTCAGCTAGCAAGGCGCTCACGATGCGGGCGTCGGCCAAGTCCACGTTGAAGGTGGGAACGTGGGTTGACTTGAGGCAATCCAGCGCGAGTTGCAAGACTTCCAAGTCGGCCTCGGGGCCGGCATGGCCATACATCTCCGCCCCAAACTGCAAGGGTTCACGGGTGGCGTGCGGGCCTGCGGGGCGCGTGTGCATCACCGGGCCGCAGTAGCACAAGCGCGCCACGCCTTGGCGGTTGAGCAAATGGGCATCAATGCGGGCCACCTGCGGCGTGGTGTCGGCCCGCAGACCCATCATGCGGCCCGAGAGTTGATCGACCAGTTTGAAGGTTTGCAGATCGAGTGTTTTACCTGTGCCCGTGAGCAAGGACTCCAAATGTTCCAGCAACGGGGGCATGACCAGCTCATAGCCATAGCAGCGGGCCATGTCGAGCAGGTTGCGGCGAAGTTCTTCGATGTGGCGAGCCTCGGAAGGCAAGACATCGGCAATGTGATCCGGTAGGACCCAAGCAGACATGTGATTATTGGACGCTGTTAAAACAAGGATTTTACCGGGCTTGCTGACCGGCAAATCTCAAGGCTGAAGCCACAGCACCCACGCTGCACCGCCAAGGATGCTGCACAGGCCGAAAAACCGCAGCTGGCCGTCTGTCATCTGCAAAATTTGAGAGAACATGCGACGCCAACCTGCGGGCGAGATAAAGGGGAAAAGCCCCTCGAACACCAGAACGAGGGCCATGGCCAGCCAGATGGCGTCACTATTCACGGCTACTCACTTCAAGCAACGTTTTACTTTTTGGCAGGTGCGGCAGCCGGGGCAGACTGCCCCCGGAATGCCTTGAAGAATTCGGAGCTGGAAGGATCAATCACCATCACGTCACTCTTCTTGTTGAAGCTGGCTTTGTAGGCCTCCAAGCTGCGGTAGAACTGGGCAAACTGGGGGTCGCGGCCAAACGCATCAGCATAAATACGAGCCGCCTCGGCATCACCCTCGCCCTTGATTTTTTGCGCGTCGCGGTAGGCATTGGCAATCGTCACCTCGCGTTGACGGTCTGCGTCAGCGCGAATTTTTTCACCCTCTGCCGCACCGGTGGAGCGCAACTCATTGGCCACGCGCTTGCGTTCGGCCTCCATGCGCCGATAGACCGATTCGGTGATGGCATCGACATAGTCAGCACGGGTGATGCGCACATCCACCACGTCAACGCCCCAGGGTTTGGCTCCACGTACTTTTTCAAGCACCTCTTTCTTCACGTCAGCAGTCAGGGCCTCGCGCTTGAGCGAGAGCAGCTCCTTGACAGTGTGCTTGTTAACTTCTTCCTGGAAAGCGTTACGCACCACGCGGTTAAGCTGGCTGGCGCCCGCCGCTTCGTTCAAGCCGACATTGCGGATGTACTCGGTCGGGTCACTGATGCGCCAGCGCACGTACCAGTCGATCACGACACGCTGTTTCTCCAGGGTGAGCATGGGCTCGGTGTCGGTACTGTCCAAGGTCAGCAATCGCTTGTCAATGTAGGTCACGTTCTGGAAGGGCGGGGGCAACTTGATGTTGAGACCCGGTTCGGTGATGACCTCCTTGATCTGACCCAAGGCGTACACCACACCAAACTGCCGTTGATCCACCACAAACAGGGTAGAGCTGGCCAAGGCCAACAACAGCAACAACGAAGAAAAAATAAGTCCAAGCCGGTTCATGACGAGCTCCTAGCGTACATCGCGGTCACGTGAGCGGGAGTTTTCCCGGGCTCGCGGATCGTTGGAAGAAGTGGTGGGGGCCGTCGGTGCAAAGGGCACAACGGGTATGGCCGCTGCGGCAGCTTGACCGACGCCTTCGCCCGAAGTACTCATCTGCATGATCTTGTCCAGCGGCAAGTACAGTAGGTTGGAGCCCTGCTTGGACTCCACCAACACCTTGGTCACGTTGCCATAAATCTGCTGCATGGTTTCCAGATAGAGTCGATCCCTTGTGACCTGCGGGGCCTTTTGGTACTCGGTCAACACTGAGCGGAAACGCTGTCCATCACCTTGCGCTTGCGCCACGATGCGCGCCTTATAGGCTTGGGCTTCTTCGTTCAAACGCGAGGCCGAACCAATGGCGCGGGGAATCACGTCATTGGCATACGCCTGGGCTTCGTTCTTGGCCCGTTCGCGCTCTTGGCCTGCCTTGAGCACATCATCAAATGCAGCTTGCACTTGCTCAGGAGGGCGCACACCACCTTGTTGAAGGTTGATGCCCACAACTTCAATGCCGACCTTGTATTGATCCAGAATTTTTTGCACCAGGGTACGCACGCGGGGCGCAATCTGGTCCCGCTCTTCAGACAAGGCAGTGTCCATGCGCATCTTGCCGATCACCTCGCGCACGGCTGTCTCGGCGGCCTGCACCACCGCTTCGCCAGGGTTCTTGCTCTCAAACAGGAAAGCCCGCGCATCGTTGAGGCGGTACTGCACAGCGAACTTGATCTCGACAATGTTTTCATCCTCGGTCAGCATGGCGGATTCGCGCAGACCCGTGGCTTTGATGACGTTGTCACGCCCCACATCGACAGAGCGAATCTGGGTGACGAAGATCAACTCATGACGCTGAATCGGGTACGGCAAGCGCCAATTAAAGCCCGCCCCTACGCTGGATTTGTACTTGCCAAACTGGGTGATGACGGCTTGCTGACCCTCTTGGACAATGAAAAAGCCAGTGCCCAACCAGATCAGCAGGACGACGGCGGCAATCAGACCTGCACCAATGCCAGCGCTCTTCATGTCCGGCTGGAAACCACCACCTCCAGCGCCACCGGTTGGGCGTGGGCGTCCGAAGCCACCCGACCCACCATTTGCACCACCAAAGAGCCCACCGAGCTTGCGGTTGAAATCACGCCACAGCTCATCCAAATCAGGCGGACCTTGGTTGGGGCCTTGACCCTTGCCACGCCCCACGTCGTTCTGAGGCGGTGGGGGTGGCGGGGGTGTTTCGCCTTCGGGCTTGGCAGCTTCGGGCTTATTGGCGACAGGGGCGGCATCATCTGAGCGACCCCAACGCGGGTCGTTCAAATTGAACATGCCCCGAAGGCGGCTTGGCCAGCTTGTCAGCCGTAAAGCGATTGCATTGAGTTTCATTATTTCGTCTCGTTTTCGTCTCGTTTTCGTCTCTGATGTGTCCGACCCGCAGATTGTGCCCAATCAGTCCTGTGTCTCGTCATTCTCAGTCAAATTTACCTCACTCGGTGCTGAGTTTTGAAGGTCATTGACGATCCGCGCCAGGCGCTGACGCAACTGCAACACACCTTCGCCCTGGCAGGCACTGACAAATACACGCGGACTGGCTACACCATCCACTTCATAGCTGTCTTCCACCTGCAAGGGTCTGCGTTCTGCTTCAATGGCGTCCAGCTTGTTAAACACCAGAACTTGAGGGATGTCCGCAGCCCCGATTTCCACCAGCACGCGCTGCACCTCCGCAATTTGTTCGGGAAAATTGGGGTTAGACGCATCCACGACATGGAGCAAGAGATCGGCATCGACCGCCTCTTGCAGTGTGGCCTGAAAAGCGTCGATCAGACCATGCGGTAAATCCCGAATAAAACCCACGGTGTCTGATAGCGAGACAGAACGACTAGCGTCACCCAGGTAGAGCTGACGCGTGGTTGTATCCAACGTGGCAAACAACTGGTCGGCTGCGTAGGCACGTGCTTTAACCAAGGCGTTGAACAGCGTAGTTTTGCCCGCATTGGTATAGCCGACCAGCGAGATATTGAAAGCGTCGCGCCGTTCGCGTTGACGGCGCTGAGTTTGACGCTGCTTTTTGACTTTGCTCAGACGCTCCTTGGTGCGCTTGATGGCCTCACCAATCATGCGGCGATCCAGCTCGATTTGTTTCTCACCGGGGCCACCCCGCACACCTGCACCACCGGTCTGTCGCTCTAAATGAGACCACCGCCGCACAAGGCGGGTACTGAGGTATTGCAAACGGGCCAACTCGACTTGGAGTTTGCCCTCATGGCTACGCGCACGCTGGGCAAATATTTGCAGAATCAGCAATGTGCGGTCATTGACGGGCAGCTCCATCTGTCGCTCCAGATTGCGCTGCTGCGCCGGGCTCAGGCTCTGATCAAACAAGATCTCTTGCGCCCCATGGAGCAGGGCCAGTTGTTTGATTTCGTCGGCTTTGCCGCTGCCCACAAACAGGGCAGCATCGGGCGCTTTGCGCTTGCATGTGATGCGAGCCACAGGATTCAGGCCTGCCGTTTGAGCCAGCAGGCCTAATTCCTCAAGCGCAGCATCAAAATGGGGGAGTCCCAAGTCAACGCCAACCAATATGGTTGGCGCAGCGAGGGCCTCACTCACCCGACCCCCCATTAAGCGGCAGGGGTCGACTCAGTCGCATCGGACGTGAAATTAACAGCACGACCTGGCACGATGGTCGAAATGGCATGCTTGTAAACCATTTGCGTCACTGTATTGCGAAGCAAAACGACGTACTGATCAAACGACTCAATCTGGCCTTGTAACTTGATGCCGTTCACCAAATAAATGGAAACCGGCACGTGTTCACGGCGCAGGGTATTGAGGAAAGGGTCTTGGAGTAACTGACCTTTGTTGTTCACGATATTCTCCGTGTTTAAGAGT
>JAYVPU010000061.1:0-2637 GCA_043757205.1 Comamonadaceae bacterium | reverse complement strand
CCCTCTTCCATCTTGCGCACCATCATCTCTACCGCAATGATGGCGTCATCGACCAACAGTCCGAGCGAGATGATCAATGAGCCCAACGATATCTTGTGCAGGCCGATGCCCCAGTACTGCATGCCCAAAAACGTCAGCGCCAGCACCAGCGGAATGGTGATGGCCACCACCAGGCCGGGGCGTACATCAACGTAGTAGCGGCGCCACCACGTCGTCGCACCGGGGCGCTGGTGCAGGCCCAGGGCGATGAAGCTGACCGCCATCACAATGGCCACCGCTTCTATCAAAGTGCCCACAAATTCATTGACCGAGCGCGCCACCGCCTTGGGTTGATCTTGCACTTGCACCAGCGCCACGCCTGCGGGCAGGGTGTGCTCAATCACATCCGTGCGTTTTTTTAGTGCTTTGCCCAGGGCAATGATGTCGCCCCCCTTGGCCATGGAGATGCCCAGCGCAATCACCGACTTGCCCTGGTAGCGCACCTTGATGCTGGCCGGGTCCACATAGCCGCGTTTGACTTGCGCGATGTCACCCAAGCGCAACTGCGCGCCACTGGCTCCCCCGCCAGGGCCGCGAATCGGCATGGCGCGCAGTTGATCAATGCCCGTGAACTGCCCCGCCACCCGCACCTGCACGACGTCCAGCGGGGTCTGCACCGCGCCGCCACTTTCCACCGCGTTTTGTTGCGCCAGTTGGGCCAGCACCTGGTTCAAATCCAGCCCGAGCTGGGCCAGGCGTTTTTGGGAGATTTCGATGAAGATTTTTTCATCTTGCACCCCAAAGAGTTCTACTTTGGCCACGTCGGGCACGCGCAGCAAAGCTTGGCGCACGTCGTCGGCAAAGGTCTTGACTTCGGCATCGCTAAAGCCTTCGGCCTCTAGCGCGTAAATCACGCCAAACACGTCTCCAAAATCGTCGTTGAAAAACGGCCCCTGGACGCCCGCAGGCAGGGTGGGCCGCATGTCGCCGATCTTCTTGCGCACCGTGTACCAGAGGTTGGCCACCTCGGCGGGCTTGATTGAGTCTTTCACCTGGAAGATGATTTGCGACTCCCCCGGCTTGGAGTAGCTGCGGATTTTGTCAGCGTAGGGCACCTCTTGCAGCGTGCGCTCCAGCTTGTCGGTCACCTGTTCGGCCACCTGCTGGGCGGTAGCGCCCGGCCAGTTGGTGTGCACCACCATGGCGCGAAACGTGAAGGGCGGGTCTTCGTCCTGCCCGAGCTGAAAGTAGGCGGCAAAGCCCAGCAGCATCAGCACCACCATTAGGTAGCGCGTGAGCTCGGGGTGTTGCAGCGCCCAGCGCGAGAGGTTGAAGCGGTCTGAGGTGGATGGGGTGGTCATCATGGGCCGCTCACTTGGCGCTTGGTTTGTTGCTATCTGCTATCGAATCAGGAGCTGGTTGCGCTAGTTTTGATTGGTCTGCAACCGTTTTTTCCTTGTATTTATCCTGGTAAATCGTCACTTTTTGGCCCGCAGACAGCACATGCACGCCGGTGGCCACCACCAGCATGCCGGGCTGCAAGCCGCTGGCCACCACCACCTCGTTGCCATCCACCGTGGCAATCTGAATCGTTTGTGCCTTGACCGTCATGCTGGTCGGCTCCAGCACCCACACGGTGGTGGCTTGTCCCTCTTGGCGTAGGGCGCTGGTGGGCAGTTTGAGAACGCCTTGTTGTTGCGGCGCTGTGTCGGCAAGCAGCACCGTCAAAGTGGAGCCCAAAGCAGGCGCATCCACCGTGGGCAGGGTCACCTTGACCAGGTAGGTGCGCGTCACCGGGTCGGCACTGGAGCCGACCTCACGCAGCACGCCCTTGAGAGCCTTGCCAGAGGCCGCCGCTTTGACCGTGACGCTCATGCCCGGCTTCATCGCCGCCACCTGATACTCAGGCACCGAGAACACCGCATCGCGCGACCCATCGGGCGCAATGCGCACCACCGGAACGGCCGCGCCAATCACCTGCCCCACCACCTGACCCGGCTCGGCATCTACCCCTGTGACCACGCCCGACACGTCGGCCCGCAAGCGGGTGTAGCCGAGCTGGTTTTGCTGAGAGGCCAACTGGGCTTGGGCCTGGTCGAGCTGGGCGCGCGCAGACAAGAGGGCTGTGTCACGGCGCTCCAGCTCCGCCTCGCTGATGAAGTTTTGCACCCTCAACGTCTTGTAACGCTGGTAGTCGGAATCGGCCAACTTCAGGTTGGTACTGGCCACTGCCACTTGCGCCTGGGCCGACTGCACCGCCAGCGCAAAGTCCTGCGGGTCCATCTCGGCCAGCAACTGACCTGCCTTCACGTGTTGGCCGACCTCCACATGGCGCTTGAGCAATTTGCCCGCCACGCGAAAGCTCAAGCGTGACTCGATGCGGGGGCGCACCTCGGCGGCGAACTCAGCACCCGCCTGCACAGAGGCCGCGCCCACGGTCAGCACCTTGACCGCGCGCACCGGTTCTTCAGGCGGGGCGGGTTTGGAGCAGGCGCCGAGCAAAGCGGCCCCGCTAAAGGCCAGGATGATCGCTGAGCGACGGGGAAAGTAGAGATGTTTTGACTTGAACATGGTGCGTCAATTGTGTCGCTAAAAAACCCTTCAAGCACTCCAGCGACAATCTCCCCCGTGAAACCTACCCCCACCTCTGCCCCCGCC
>JAYVPU010000060.1:0-10340 GCA_043757205.1 Comamonadaceae bacterium | reverse complement strand
ATGCGGGAGTAGCTCAGTTGGTAGAGCGCAACCTTGCCAAGGTTGAGGTCGAGAGTTCGAGACTCTTCTCCCGCTCCATTAAATGCACGGCTTCGGTTTGCAAACAGGAAAAAGAAAACCTGGTGCGAGTTTATGTCGACTGCATTTTGCAGGACAATGCCAGAAAGGCTAGGCCTCGATGGTGAAATTGGTAGACACAGCGGACTTAAAATCCGCCGCTTTCCTGCATAAGGGGCGTACCGGTTCGATTCCGGTTCGAGGCACCATTTCTGGCAGCAAGAAAGAGAATTGAACATGGCAAGTTACAACGCCCCATTGGAAATCCATGTGCATGGTCAAGTGCCTTTGCGTGCGGATGTGACCTTTGAGCAATTGGAAGATGCACTCAAACCCCTGTGGTCTTACGCGGGTGCCAACTCTTTGGCCAAAGGGGCGCACAGCGCTTATGAAGATGAGCCAGGCATTAAATTTGATGCACAAGAACACCTGTTGCAACTCTGCTGGACGGTCTCGGGGGATGAAGACATTCGCCAGTCGCTCGATGAAATGTGCATGAGCTTGAACGAGCTCTCACTCACCGGTGCCACCATCGAAGTCACTTTTTATGACGCCGAATTTGATGAAGATGAAGACAGCGACGAGCAAGAGGCCTCATCGCGTGACGACTTCATGATGCTGTTTGTCGGCCCCAATCCGGCGGCCATCATGCAGGTGCAGCGCGACCTGCTGGTTCAAGACGTCATCAACATCATGGAGCGCCATTTTGACGCCACCGAACTGGGGGGGGTGGTCACTGAGATTGACCGCATGTTCAGCCAACGTTTTGATGCACTCGTGAGCTCGCTTGAGATCGGTAAGCCACCCCGTGGTTCAGGGGGTGGGCATGGCGGTGCAGGTCACGGTGGTGGTGGCCGTAAGCCTCGGCATTTACATTAAAGCCAAGCGAGGTGACTGAGCCGCCTGGCAGGGCGAAGTTAACGCTTCTGGTACTGTGTGGCCCCAAACATGTTCTCGTGGGCTTTGGGGTCCACCAAGGGCTTACGCAGGCTGGCCAGCACCTCGACACCTCGCACGACGGCAGGACGCGCTGAAATGGTGTCAAACCATTTTTTCAGGTGCGGGAAGTCAGCCCAGTCAATACCCTGATTCTTCCAGTTACGCAGCCAGGGAAAGATCGCAATGTCTGCAATGGTGTAGGTATTGCCTGCGATGAATTTGCTCTTGGCCAATTGCCTGTCCATCACCCCATACAAGCGCTTGGCTTCGTTGGTGTAGCGGTTCACGGCGTACTCAATTTTCTCGGGGGCGTAGAGGCGAAAGTGGTGGTTCTGCCCGAGCATGGGGCCCACGCCGCCCATCTGGAACATGAGCCACTGCATCACCTCAAACTTTTGACGGTCTGTTTTGGGCAGGAACTTGCCCGTCTTTGAGGCGAGGTACAAGAGGATGGCGCCCGATTCAAATAACGAGATAGGTTTGCCGTCCGGTCCCTGCGGATCGACGATGGCGGGGATGCGGTTGTTGGGGCTGATCTTGAGAAAGGCCGGTTTGAATTGCTCACCGGTTCCGATGTTCACCGGATGAGCCGTGTAGGGCAGGCCGCACTCCTCCAGCATGATGTGGACTTTGTGACCGTTGGGTGTGGCCCACGAATAAACGTCAATCATTGTTTGGTTCCAGGTAGGCCGGGTAGAAGCTGCGCAATGACACTGCGCTGAACTTCATCGGGCAGGGCGCATTCTAAGCAAGTGTCATCCGCAGCTCAGTTGTCAGGCACTTTGTTGCGCCAACTGCCAAGCCATCTTGGCCAGTGGGCGTGCACCCGCCGCTGACTTGACGGCCTGGGCGCTGGAGGCTGTGCCGTTCTCTACCCGCTTGGCGATGCCTTGCAAAATGGCGGCGAGGCGAAACAGGTTGTAGGCGAGGTAAAAATTCCAGTCCGCTTTGAGCGCTTGCGGCGTGGTGATACCGGTGCGCTCACAGTACAGGTGGATGTACTCGGCCTCACTGGGGATGCCCAGGCTTTTTAAATCCAGACCGCCGATACCGCGGAACTGCCCCGGCTCAATGTGCCAGGCCATGCAGTGGTAGCTGAAGTCGGCCAGGGGGTGGCCCAGGGTGGAGAGTTCCCAGTCCAGCACGGCCAGCACGCGCGGCTCGGTGGGGTGAAACATCAGGTTGTCCAGCCGGTAGTCGCCATGCACGATGCTGACCTGGTTTTCATCGCGCGCGCTGGCGGGCATGTGGGCGGGTAGCCAGGCCATGAGCTGCTCCATCTCTGCAATGGGCTGGGTCATGGGGCCTGCGCCGTCGGCGGAGGCGAGGTACTGCCTGCCCCAGCGGCCAATTTGACGGTCAAAGTAGTTGCCTGGTTTGCCGTAGTTGGCCAGGCCGCGTTGGGCGAATGGGACGCTGTGCAAGGCGGCCAGCACCCGGTTCATTTCGTCGTAGATGGCACGGCGTTCGATCGGGCTCATGCCGGGCAAGGACTG
This sequence comes from Comamonadaceae bacterium, assembly GCA_043757205.1. GTDB lineage: Bacteria > Pseudomonadota > Gammaproteobacteria > Burkholderiales > Burkholderiaceae_C > CANCDA01. The sequence continues at coordinate 7,848 of JAYVPU010000060.1, read as the reverse complement.
ATCCCACAACACACGCCCTGGTATGAACTCCATGATGAAGAAAGCGCGACCAATGATGGATTCGTCTTCACACAAAATCTCCATGCGCGGCACGGGGACGTCTGTGCCGTGCAGGCCTTTCATGACGGCGAACTCGCGCTCAATGGCATGGGCCGAGGGCAGCAGCTTGGCGACTGGCCCTGGCTTGGCGCGCATGACGTAGCTTTGGCTGGGTGTGATGAGTTTGTAAGTGGGGTTGGACTGCCCTCCTTTGAACGACTCCATGCGCAAAGGGCCGCTAAACCCAGGCAGATTTTTTTCAAGCCAAACGGTTAGCGCATGCACATCAACTGCATGGGCTTCGGCCACGGGGCGCGTACCGACAAAATGATCAAACTCACTCATGCTGTCATTCCTATTTTTATTCGAACTGCGGCGTTTGTTTGCTTAAAAAAGCAGAGATGCCGATGCCTGCATTGACATGGTGCAAATTGGTGACGAAGTGATCGCGCTCCAATGTGAGCTGCTGATTCAGTGTGGCGAGGGGGGCCTCATTGAGTAGCTCTTTGATGCTGGCCAATGCGTTGGACGCACGCGCATTGAGTTTGTCGGCCAACAGCATGGCGTCCTGCAAGGCACTGCCGGGCGTGGTGATTTGGTTGACCACGCCCAAGTCATGCAGGCGCTGCGCACCGACACGTTCGCCGCACATCAGCAGCTCAGTCGCGAGTTGGCGCGGCAGGCTGCGGGCCAAGCTCCAACTGCCGCCACCATCGGGCGAGAGGGCGATGTTGCTGTAGGCCATGACAAAGACCGCGTTGTTGGCGGCCACGATGAAGTCGCAGGCCAGGGCGAGTGAAAACCCCGCCCCTGCGGCAGCGCCTTCGACGGCGGCAATCACGGGTTTGGGGAAGGTGCGAATGGCCTCGATCCAGTTGTGCAAACCTTCGATGCTTTGGATTTGAATCGAAGGGTTTTTTTCACGGTTGTTCTGTAGGCGCTCTAGGTTGCCACCCGCACTGAACATGCCGCCTTCACCGGTGATGACGACACTGCGAACTTCAGGGCTGCTTTCGGCCACGCTCAAGGCCTCTACACCAGCGGCGTAGATCTCGGGGGCCAGGGCATTGCGGTGGCCTGGGTTGGACAGGGTGAGCACCATGGTGCGGCCCTGGCTGGTGCTTAAGAGGGATGCGCTCATGGTGCTCTCATTCCTCTTCGTGCATCAGGCTCAGGCCGATGGCGCCGCGCCGCCGCAGCCAGGGGCTGGGGCGATAGCGCGGGTCACCATAGACGGTTTGCATGTTGAACAGCACCTCCAGCACGTTGGTGGGGCCGTAGAGATTGCCCATGGCCAAGGGTCCAAGCGGGTAGCCCAGGCCCAGAGTGACGGCGGTTTCCAGGTCAGCTGGGGTGCACACGCGCTGTTGGCAGATGTCGGCGGCAATGTTGACAATGTTGGCCACGACGCGCTGCGTCACAAAGCCCGCGCTGTCGCGTATCACGCTCACGGCCTTGCCGTCGCGTGCCATCAGAGCGTGGGCAGCATCGCGCATGTCAACGCGGGTGGCGGGGTTGGTGGCCAACACGCGGCGTTTGGTGGTGGCGTCGTCCACGAGCAGGTCGATACCCACGGTGCGGGCCGGGTCCAGTCGCTCCACCACGGCCACCGTTGTCACGTCAAAGCCGAGCGGGGCTACCAGGGTCAGCGCTGTGGGTGAGGGCGACACACCGGTTTCGATTTGCGCACCCAGGTTTTTGAGCAGTTGCAGCAACTCGGAACGGCGCGCAGCGCGTGGTGAGACCCACACGGGCGGCAGGTCGGCCACCACGGGTACAGGGGGTTCTGCGCTGATTTGGGCCACACCGGCTTCATAGCGGTAAAAGCCTTCGCCAGTTTTGCGCCCCAGCACGCCGCCCGCCAGGCGCTGTGCCGTGATGACGCTGGGGCGGTAGCGGGGCTCTTCAAAGTACTGGTGGTAGATCGACTCCATAACCGGGTGCGAGACATCCAGCGCGGTCAGGTCCATCAACTCGAAGGGGCCGAGCTTAAAGCCTACTTGGTCTCTCAAGATGCGGTCAATCGTGACAAAGTCGGCCACGCCCTCGCTCACAATGCGCAGCGCCTCGGTGCCGTAGCCCCGACCGGCGTGGTTGACGATGAAGCCGGGCGTGTCTTGTGCGGCTACCGGCGTATGGCCCATTTGCTGGGCGTATTGGGACAAGGCGTCGCACACGGCGGCATCCGTCTTGAGGCCTTGAATCACCTCCACCACCTTCATCAAAGGCACGGGGTTGAAGAAGTGGAAGCCTGCGAAGCGCTGGGGATGTTTGAGCTTGGCTGCGATGGCGGTAACGGAAAGTGAAGACGTGTTGGTGACCAGTACGGCGTCGGGGCGCACGAGGACTTCAAGATCTGCAAACAAGGCCATTTTGATGTCGAGGCGTTCGATGATGGCCTCGATCACCAAGTCGCACTGAGCTAAATCCCCCAGGCTTGCCGCACAGTGCAAGCGGGATTTGTAGGCGGTGGTTTGTGATTCGTCAAACCGACCTTTGTCGCGCAGCTTGTCCCATTGGCTCTCGATGGCCTGTTGCGCGGCCACCAGGGCAGCGGTTTGCGTATCGTACAAAATGACGGCGCTACCGGCCTGGGCTGCGATTTGGGCGATACCGCGGCCCATGGCACCGGCACCGATGATGGCAATAGTTGGATAGACAGGGTTCATTTCTTGGATTATTACAGCCTCATGGGGTGGTAGGCTGGAATTGTTTCATTGCCTTTGGCGTGGTTTATTATTGGCCTCTACGTTTTGTGTGACACCTATGGTTGGAGCTGTGTTGAAGTTGAAAAATAGAATTGTCGGTATTTTTCTACTGAGCCAAGGTTTGGGCGCTGTCGCCATGTCTTTGGGCGAGTTGCGCGGCGCTGCATGGGTGGGGCAGGCACTGGATCTGCGCGTCGCTGTAGCGCTGGACGAACCGACAGGAACCGAGTCGCAGTGTCTGGATGCAGAGGTCATTTACGGCGATTTTCCGCAAGCGCCAGGACGTGTTCGATTGAGTTTGGAGCCCGCATCTCAAACCGGATTTGCCACGCTTCATATCCAGTCCTTGAATCCGGTGAACGAGCCCGTGGTCACGCTCAATGTGAAGGCCGGTTGTACCGCCAAGACGGCGCGTCGTTATGTGTTGTTGGCCGATCCCCCCTTGAATCTGACGAGCAATAACAGTGGTGTTTCTGAGGCCCTGCTTTCTCTGCCAGTGCGGGTCGAATCCTCAGGCCTAGCGGGCGATAAAACTAATTCAACGGCCCGAACGGTATCGACGGCATGGAAAAAACGATCAAAAACAAGTGTGATTTCCAGCAAGGTGGATAGACCGTTAAAGTCATTGAATGGACGTATTGCCAGTCCACTAACGCGCAAGTCACGTTTAAGTCTGGATCTGCTGGATCCACTTGAATTGCGGTTTGATCGGACTCAACAAGAGCGCCCTTTACAGGCAGCATCAATCCAGTCGGCCGTGTTGCAACCAGATGAGCCGACGCAGGGGCTAATGCAAACCCAGGACGTGCAACGCTTGAAAAAACTGGAGGCTGATGTGAATTCCATGCAAGCCCAGGTTGTCAAGGGTGAGCAAGGTATGTCTCAGTTGCGTGATCGATTGAAACAAGCAGAATCGGAACGCTATGACAACGGGCTGGTTTATGCGCTGCTTGCTTTGTTGATGGGGGCCTTGGCTTATCTGGCCTACTTGTTGCGACGCAAAACTCAGGCGGAATCCATGATTTCAGACGCCTGGTTCGAGTCGGTGCAGGCGTTCAGTGCCAAGCCTGAGAGTGCTGTTGTGCATAAGCCAGCGGCAACAGCTCAGCCCTTAGCCGTAATCGTTGATTCGACTGTCGATGCTTCTGGATTGAAGGATATTGATTTGGATGATCTACTTGTGGAATCTGACCGCCTCTCTATCTTCAGTGCACCGGTAGAGGGTGCAGCCGAAATTCGCAATTCGTTTAAAAATAAATTGAATTTCAATAAATCGGGCGTTAAAACAGATCCTCGCCAGCACGCTGATTTTTTGGTTTCTTTGGGTCAATCAGATCAAGCGATTCAAATTCTGGACACGGCCATCCGTGATGATGAAAAAACCAATCCGATGGTTTACCTTGATCTTCTCAAAATTTATCACGCGATGGGCATGCGGGATGACTACAGGTATTTAAGTGAGAAATTCAGCCACTTGTTCAAAGCGTGCGTGCCAGACTATGCCGGATTCAGGAAAGAGGGCCGAGACCTAACGACCTACGAGGAAGCACTGGCACAAATCAGTTTGTATTGGTCTTCTCCAGAGGTGGTTGAGGTCATTAATTCCTATATTCATACTGACATCAACTTTCCCTTTGGTGATGTCTTCGATCTCCAGGCTTTCCGTGAGTTGCTGTTGCTCCGAGAGGTGGCGCTTAACAAACTGGAAACACCCCAAGTTCAGGGCCGCGTAGGTCAAGAAATGAACAGCCTGATTTGGCAGGGCTAACGCTAGGACCTGGTCAACGTCTAACCTGGAGCGCGCCGGGGTTGACGATATTGGTGGGGGTTCCTTTGATGAAATTCACCACGTTGTCGAAGGCGGTTCCGAAGTAGTGCTCGTAATTGTCTTGTTCTACATAACCAATATGCGGCGTACAGATGCAGTTCTCAAGGCGCAGCAGTGCTTGGCCTTGCAAAATTGGCTCGGTTTCGAATACGTCAATCGCCGCCATACCGGGTGTGCCACGGTTAAGGGCACTGATCAGCGCGTTCTCCTCAATCAGTTCAGCGCGCGATGTGTTGACGATGAGCGAAGTGGGCTTCATTCGCAGCAGGTCTTCCAGCGTAACAATTTCGGTTGTTTCTTCGTTCAGACGCAGATGCAGAGTGAGTACATCGCAGTTTGAGAAAAATTCCTCGCGAGTCGATGCAACGTCATAGCTGTCCAACACCGCTTTTTCCCGCGAAGCTTCACGCCCCCAGATCATCACGCGCATGCCGAAGACGCGTCCATAGCTGGCGATCAGTTGGCCGATTTTTCCGTAACCCCAGATACCCAGGGTTTTGCCCTTGAGTACGGTACCCAGTCCAAAATTGGGCGGCATGGAGCCAGTTTTCAGACCGGACTGTTGCCAGGCCCCATGCTTTAGATTGCCGATGTATTGAGGCAAACGGCGCATGGCTGCCATGATCAAGGCCCAAGTTAACTCAGCCGGGGCCACTGGGGAGCCTGTGCCCTCGGCCACGGCAATGCCGCGCTCGGTGCAGGCGGCGATGTCGATGTGACTTCCAATGCGGCCGGTTTGAACAATCAGCTTGAGTTTGGGGAGTTTTTCGATCAGCGCGCGCGAGATGTGCGTGCGTTCGCGGATCAACACGATCACATCAGCATCCCGTAGTCGAACGGAGAGTTGCCCTAAACCTTTGACCGTGTTGGTAAAAACCTTGGCGGGGTAGGCCTCGAGCTTGGCGGCGCATTCGAGCTTGCGAACGGCATCTTGGTAGTCGTCCAAAATCACAATATTCATACCGCTATTGTGCCTTGTGCCGCTCACTTATTCTGTCTTCTGATCAATCGTTTCAACTCCAGATGAAGCAGGCCTTGTGAATTCAATGTGCAGTGGCTTCGCAAGCCGCTAGTCGGTCTAGTTCAGCGCAGACGTCGGCCATGCGACCGGAGATCACCATCCGACCGACCTGGGTTGAGGGCTGACCGGTTTCCAGAATTCGAACAACTCTTAAGGGCCTTCGCTGTACCAGTCGAGCGGGTTTGGGGCTCATGTGGGAGCTGGATGCGCAGGATATTGAGCGTTTTTCAATACGGGTAGGGAATTCGCTTGGTATGAAGCGGCGTAGCAACTCTTGGAGCGGCGACCACAGGCTTGGGGCCGCAAATAAAGCGATGTTCATGGTTAGCCTTTCTTTTTGTTTGGGCGTTACATCAGCATGGTGTTGCGGATCAAGCCGACGGCCAGACCCTCGATCTCGAAGGGTTCACCGGGTTCGACCACGATGGTTTGGTAGTCGGGATTTTCGGGATGAAGTTCGATCAAATGTTTGTTGCGACGAAAGCGCTTGACGGTGACTTCATCACCGAGCCGCGCCACCACAATTTGCCCATTTTTGGCTTCTTTGCTGGCTTGCACGGCCAGCAGGTCGCCGTCCATGATGCCGGCGTCGCGCATGGACATGCCGCGCACCTTGAGCAGGTAGTCGGGCTTGCGCTGGAATAGGCTGTTTTCCACGTAATAGGTTTGATCGACATGTTCCTGCGCGAGAATGGGTGAGCCGGCAGCCACTCGCCCAATCAGAGGCAGTGCGAGCTGGGCAAAGCTGGGCAAGGTGAATTGTTTTGTTCGGGATTCGTTGATGGAGCGCAGAGCGTCGCTCTTGAGCCGGATACCCCGAGAAGTACCGCTGACCAGGTCAATCACGCCCTTGCGAGCCAAGGCCTGAAGGTGTTCTTCAGCCGCATTGGCGGACTTGAAGCCGAGTTCGGTGGCGATTTCTGCGCGCGTGGGTGGCGCGCCGGTGCGGGCAATGGCGCTCTGGATGAGTTCCAGAATCTGTTGCTGGCGAGCGGTGAGTTTGACCGGGTAGGGGGTCTGATCCATCATGCTGACTCCTTGGGTAAGGGGGTTCGATTGACTGGTTTAATAACCAGTAACTGTATTTTTAACCAGTTTTTAGGAATTTGCAAGTGAGTCGTCAAAAAATAGTGGTTTTGGGCACGGGCGGCACGATTGCCGGTGAGGCTGCAAGTGCTGATGACGTCATGGGCTATACCGCCGCTGTCCGCAATGTGCAGACCTTGCTGACTTCGATTCCCGGGCTTGCGCAGTTCCCCTTCGAGTTGCACTCAGAGCAGGTGGCGCAGGTTGATAGTAAGGACATGGATACGGTGATCTGGCAACGATTGCTGTTGCGCTGCGCTCATTGGCTGGCCCAGTCCGACGTTCAGGGCCTGGTCATCACCCATGGCACGGATACGCTGGAGGAGACCGCTTATTTACTGCAAGCGGTGCTGGCACCGACCAAGCCCGTCGTGTTGACCTGCGCCATGCGGCCGGCCACCGCCAAGGATGCCGATGGCCCGCAGAATCTGAAGGATGCCCTGACTGTGGCCGCGCATGCCGGTGCCCAGGGCGTGATGGTGGTGTGCGCGGGCAGCATTCACAGTGCGCAAGCGGTGCAAAAAGTACACCCGACTCGACTGGATACTTTCAGTTCAGGGGATACTGGACTTGTGGGGCGGGTGCACGATGGTCGGGTTTTTTTAGAGGTTAATTGGTCTGTAGCCCAATGGATATATGCACTGAAAGCTATTGAAAACATAGCAAATGTTAAGCAATGGCCGCGCGTGGAGATTGTGCTGAGTCATGCGGCGGCGCAAGGCGCGACGGTTGATGCACTGGTGGCCGCAGACGTGGCGCAACGCTTTGGGGTGCCTGCGGTGCAGGGGCTGGTGGTAGCGGCCACGGGCAATGGCACGTTGCACCACGCACTGGAGGCCGCCTTGCTCAGGGCGCAAGCGTCCGGGGTGAGGGTGGTGATTGCCAGCCGCTGCCTATTGGGGCAGGTGATGGCAAGACCCGGCGCGGTTTTTCAGGATTCGCAGGGGCTATCGCCCGTGAAGGCGCGGGTGGCCCTGATGCTCGATCTGATTTAAGTGACGCTCAGGTCTGTCGATAAAGATGGGTCGGGCGAGCCGTTCTGGCTGGCGATGGTGGATATCGATCATTTCAACCTATTTCCGGCAGTTGACGCCTCATAAACCGGCTGCAAGCTAGACTGGGAGCCAGTTTCAACGAATTTATCGAGGTCACCAAATGGGTGAAGC
>JAYVPU010000059.1:0-10479 GCA_043757205.1 Comamonadaceae bacterium | reverse complement strand
TTTTGACGGGGGCGGGGAAGAAAGTGGCCTTGTGGCCGTTATAGATCTGCCATTGATCCCATAACAGAACCATGGAAAAGCCAAAGATCACCCACAGGACGGTGCGGCGGATATCGTTCATGAAGACTTCTTTTCAGATAGGTAAGAAAACAGGCGGGGAAAAAACTGAGGCTTCTTGTCGGGCACCGGGTCATGCCCGCCGACGCATCCGGGGTGGCAACGCACCAGCCGCTTCAGCGTCAGATAACTCCCGGCAGCAGCACCGTGTTGCTCCAGTGCGGCCAAGGCATAGCGTGAACATGTGGGCTCAAACCGACAGGCGGAACCCAGCCACGGACTCAAGAAGAGCCGGTAGGCCTTAACCACAGCCATTAAAACGGCTTTGATCACGCCAGCCCTTTGGGCATGGGGACGACAGCTTTGCTGAACAACTGCTCAAGCTCAAGCCGAACGGCTGTCTTAAGCTGCTCAGAGCTGGCGCTTTTGAACTGTTTGCGATCAAATGTTGCGCGTAAACGAACCACATGGTTGGCACTGAAGAGCTGGCCTTCCATGCCGTCACCCAGGCTGTAAATCTGGCGCTTGATCAAATTGCGGGTCACAGCACGCTTCGCCCAGCGCTTGGGCACCATGGCACCCAAGCCAACCGGGCGAACCTCGGTCATCGTTGCCGTAGCCGCACTGGGTTCAGACCGGTGCATAGCGAAATGGGCTGTGCGGGCGATGGTGTGGTTCGCCAAGACAGCCTGGAACTGGCTTCTTGTTTGGAGTCGTAGCACGTGAAGAGACGCCTAAAAGGGTCGGCCCGCCGCGCGCTGAACTGCCAAAATTAGACGGCCAGGCGCTTGCGGCCCTTGGCGCGGCGTGCGTTGATCACAGCGCGACCGCCACGGGTCTTCATGCGAACCAGAAAACCATGGGTGCGTGCGCGGCGAATTTTGGAGGGCTGGTAAGTACGTTTCATCTTGAAATCCTAACGATGCTGCTTTATGAGTCTGCACAGGCCCTACGTCAAATAAGATGAAGAGACCGCGAAAATTTCCCCCGACAAAGGGTCAGGGTAACCTGGGATTATCGCAAACTTTCAAACGGATGGCAATAGTGAGGCCCGCGCAGCGGATTTCACATCGAATATTGGCGTGTGCCGACTGTGGATAAATCTTGGATAAACTACAATCCGAGCCACTTCAATCGACATCTATCCACAGAATAATAAGAGCAATGACAGCGGGACAATACATAACGCCTACAGACAAGCCTGGCAACGAAGAGGGCGAAAGTTTGTGGCAAACCTGCGTCGATCAACTGGCGCAGGAATTGCCCGAACAACAGTTCAACACCTGGATCAAGCCCATCAATGCACAAGTGGCAGATGACCTTTCCAAGGTCACGCTTTTTGTTGTTAATCGCTTCAAGCTGGATTGGATACGGGTTCAGTACAGCGCCCGAATTGCAGCGCTTCTTGAGAAAATCTACGGCCAGCCGGTCGCGGTTGAGTTGGCGATCCTGCCCAGAGAATTGGCCAGCAAGCCTCATGTGAGCCCTGTTGTGCCAGAGTTCTCCCCCGCAGATGAAGCCACGGATATTGCTGTGGAAAAAATGCCTGGTGGATCTAAAACCAGACTCAACACGGCCTTGACCTTTGATGCATTGATCGAAGGGTCCGCCAACCGCATGGCGCGCGCGGCGGCCATGCATATCGCCAACTCACCGGGGCAGCTGTACAACCCCCTGTTCATTTATGGCGGCGTTGGCCTGGGCAAGACCCACCTGATGCACGCCATTGGCAATCAACTGCTGAGCGAGCAGCCCAACGCCAAGGTGCTCTACATCCATGCCGAGCAATTTGTGTCGGATGTGGTGCGGGCCTACCAGCGCAAGACCTTTGACGAGTTCAAGGACAAGTACCACTCGCTGGATTTGTTGTTGATCGATGACGTTCAGTTTTTCGCCAACAAAGAGCGAACCCAAGAGGAATTCTTCAACGCCTTTGAAGCACTACTGGCCAAAAAGTCGCACTTGGTGATGACCAGCGACACCTATCCCAAGGGCTTGACGGACATCCACGAGCGCTTAGTGTCCCGCTTTGACTCGGGGCTGACGGTGGCCATTGAGCCGCCAGAGCTAGAAATGCGGGTGGCCATCCTGATCAACAAGGCCCTGGCCGAAGGCGCAGAAATGCCGGAAGAGGTGGCCTTCTTTGTGGCTAAAAATGTCCGCTCCAACGTGCGCGAGCTCGAAGGCGCATTGCGCAAGGTGATGGCCTATTCGCGCTTCAATCTGAAGGAAATCTCCATTCAGCTGGCCCGTGATGCTCTGCGTGATTTGTTGTCGATCCAAAACCGTCAAATCTCGGTTGAAAACATCCAAAAAACGGTGGCGGACTATTACAAAATCAAAATTGCCGACATGTATTCCAAAAAGCGGCCGGCCAGCATTGCGCGTCCCCGCCAGATTGCCATGTACCTAGCCAAAGAGTTGACCCAAAAGAGCCTGCCCGAGATTGGCGAGCTGTTTGGCGGGCGTGACCACACCACAGTGTTGCATGCGGTGCGCAAAATCTCGGGTGAACGTCAGCAACTCACCGAACTTAACCAGCAATTGCATGTGCTTGAGCAGACGCTCAAGGGCTAGGCAAAAAAAGGGGAAAATGGCGTTATCTACCCAAACCCCATTGAAGACGACTCGTTTTAAATCAAGAAATCAAAGAAGAGGTTGACATGATTGTTTTGAAGGCAACGCAAGGCAAATTTTTATCCGTTTTGCAATCGGTGGTGGGCATTGTTGAGCGTCGGCACACCTTGCCCATCTTGGCCAATGTGCTGATCCGTAAAACAGCAGGCTCCTTGCAGTTCACCACCAGCGACCTGGAAATCCAGATCCGCACCACGGCGGACTTGGGCGGTGACGAGGGCAACTTCACCACAACAGTGGGTGCGCGCAAGCTCATCGACATTTTGCGCACCATGCCGGCCGACCAAACGGTTTCGCTCGAATCCAGCCAGAGCAAGCTCATCCTCAAGGGCGGTAAAAGCAAGTTCACTTTGCAGTCTTTGCCAGCGGAGGACTTCCCCCTGGTGCAAGAGTCGGCCAGTTTTGGCCCCGCCTTCAGCGTGCCGCAAAAAACGTTGAAAAATTTGCTGGAGCAAGTGTCCTTTGCCATGGCTGTCCATGACATTCGTTACTACCTCAATGGCATTTTGTTTGTGGCCGAAGGCAAGCAGTTGAGCCTGGTTGCCACCGATGGCCATCGCCTCGCCTTTGTGTCGGCCATGCTGGACGTGGAAGTGCCCAAGCAAGAGGTCATCTTGCCGCGCAAGACGGTGATTGAGTTGCAGCGTCTCTTGAGCGATGCCGAAGGCGCGATTGAGATGCAATTCGCCAACAACCAGGCAAAATTCAGCTTCGACGGCATGGAGTTCGTCACCAAGTTGGTCGAGGGCAAGTTCCCTGACTACAACCGCGTCATCCCCAAAAATCACCAGAACAGCATCACGCTGGGGCGTCAAGCGCTGTTGTCCAGCTTGCAGCGCACGGCCATTCTGACCAGCGACAAGTTCAAAGGCGTGCGCCTCAACATCGACCCGGGCACGCTGCGTGTGGCGTCCAACAACGCCGAACAAGAAGAGGCCGTGGATGAGCTGGACATTGACTACAACGGTGACAGCATTGAGATCGGTTTCAACGTCACTTACTTGATTGACGCCTTGACCAATATGGACCAGGACATGGTGAAGCTGGAGTTGTCCGACTCCAACAGCTCGGCCCTGTTCACCATCCCCGACAACGCCACCTTCAAGTACGTTGTGATGCCCATGCGAATTTAAGACGGCACAGTCCAGTCTCCCGAACTAAACCCGCGATGAAGCTAGTTTCATTGCGGGTTTGGTCATTAAAGAGTTTGAGTAATTGTTAGAGAAAATCAGCCATGACCGAAGAAAACAAACCCGCCAGCGAAGAATTCAGCACCGCGCAACCCACGATTGACGCCAATCAAGCGGGCGCTTCTGAGGGCTATGGCGAAGGCTCCATCCAAATCCTGGAAGGCCTGGAGGCGGTGCGCAAGCGCACCGGCATGTACATTGGCGACACCTCCGACGGCACCGGCCTGCACCACCTGGTGTTTGAGGTGGTGGACAACTCGATTGACGAGTCATTGGCCGGCCACTGCGACGACATCGTGGTCACCATCCACTCCGACAACTCCATCAGCGTCACCGACAACGGCCGTGGCATCCCCACGGGCGTGAAGATGGACGACAAGCACGAGCCCAAGCGCAGCGCGTCCGAAATCGCCTTGACCGAACTGCACGCGGGCGGCAAGTTCAACCAGAACAGCTACAAGGTCTCGGGCGGCCTGCACGGCGTGGGCGTGTCCTGCGTGAATGCCTTGTCCAAATGGCTGCGCCTGACAGTGCGCCGTGAAGGCAAGATGCATCAGCTCGAATTCGCGCGGGGCTTTGTGCAAAACCGCATCATTGAAACCGTCAACGGCGTGGAAGTCTCGCCCATGCGGGTCGCGGGCGCCACAGAAAAACGTGGCACCGAGGTGCACTTTCTGCCCGACACCGACATCTTCACGCAGAACGCTGATTTTCATTACGAGATTTTGTCCAAGCGCCTGCGCGAACTGAGCTTTTTGAACAACGGCGTGCGCATCCGTTTGAAGGATGAACGCAGCGAGAAGGAAGACGATTTCTCCGGCGCAGGTGGCGTCAAGGGTTTTGTGGACTTCATCAACACCCACAAGAAGGTGTTGCACCCCAACACCTTCCATGCCATGGGCGAGCGCCCAGCAGAAAGCTATGGCGGCATCCCTGGCACCAGCATTGGCGTTGAAGTCGCCATGCAGTGGAACGACGGCTACAACGAGAACGTGCTGTGCTTCACCAACAACATTCCCCAGCGTGACGGCGGCACGCACCTGACCGGCCTGCGTGCCGCCATGACGCGCGTCATCAACAAATACATCGACGAACACGAGTTCGCCAAGAAAGCCAAGGTCGAGGTGACCGGCGACGACATGCGCGAGGGCCTGTGTTGCGTGCTGTCGGTCAAAGTGCCCGAGCCCAAGTTCAGCAGCCAGACCAAGGACAAGCTGGTCAGCAGCGAAGTGCGCGCCCCGGTGGAAGACATCGTCGCCAAGATGCTGACCGACTACCTGTTGGAGCGCCCGAACGACGCCAAGATCATCTGCGGCAAGATTGTGGAGGCCGCACGGGCCCGTGAAGCCGCCCGCAAGGCGCGCGAAATGACGCGCCGCAAAGGCGTGCTGGACGGCATGGGCCTGCCCGGCAAGCTGGCCGACTGCCAAGAGAAAGATCCGGCACTGTGCGAGATCTATATCGTCGAGGGTGACTCCGCCGGTGGCTCCGCCAAGCAGGGCCGTGATCGTAAATTTCAAGCCATCCTGCCCCTGCGCGGCAAGATTTTAAACGTGGAGAAAGCGCGCTACGAGAAGCTGCTCACCAGCAATGAAATTATCACGCTCATCACCGCCCTGGGCACCGGCATTGGCAAGGTCGCGGCGGAGTCCGGCAAGTCGAGCAGCGATGACTTCAACGTGGACAAGCTGCGCTACCACCGCATCATCATCATGACCGACGCCGACGTGGACGGCGCGCACATCCGCACCCTGCTGCTCACCTTCTTCTACCGTCAAATGCCGGACCTGGTGGAGCGCGGCCACATCTACATCGCCCAGCCACCGCTCTACAAAGTCAAGGCCGGCAAAGAAGAGCTGTACCTCAAAGACGCCGGCGCGCTCGACAGCTTTTTGCTGCGCATTGCCCTCAAAGACGCCAGCGTCGTTACCGGTGGCGATGCAGCAGCGCAAACGCTCAGCGGCGACACCCTGGCCGAGCTGGCACGCAAGCACCAGTTGGCCACCAACGTGATTGCACGCCTGTCCAACTTCATGGACGCCGAGGCCCTGCGCGCCATGGCCGACGGTGTCGCCATCCAACTGGACAACGTGGAACAGGCCGAGGCCAGTGCGGTCGCCCTGCAAGTCAAACTGCGTGAACTCAACGCCACCGGCATCCCGGCCGAAGTGGCGGGCGAGTTCGACGTGCGCACCGACAAACCGGTGCTGCGCATCAGCCGCCGCCACCACGGCAACATCAAGAGCAGCGTCATCACGCAAGACTTCGTTCACGGCGCTGATTACGCCGCCCTGGCCGAAGCCGCCAACACCTTCCGGGGCTTGCTGGGTGACGGTGCACGCGTGATGCGTGGCGAAGGCGACAAACGCAAAGAAGAAAAAGTAGCTGACTTCCGCCAGGCCATGGCCTGGTTGATTGCACAAGCCGAGCACGCCACTAGCCGCCAGCGCTACAAGGGTCTGGGTGAGATGAACCCGGTGCAACTCTGGGAAACCACCATGGACCCCACCGTGCGCCGCCTGCTGCGAGTGCAGATCGACGACGCCATCGAAGCCGACCGCGTCTTCACCATGCTGATGGGCGACGAGGTGGAGCCGCGTCGTCACTTCATTGAGACTAATGCGCTGAGGGCGGGGAATATTGATATTTGAGGATGCTGCAAAGTTTCCCTAAACAATCTGATTGGCTTGAAGCTCGCTAATGACTTTGCTGCTCAGTCCTAGGCTTTGCAAAATTTTGAGGGTATCTGCCCCGACTTTGGGTGGCGGGGTTTTTAACTGAGGGCCGTCGTGCAGAAATTTGAATGCCGTCAGCGGCACTTTGATTTCGCGCTCAAGTCCGCACTCCTCTTTGCTGAATGCATGGAAGAAGCCTCTGTTTTCAGCCTGCGGCTCAGTCACGGCTTCGGCCACGCTGAGCACCCGTGAGGCGGGCACACCCGCCTCATTTAAGAGCACTTCCCAACTTTCGGCCGATTGACGGAGAAGATTGTTTTGAATTGAGTCGCGCAGAAACTGAGTGTGCTCGCGGCGGCTGGCCGCGTCCTTAAATCGAATGTCTTGCAGCAGTTCACCCAGACCCACGGTACGCATGAGGCTTTCAAACTGGTGCTGCTCGTTGATAGCAATGGCCAGTAGGCCGTCACCCGTGACGAAGGTAGTTGACGCAGGCGATCGACTTGGGGCTTCGTTGCCACGTAAACCGGGAGGGGTGCCGGTGTTGGCAAATGTGGTGAGGATGGACGACATCAAGGCCATGCAGCTGTCAAGCATGGAGACATCAATGTGTTGACCCTGTCCGGTGCGGCTGCGCTGGAACAGGGCCGCCGAAATGGCAAAGGCACCGGCCTGCCCCATGGCGTAATCCACCACGGGAGGGCCGGTCTTGAGTGGCCCACTTTGAAGCGTGCCGGTGATGCTCATCATCCCGGCAGCGGCTTGAATCACGCTGTCATAAGCCGGGTAACGGGCTTTGGGCCCGGTCTGGCCGTAGCCCGTCATGGAGCAATAAATGATGTCTGGCTTGATCCGGCGAGCATCGTCATAGCCGATGTGGCGTTTAGCCATGGAGCCTGTGCGTAGGTTTTCCACGACGACGTCCGCCGTGCTCACCAATTTAAGAAAAATGTCCTGGCCTTGTGGGCTATCAATGTCCAGCGTTAAAGACTGCTTATTGGCGCCTTGCGTCAAAAAAGATGGCGACATGCCCTGGTTACCCAGGTGAGCATCACCTTCTGAGCGCCAACGGGCCGACTCGCCCCGGCTCACAGGTTCGATTTTGATCACATCGGCCCCCAGCAGAGCCAGTTGGTAAGAGGCGTAAGGGCCGGCCAGAACGCGGGTCAGGTCAAGCACCCGTATGCCATCAAACGCTTGCATGGGAATTCCTTAAAAACGAAAACTTGATTTGAAAGCTGGACTCACTCAAACGCCTTAGCCCCACGCTCTTTGATGAGCTTGTCCCAAAAGATGTTGTCCTGTTTGATAAACGCAGCAAAGGCGCTGGGCGAGGCCGAGACAAAAACGTCTGTGCCTTCGGCAGTGAGCACGCGCTTGACTTCCTCGGTATTCATGGCGGCAGTTAGCGCCGTGAAGAGTTTGTCAAGAATGGCGGGTGGTGTGCCGGCCGGTGCAAACATGCCGTTCCACTGCAGTATCTCGTAATCTGGCAAACCGGCGCTCAGCATACCGGGCAGTTGAGGCACTGAGGGCGAAGCAGATTTGGTGGTCACGGCCAGCCCAATCAGCTTGCCCGCGCGGATGGACTGGATCACCGTTGGTGTGGTGGCAAATGTCAGCTGGGTGTCGCCTGCCATGACGGAGAGCGAGGCCGGGCCACCGCTGCGAAATGGAATGTGAACCAGCTTTGAGCCGGTCACCTGTTCAAACAACAGGCCCGCAAAGTGGGGCCCAGAACCCAAGCCCGAGCTGGCGTAATTGAGCTTGCCTGGGTTGGCTTTGGCCGCCTTGATTAAATCTTGTACCGAATGGATACCCAGGTCTTTGTTGACCGCAATGATCAGTGGTGCGAGTGATATCTGGGCGATGGGGGCAAAGTCGGCCTGTTTGTAGCCCAGCTTGGTGTTAAGTGCTGGGCTGATGGTGACACTGCTAGCGCTCGAGATCAAGATGGTGTAGCCGTCAGGCTTGGCCTTGGCCACAACGTTGGCCCCAGCCGAGCCACCGGCACCGGCAATGTTGTCAACGATCACGGGTTGCCCCAGCGCAATTGAAAGCGCAGGTGATATGGCCCGGGCAACCAGATCGGTGCCGCCCCCCACCGCATAGCCAACGACCAAGTGAATGGGACGGTTGGGAAAAGTCTGAGCGTTGGCTTCAAAAGTCAGTCCAACAACAGAACTGGTTGCAAGCGCTAGAAAGGCGAACCGCAAGGTCAACAGGTTTTTCATTTCCCGCCAATCTTCACGCTGGCCAGATCGGTGCCCACGACCGTGGTGCCTTCAAAGCCGCTGCCTTGCACGGACTTGCGGTAGTCGGATTCGTTCAGAGCACCGCCGGGGACTTTCCACGGGCCGTGTTTGACTGCGCCCAGTGGGGGTGCCAAGTGCGTGAGCATCAGGTACTTGGCACCGGTGCGCTTGGCCATGGCACCTAGGTCAGAGGCCAGGCTTTGGCGGTAAAACACGGCGGGTGGCATGCCGCTGTCGCGCTCTGGCCCCATGATGGGGTGAAATGCGGAATGCACGATCACGTCGGCACCCATGGCCAGTTTTTCAACCTGTGCTGATGTGGATGTGGTGCGCGGTGGCATCGGAACATCATTGCCAGCGTCGCCACCAATCACCACACTGCCCGCTGGCGTGTCCACCCGGTACGAGGCGTGTCCGGGCACATGCGTGGAGCGGATGGCGCTCACGCGCACCGCGCCTTGAGACCAGACGAGCTGTGCGTCATTACTGGGCTGAAAGGGCTTGAGTTGCGCCACATCAGTCGGCCCACCCGGCAGGCGGGACTTGTCTTCGAAGATGCGCTGGGCGATTTCACCCGACTCGATATAGGAGTCGGCCACATGGCTCACCAGCTTTTTGCAGCTCAAGGTAATGTTGGCGGGCGAGGTGGCGTCGTTAGCGCACACCACGTCAAGCTTGGGGCCTGTGGAGTTGTAATTCCAGCGCTGCTGCAAGATGTCGGCAAAACCATCGACGTGATCGGAATGCACGTGGGTAAAGAAAATCGCGTTGAGTTGGCCCACACCCACATCCAAGCTGGACAGCCGCATGCCGGTTCCGCGTCCGGCATCAAACTGCAGCTTGACGGAGTCGCAGTGCTGGCCGTCTTCACCATAGCGCACCAGCGTTCCCGCACCGGCCAATCCATTGTGGGAAGCGGGGCCGGACTGGGTGCCGGTCAGCGTCACGATGAGGCAGGGCTCTGCAAAAGCGTTTGACGCGCCAACCGAAAGAAAGAGGCTTGAAACCATCGCGAAAAAGACCGAAAAAGATTTCGTTTTCATGATGTTTGAGTCCTGTTTTTTAAGAGACATTGGACTTTACTCCAGCCCTGGGGGTGTACATCGGTCTTAGCGCATCGGCACAGATTCAGCTTGAACTTAACTGAATCACATACGGAATCGCATAGGCCGACAAAATCCTCTCCGCCTCATGGCGGGCTGATTCATTCGCACCTTGAAGCTTGAGTGTGATCGCCAAGCCACTCCCGCCTGTGTTGGCAATGTCAAGCGCCCACGCGCAGGGCAGCGGGCGCAAGGCTTCATCAAACACCCGCTTGGCCGCGTCCATTTGAAGCACGTGTTTCATGGGCTTGCCGACAGACGTGAGCGGCAGTTTGTCGAGCACTACGATTTCTTTGGGCACGGCGGGGCGTTCGGGAATGTGCTCTGCGGCATAGCGCATCAATTCATCCGCCGTCACTTGCGCGCCCGGGTGCAACTGCACGTAGGCGACGGGCAGCTCGCCCGCGTGCGCGTCCGGCTTGCCCACAGCGGCGGCCAAGGCCACCCAGGGGGACTGGAGCAGGGCGTCTTCGATGAGGCCGGGCTCGATGTTGTGGCCGCTGCGGATGATGAGGTCTTTTTGGCGGCCACTGATGCGCAGGTAGCCGTCGGCGTCCAGGCT
>JAYVPU010000058.1:0-10559 GCA_043757205.1 Comamonadaceae bacterium | reverse complement strand
CCCACCCTCAACGGATTCAGACCCGGATTTCGAGCCCAATCAGCTCGCTCTCCTCTGAAGAACGTTGGGACACTACTGGCTTGCGATAATTCGTAGCTTGTCACCATCCTAATTCAATCGACACCCATTTTTCGGAGAATCCCATGCTCAAAGGCAAAACAGCACTCGTCACCGGCTCCACCAGCGGCATTGGCTTAGGCATCGCCAAGGCCCTGGCACGCCAGGGGGTCAACATCGTCATGAACGGTTTCGGCGATGTGGCAGGCCCCAAGGCCGAGATCGCCGCTTTGGGCGTGCAGGTGGCCCACCATGGCGCAGACATGAGCCGCCCTGAAGAGATTGAAGCCATGATGGCCTTTGCCACCGCCCAGTTTGGTCGGGTGGATATTTTGGTGAACAACGCGGGCATTCAGCATGTGGCCCGCATCGAAAACTTCTCTACCGAGCGCTGGGATGCCGTGATCGCCATCAACCTGTCCAGCGCCTTTCACGCCACACGTCTGGCCCTGCCCGCCATGCTGGCAGCCAACGACGGCAAGGGCTGGGGCCGCATCATCAACGTTGCGTCTGCGCACGGCTTGGTTGGCTCGCCTGAAAAATCAGCCTACGTTGCCGCCAAGCATGGCCTGGTGGGCCTGACCAAAGTCACCGCGCTGGAAAACGCCACCAGCGGCGTAACCTGCAATGCCATTTGCCCCGGCTGGGTGCTCACACCCATTGTGCAAAAACAACTGGACGCCAAAGTAGCAGCGCAAGGTATTACGAACGAGGCCGCAACCGAACAACTGCTGAGGGAGAAAGAGCCCTCCATGCAGTTCACCACGCCTGATGAGCTGGGCGAACTGGCCGTGTTTTTCTGCTCGCCCGCTGGCAACAATGTGCGCGGCGTGGCCTGGAATATGGATGGGGGCTGGGTGGCTCAATAAGGGCAATAAGGTCATTGCCGCCCCCGCTCAGGCTCACTTCAGTTGAACTGAACCACTCACCGTCACCTGCACGGTGGACTTGCCCGCCTCCACCGGCACTGGCGCATCGGCCATGGCCGCTCGGCTCTCCATCGCCATCACGCGCGGGCGAAAGGGCTGGCCGACATCATTGGCGCTAACGGAGACTTCTCGCAGCGTGTAGCCTGAAAATCCAAAGCCTTTGGCAATCGATTCAGCCTGGATTTTGTAGTTGGCAATCGCCTGGGCTTGGGCTTCCGTTTGCACCCGCGCGCGGAGCTCACGACTCAGGCTAAAGCTCACACCCGCCACCGTCAGGGTCTGGATTTTCCCCGCTGTGCTGCTGATTTTTTCAAAGTCATGCCCCTCCATCACCATCTCTACCGTGCCTTGCCAGCCGTTGATCTTGCCATCTCGCCCATAGCGCGGGGACAAACTGAATTGCCCCGTCTTCACGTCAAGTCGCCCGGGGCTAGCTGCTTTTTTGGCCTCAATCAAAGCCGTCTCCAACGCCGTTTTCAATTGAGTTTGCACGGCACTGGCATCAGCCCCGTCACGCGTGGTGCTCATGTTCAACACCATGAGGTCTTGCGCCACATCGACCGAGGCATTGGCCGAGAGCTGCACCACGTTTTGTGGATTTTGAGCACCCAATTGTTGAGACAAACAGGCTGTAGACCAATAAACCAATGCGTAAACAGCTATCAATTTAAAAACGTTTTTCAAAAAAATAATCTCCTCAAACATCACTCTTGATCAGGGAGGTTTTCATGGTCGCAATTTGCCAGCATCCTGTTGCTGTCGCACCTGTTGGCGCAACGCATAGCGCTCTTGCTCAGAAAACTGTTTCCGTTGCTCACCCTGCTTTTGTATCTCACGCTGCTGCTTGAGGGTGGTGCGTAACTCCATTCGCCGTTGCTCACGCTGCGCTGCATTGTCAGCCGCCTCTTGAGATGCTGCTTGAATCAGCACCCCATCTTGCGCGAAAGCCTGGAAGGCCAAGGAGCAAAGAAAACTGAGTCGATAAATAGATTTCATAGTCGCAATTTAACGCAGAGGAACACACGTTCACATTGTTCCGAACGCCTGCTCGCAAGTCTCGCCTAGTTTTGTAACAGTGTGTCAAAGTCGGCCAAAAATGACGCCACATTGCGAATTGGCGCGTCAAAATGGGCTCTGTTACAAATTCATTGGGCACACAAAATGACTCAAACCAGCAACCGCATCGACAAAATTTTGATCGTAGATGACGATGCCCGCATCAGGGATTTGCTGCGCCGCTACCTGACCCAGGAAGGCTTTGAAGTCTTCCTCGCCGAGGATGGTAAATCGCTGACGCGCATTTTGCTGCGTGAGAGCGTTGACTTGATTGTGCTGGACCTCATGATGCCAGGCGAAGATGGCCTGTCCATCTGCCGACGCCTGCGCAGTGCCAATGACCGCACACCCATCATCATGCTGACAGCCAAAGTGGAGGACGTGGACCGCATCGTCGGCCTGGAGGTGGGGGCAGACGACTACCTTGGCAAGCCCTTTAATCCACGTGAATTGCTGGCCCGGATCAATGCCGTTTTGCGCCGCCGCCCCCCAACGGAGGTGCCCGGTGCACCTTCCAGTGAAAACGAAGTGGTGAGTTTTGGGCCGTTCACGTTTGATCTGGGTTCGCGCACCCTGCGCAAAGACACCGAAGAAATGCCCTTGACCACGGGTGAATTTGCCATGCTCAAGGCCTTGGTGCGCCACCCGCGTCAGCCCATGTCGCGTGAAAAACTGGCTCAACTGGCACGGGGGCGAGAGTTCGAGCCCTTTGACCGCAGCCTGGATGTGCAAGTCTCTCGTCTGCGCAAATTGGTGGAGGTTGATGCGGCCTCACCACGCTACATCCAGACCGTCTGGGGCGTCGGTTATGTCTTTGTTCCGGACGGTGCAAGTTGAACTGGAAGAAAGCATCACCCAGCGACCCAACGGCCGATCTTACCGGCCCAATTCCGCTGGAAACCATGTCGGCGGCACTCGAAGGCGAGCCTGCGCGAGGCATGCAGATTCGCATTCGCCTGAGCCTGTTCTGGCGAACCTTCTTCCTGATTGCCATTCTGCTGTTTGGCAGCATCATGGCCTGGCTACAAACCTTGCGCGCGTTGGAGTTTGAGCCGCGTGCCACGCAAACGGCACAACAAATCGCATCGCTGGTCAACCTGAGTCGGGCTGGCCTGATTCACGCCGATGCCATTGCACGCACGTCCTTGTTGAAAACCATGTCCGATCAGGAAGGTGTGCGCATTGTTCCTCGCGAGCCGACAGACCGCTATGACCCTTTTGACGATGACACGTTAAGCCAGCGCATTTCAGCCGAGTTAAGTCGCCGCCTCGGCCCGGGCACCATCGTGGCAGACAGTGTGAACAATGAATCAGGCATGTGGGTCGGTTTTGATATCGACGGTGACAACTACTGGATGCTGACTGATCACGCCCGCTTCAAGCAAACAGCCAGCAAAACCTGGCTGATCTGGTTGATCTCGGCCGCCGTTTTGTCGCTGGCGGGCGCCGCTCTGTTAGCCCGTCTGATCAACCGCCCCCTCAAAGAACTATCGTTTGCAGCCAGCCGGGTGCGTGAAGGCGATTTTGTCGCCAGCCGACTGGACGAACATGCCACGACCAATGAGATTCGACAGGTCAACATCGGCTTTAACCGCATGGCCCAGCGCCTTGCCAAAATTGAGCAAGATCGGGCGATCATGCTGGCCGGCATTTCACACGACTTACGCACACCGTTGGCCCGGCTGCGGCTGGAAACCGAGATGAGTGTGAGCGACACCGACGCCCGCGAGCACATGGCCGCCGATATTGAGCAGCTTGACGCCATCATCGATAAATTTTTGGACTACGCACGGCCCGACCACGTGGCGTTGGTGTCGGTGAATTTGAACGAGGTGATTCATAACGGCCTCTACGCATTCAAAAACCACCCTGACATGCAGTTCAATCTGGATTTACCTGAAAACATCCGGGTTCAAGCCGATGAGGTGGAGCTGGGACGCGTGTTCTCCAACCTCTTTGAAAATGCGCGACGCTATGGCAAATCGACTGATTTTGGTGTGACGATTGTGGACATAGCCGCCCGCACCCGAGGTAAGTGGGTATTGATCCGCGTGCGCGACTATGGCACGGGGGTCGATCCTGCGATTCTGAGCAACCTAACCAAACCCTTTTTCCGTGGCGACATGGCCAGAACGGCGGCAACCGGGGCCGGCCTGGGCTTGTCTATTGTTGAGAAAACATTGCAGCGCATGGGCGGCAAATTAACCCTCTCCAACAGCGCCTCAGGTGGCCTGTCTGCGCGGATTCAACTGCCAATTGCCAAAGATTAGCAAGGCTTAGTAGGCTTGGCCCAATTGCCCCAAGATGGCCGGGTTTTCCAGTGTGCTGGTGTCTTGCGTGATGGCCTCGCCCTTGGCAATGGAGCGCAGCAAGCGGCGCATGATTTTGCCCGAGCGGGTCTTGGGCAGGTTCTCACCAAAACGAATGTCCTTGGGTTTTGCGATGGGGCCAATCTCTTTGGCTACCCAGTCGCGCAACTCTTTGGCCAATTGCTTGCCTTCATCGCCCGTGGGCAAGGGGCGTTTGAGCACCACGAAGGCGCAGATCGCCTCACCGGTCAGATCATCCGGGCGCCCGACCACAGCGGCTTCAGCCACCAGATCCGTCTTGGCCACCAGCGCGGATTCGATTTCCATCGTGCCCATACGGTGGCCTGAGACGTTCAGCACATCATCAATGCGACCAGTGATACGGAAGTAGCCCCGATCTGCACTGCGCACAGCACCATCACCCGCCAAGTACAGCTTGCCCCCCATTTCCTCGGGGAAATAGCTCTTCTTGAAACGCTCAGGATCGTTCCAAATCGTGCGAATCATCGACGGCCAGGGGCGTTTGACCACCAGCATGCCGCCGGAACCGTTAGGGATGTCATTGCCCACCTCGTCCACGATGGCGGCCATGATGCCCGGCAACGGCAAAGTGCACGAACCCGGCACGAGCGGCGTGGCCCCTGGCAGCGGCGTGATCATGTGGCCACCGGTTTCGGTCTGCCAGAACGTGTCCACAATCGGGCAGCGTTCGCCACCAACGTTTTTGTAGTACCACATCCAAGCTTCAGGGTTGATGGGCTCACCGACCGAGCCGAGGATGCGCAAGCTGGACAAATCCGAGCGATCAGGATGCACTGACGCATCGCCTTCGGCCAGCTTGATCAGTGAACGAATGGCCGTGGGCGCGGTGTAAAAAATAGAGCACTTGTGGCGCTCAATCATCTGCCAAAAGCGACCGGCATTCGGAAAGGTAGGCACGCCTTCAAAAATGATTTGCGTGGCACCCGCAGCCAGTGGGCCGTAGGCGACGTAGGTGTGGCCGGTGATCCAGCCGATGTCAGCCGTGCACCAGAATACGTCGTCAGCGCGCAGGTCAAACGTCCAGTCCATCGTGAGCTTGGCCCACAGTAGATAGCCGCCCGTGGCGTGCTGCACGCCCTTAGGCTTACCGGTGGAGCCCGAGGTGTAGAGGATGAACAGCGGATGCTCGGCACCCACGGCCACAGGGGCACAGGTGGTGCTTTGCCCCGCCATCGCTTGGCCAAAAGTTTTGTCGCGGCCAGCCACCATATTGCAGGCGGTCTGGGTGCGCTCATAAACAAACACGTTTTTGATGGACTCACAGCCACCCAAAGCCAGGCCTTCATCCACGATGGCTTTGAGTGGCAATTCTTTGCCGCCGCGCATCTGGAAATTGGCGGTGATCACGGCCACGGCGCCCGCGTCAATGATGCGCTCTTGCAGGGCCTTGGCGCTGAAGCCACCAAACACCACGCTGTGGGTTGCGCCAATACGGGCGCAGGCCTGCATGGCAATCACACCTTCGACCGTCATGGGCATGTACACCAGCACACGGTCACCCTTTTGGATGCCGTGGGCGGTCAGCGCATTGGCAAACTGGCTCACGCGGGCCAGCAGTTCCTTGTAGGTGATCTTGACGACTTCGCCGCCGTCGGCCTCAAAAATGATGGCGGTTTTGTTCTCTGTGGGCGTGCCCATGTGCTTGTCCAAGCAATTGGCACTGGCGTTGAGCTCGCCGTCGTCAAACCATTGGTAAAAAGGCGCGTTGGACTCATCCAGCGTGCGGGTGAAAGGCTTGCTCCACTGCACGTTGTCACGCGCCAATTGCGCCCAAAACCCCTCGAAGTCTGTTTCAGCAGCGGCACACAGTGCGTTGTAGCCCTCCATGCCGGATATACGCGCCGATTTGACGGTGGCCTCAGCAGGCGGGAAAACGCGGTTCTCAACCAAAACAGACTCGATGGCAGAAGCAGGTGCACTCATGGGTAACTTTCTGGAGTTGACGATCAAAACAAGGCGCGACTATCAATTTCTGCACTTACACCTCACTGACTAGTGGGTTAATGCTGACCTGAGACCGATCATTCCCACTCAATCGTCGCAGGCGGCTTAGAGGACACGTCATAAGTGACACGGTTAATCCCTCTGACCTCATTAATGATCCGCCCAGACACTTTCTTGAGCAGCGCATACGGCAGCTCGGCCCAATCGGCGGTCATGAAGTCGCTGGTCTGCACGGCGCGCAGGGCCACCACGTAGTCGTAGGTGCGGCCATCGCCCATCACGCCCACGCTCTTGACCGGCAGGAAGACAGTGAAGGCTTGGCTGGTCAGCTCGTACCAGCTCTTACCCGTGGCTTCGTCATTGAAGTTGTGCAGCTCTTCGATGAAGATGGCGTCGGCGCTGCGCAGCAGATCGGCGTATTCTTTTTTCACCTCACCCAAGATGCGCACACCCAAGCCCGGGCCTGGGAAGGGGTGGCGATACACCATGCCGTGCGGGAGTCCCAAAGCAACGCCCAGTTCGCGTACTTCGTCTTTGAACAGATCACGCAGCGGCTCCAACAATTTGAGCCCGAGTTGCTCTGGCAAGCCACCCACGTTGTGGTGGCTCTTGATAGTGACGGCTTTCTTGCCACCTTTCCCATCTTTTGCGCCGCCGGACTCAATCACGTCAGGATAAATGGTGCCTTGAGCCAACCACTTTGCTCCTTTTTTACTAGCACCTGACGCAATTAATAAGGCGGCTTGCGCCTTAAACACCTCTACAAATTCGCGCCCAATGATCTTGCGTTTGGCCTCCGGGTCGCTCACGCCAGCCAGATGTCCGAGGAACTGATCGGCCGCATCCACGCGGATGACTTTGGCGTGCAGCTTGCCCACAAACATGTCCATCACCATGTCGCCTTCGTTCAGGCGCAGCAAGCCGTGATCGACAAACACGCAGGTGAGCTGGTCGCCAATGGCGCGGTGGATCAGTGCCGCTGCAACGGACGAATCCACTCCGCCGCTCAGGCCCAAAATCACTTCTTCATCTCCCACCTGTTCGCGGATGAGGGCAACCGCCTCGGCAATGTGGTCTCGCATCACCCAGTCGGGTTGTGCGCCGCAGATGCCAATGACAAAGCGCTCCAGCAGCGCGGCGCCTTGCACCGTGTGCGTGACTTCGGGGTGGAACTGCACCGCATAGAAGTGGCGCGCCTCGTCGGCCATGCCGGCAATGGGGCAAGAGTCGGTCGAGGCCATGAGCTTGAAGCCTGGGGGCAGCTCGGTGACTTTGTCACCATGGCTCATCCACGCGTTAAGCATGCCGTAGCCCTCGGGCGTGGTGAAGTCCGCAATGTCTTTGAGCAGGGCGGTGTGGCCACGGGCGCGCACGGCGGCAAAGCCGAACTCGCGCTTGTGACCGGCCTCCACCTTGCCACCCAGTTGCTGCGCCATGGTTTGCATACCGTAGCAAATACCCAGCACGGGCACGCCCAGCTCAAACACGGCGTCAGGCGCTTTGTCGGTGCTGTCTTCATAGACGCTGGCATGGCTGCCCGACAGGATGATGCCTTTGAGCGAACCGTCTTTGGCGTAGTCCCGTACCCAGTCGGACGACACGTCACACGGGTGAACCTCGCAGTACACATGGGCTTCACGCACGCGCCGTGCGATGAGCTGGGTGACCTGGGAGCCGAAATCGAGGATCAGGATTTTTTGGTGTTGCATGGCGGAATAAAAAGCAAAGGCCCGAACACCATGGTGAGGGGTTCGGGCCTGTGGGCGGTCATGTTTAATCAGCGCGGTAGTTGGGCGCTTCTTTGGTGATCTGCACGTCGTGCACATGGCTTTCGCGGATACCTGCTGAGGTGATCTCAACAAATTCAGAGCGCTCGTGCATCTCGGCAATCGTTCCACAGCCGCAATAGCCCATGCTGGCCCGCAGGCCGCCGGCCATTTGATAGATGATGGACAGGACTGAGCCCTTGTAGGGCACGCGGCCTTCAATGCCCTCGGGCACCAGTTTGTCGGCGTTCGGGTTACCGGCCGTTGACTCTTGAAAGTAACGATCCGCACTGCCCTGCTGCATGGCCCCAATAGAGCCCATGCCGCGGTAGCTCTTGTAGCTGCGGCCTTGGAACAACACGATTTCGCCCGGCGCTTCTTCAGTGCCCGCAAACATGCCGCCCATCATGACCGTGCCTGCGCCTGAGGCAATGGCCTTGGCGATGTCGCCGCTGTAGCGAATACCGCCGTCGGCAATCAAGGGAACGCCCGTGCCTTGAAGGGCGATGGCCACGTTGTCTATGGCGGTGATCTGCGGCACACCCACACCGGCCACGATGCGCGTCGTGCAAATGCTGCCAGGGCCAATGCCGACCTTGACGGCGTCGGCACCCGCTTCCACCAGCGCCAAAGCTGCTGCACCGGTAGCGATGTTGCCACCCACCACATCCACATGCGGGTAGTTTTGTTTGACCCAGCGCACGCGCTCAATCACGCCCTTACTGTGGCCGTGCGCAGTGTCCACCACAATGGCGTCCACCCCGGCTTTGACCAGCGCCTCAACACGCTCTTCAGTCCCCTCGCCCACACCCACAGCAGCACCCACGCGCAAGTGGCCTGCGGCATCGCGTGCGGCATTGGGGAAGTTGAGCTGCTTGGTGATGTCCTTGACGGTGATCAAACCTTTGAGTTCAAAGGCGTTGTTGATGACCAGCAGGCGCTCCAGCTTGTGTTTGTTGAGCAGGGCCTTAGCCTCGGCGGGCGTTGTGCCGTCGGGCACGGTGATCAGGCGATCACGTGGCGTCATGATCTCGCTCACGGGCAGGTCGTAGCGGGTCTCAAAGCGCAAGTCGCGACCGGTGACGATGCCCACCACCTTGCCACCATCGCAAACGGGAAAGCCTGAGACGCCAAGGTCTTCGGACAATTGCATGACCTGGCGAATGGTGGTGTCCGGGGTGATGACAACCGGGTCACGCAGCACGCCGGATTCATATCGTTTCACCTTGGCCACCTGGGCGGCTTGTTCGGCAATGCTCAGGTTTTTGTGCACGATGCCCATGCCGCCCTCTTGCGCAATGGCAATGGCCAGGCGGGCTTCTGTCACCGTGTCCATGGCGGCGGACACCAGGGGCAAGTTCAGGGCGATGTTGCGGGAGAAACGGGTCGCAAGAGAGGTGTCCTTGGGCAGGACTTGGGAGAAGGCTGGCACCAACAACACATCGTCGAAGGTCAGCGCTTTACCGAGAAGGCGCATGTCAAAGCTCCAAAAGGCAGATTGTACCCGCCAGGCGGTTGTCAAATAGCGACTGGCGGACGACCCAAGCCCGTTTTGCGCTTTTAAATCAAAGCTTGCAGCGCTACACTGAGGCCATGAAAATGAACCGACTTCTTTTAGCCGCTGTGGCCTGCTTTTTCTCCTTAGCCGCCGTTGCCCAGTGGCAATGGCTAGACGCTTCAGGCCGCAAGGTATTCAGTGACCGCCCACCGGGTGCTGACGTGCCCGAGAAAAACATTCTCAAACAGCCCAACACACGCGCCAAGAGCAATGAAACACAAGCCGGCGCTCCACCCCCGGCTGGCGTGGTAGTCGCACCCGTAGCGGCCAAACCTGGCGAGGGTGTTGACAAAGGTTTGATGGAGAAGAAAAAACAGGCCGAAGTCACAGAGGCCGCCAAGCGCAAAGCTGATGAAGACCGCATCGCCAGCGCCAAAGTCGAGAATTGCAACCGAGCGCGCCAGGCTAAAGTTGGTTTAGATTCAGGCACCCGGCTTTCAAGAATCAATGAAAAAGGTGAGCGTGAGTTTTATGATGACTCGGCACGCGCCGTTGAATCACAGCGCATACAAAGCACCATCGACTCAGACTGTCGTTAACCCGGAATAGCCCCCCCCCGGATCACTCCCAGGGATCAATACCCAGCTTTAGCACCGTCTCGTCTATGGGCGAACAATCCCGCCCCTCGGCTGCCTTGTTGGGCAAAGCGCTCGCGTCGTGCGGTTTTGGGGTTGACCCTTAAAGGCCGATAGACCTCTACCCTATCGTGCTCTTTCAGCACTTGGTCCATGCCTACCTTGCGACCCCATACGCCGACGACTGATTTTTTTAAATCCAGATTTGGGGCCAAGGCTTCAAGTCCACTGGCCAACAAA
This sequence comes from Comamonadaceae bacterium, assembly GCA_043757205.1. Taxonomy (GTDB): domain Bacteria; phylum Pseudomonadota; class Gammaproteobacteria; order Burkholderiales; family Burkholderiaceae_C; genus CANCDA01. The sequence continues at coordinate 83 of JAYVPU010000058.1, read as the reverse complement.
GCCTGTTGCACCGTGGCACCAGTTTCAAGCGTGAGCGCAATTTCTCTCATCTGCCGGGGAGCGCTCGAACAAACCACCGTCAC
>JAYVPU010000057.1:0-10584 GCA_043757205.1 Comamonadaceae bacterium | reverse complement strand
GAGCATGGCAATGTTGAGGTCAGAAAATGGTCGCCAGCGGGCGCAGGGACTTCACCGGCAGCTTTTAATTTTGTAGCAAAAGACCATGTGGACGTGGGCACACCGCTGGGGCTGGACTTTGACCTGGGCGTCAAGCTCACCGGCTCGCGCTTCACGGTGATGAAGGGCGCCCTGGCCCGCCTGCACCGCGCCCTGGCCGCCTTCATGCTGGACGTGCAGACGCAGGAACACGGCTACACCGAGTGCTATGTGCCCTACATCGTGAATGCCGACAGCCTGCGCGGCACCGGCCAGTTGCCCAAGTTCGAGGGCGACTTGTTCGCCGCCAAAAAAGGTGGGCAAGACGGCGAGGCCGTGCCTGATAACGCCGCGCTCTACCTCATCCCCACCAGCGAAGTGCCGCTGACCAACTTTGTGCGCGATGCCATCGTGGTCGAAGCCGAGCTGCCCCTTAAGCTCACCGCCCATACGCCGTGCTTCCGCTCCGAGGCGGGCTCTTACGGGCGCGACACGCGCGGCATGATTCGCCAGCACCAGTTTGACAAGGTCGAGATGGTGCAGATCGTCCATCCCGACCAAAGTTATGTGGCGTTGGAGCAAATGACCGGCCATGCCGAGGCCATTCTGCAAAAACTCGACCTACCCTACCGGGTGATGTCCTTGTGCACCGGCGACATGGGTTTTGGCGCGGCCAAGACCTATGACCTCGAAGTCTGGCTGCCCGCGCAAAATACCTACCGCGAGATCAGCTCGGTCTCCAACTGCGAGGCGTTTCAGGCCCGCCGTTTGCATGCGCGCTTCAAAAATGCGCAGGGTAAAAATGAGTTTGTGCACACCCTCAACGGCTCTGGTCTGGCGGTGGGTCGCACCCTGGTGGCCGTGCTGGAGAACTACCAGCAGGCTGACGGCAGCGTGACCGTGCCCGCCGTGTTGCGGCCCTATATGGGCGGCGTGACCGTGCTCACACCATGAACACCCTGCTGCGCCGCACCCTGAGCACCTTGACCGGTACGCTGTTATCGGTCTTTGGTCTGGCGGCGACAGCGGCAGACGTGCCCGCAGTGGGTTCAACGGCCCCCGAGTTCAGCTTGCCCGACCAGCACGGCAAGCTGCGCCAGCTTAGCGACTGGCGCGGCAAATGGGTGGTGCTTTATTTCTACCCCAAGGACGACACCCCGGCTGCACCGAAGAGGCCTGCACCTTCCGTGACGACCTGGAGCAACTCACCGCACTTGATGCGCAGGTGGTCGGCATCAGTGTGGACACAGCTGAGTCGCACAAGACCTCTGCCGAGAAATACAAACTGCTCTTTCCGCTGCTGGCCGATGCCAAGGCCGATGTAGCCACGTTATGGCGCGTTGTCTAACTGGCTCGTCATCAAGCTGGCCAAGCGCTACACCTTCCTGATTGACCCGCAGGGCAAGGTGGCCAAAACTTACCTTTCCGTGAATACGTCACGGCATTCAGAAGAAATTGTGAAAGACCTCCAGCAACTCAGACAGTTTCGGCGTTAATTTCCCTCAACTTCAAACAAAGGAATGCCAGCCATGACAAAAAATAAAAAAGGGCAGTTGGAACAGGTCAAAGTAAGCGAAGCGGAATACAGTTTCGCCGTTAACTTGATGCAGTACTTGGTGGTCCCCACCTTTGTGCTGGACGCCAAGGGCCATGTGCTGATGTGGAACAAGGCCTGCGAGCGGCTCACCGGGCTGATGGCCTCCGAAGTAGTGGGCACCAACGAGCATTGGCGCGGACTGTACGAATCCAAACGCCCGTGTCTGGCCGATCTAGTCGTTCAAAACCGTACGCAAGACCTGGACGCGCTATACGCCCAGCATGATGACCCGATCAGCATGGGCTTAGGTCTACACGCCCAAAATTGGTGTGAAATGCCGCAGTTGGGAATCCAGCTGTATCTGGCTTTTGACGCCGGCCCCATCTACGACGCCGACGGCCATTTATTGGCCGTGGTCGAGACACTTCGCGACATGACCACCGAGAAAAAAGCCCAAATCGAGCTGGAGCGACTGGCAGGGCACGATGGCCTGACAGGGTTGATCAACCGGCGTGGTTTTGATGAGCGACTGGACGCGGAGTTGAGTCGTGCGATCCGCGATCAGCAGTCCATGGCCTTGATCATGATTGACGTGGATCACTTCAAGCGTTTCAACGACACCTATGGTCACCAACTGGGTGATGAATGTCTGCGACAGGTCGCTTCCGCCTTGTCTATGGCGGTGCTACGCCCGTCTGATTTGGTGGCCCGCTATGGTGGCGAAGAATTTGCGGTGATCTTGCCTTCGGTCGATCAGGCCGGGGCCTTGGCGGTGGCCGAGCGCATCCGCCAAGGCATTGCCGCCCTGGCCATTGTCCACAGCGGCAACGATGGGCTGGGTGTGGTGACGGTCAGCGTCGGGCTGGTCTGCGGCATCCCCGCGCGCGGCACCCAAGACAAAGACCTGATCACCCTGGCCGACCGCGCCCTCTACCAGGCCAAGCACACAGGCCGAAATCGCGTGGAATTGGCGCGCTGGGGTGCCGTCATGTCGGGCGTTATTTCAGGTGTCTAAATGCGTGGCAGGCTGCCACAATGGACACTATGACCATTCTGCGCGTTGCCACCTACAACATCCACAAAGGCGTACAGGGCCTGGGACCACAGCGTCGGCTGGAAATTCATAATCTGGGCCATGCGGTCGAGCATCTCGACGCTGACGTGGTGTGCCTGCAAGAGGTGAGCAAGCTGCACCGGGGCGAGGCACAGTATTTCAGCCGTTGGCCCGATCTACCGCAGGCCGACTTTCTCGCCCCTGAAGGCTACGAGGTGGTGTACCGCACCAATGCCTATACGCGGGACGGCGAGCACGGCAACGCGCTGCTGTCACGCTGGCCGGTGGTGATGCACCAGCATGAGGACATGTCGGACCACCGCTTCGAGCAGCGCGGCCTGTTGCATGTGGAGGTGCTGTTCCACGAGCGTCCGGTGCATGTGGTGGTGGTGCACTTTGGGTTGATCCCGGCCAGCCGAATCAGGCAAGTGGCGCAGTTGAAAAAGTTCATCGCCCGTGAAGTGCCAGACGCTGCACCGCTGTTGGTGGCCGGGGACTTTAATGACTGGGGTTCGAGTGTGGAAAACGCCTTTAAAACGGTCAATTTACTGGCGCTTAAAAAACCGCGCATCGCCACCTTTCCTTCACGCCTGCCGCTGGTGCAACTGGACTACGTGTACGCACGCGGGCTGACTTTGGTGGATGTGCAGGTGCCGCGCGGACGCATCTGGTGGCGCATGTCAGACCATCTGCCGCTGATTGCCGAATTTGCCTTGCCTGATTGAGGTCTAGATTCGTGCGAACACTCCGGACGGGACATCAAGTGCAATTGCTGCAAGGCGGGGAGGCCTATTTCCCGACCCTGGTGCGGGCCATTGACCGGGCGCAGTTTGAGGTGCGCATGGAGACCTACATCTTTGACCTCGACACCTCGGGTCAGCTGGTGGCGACTGCGCTGCTGGCGGCTGCGCGTCGTGGGCTGGCGGTGTACCTGGTGATGGACGGTGCGGGCACGCCTGCCCTGCCGGCAGATTGGGCCAAGCAGTTTGACGAGGCGGGCGTGCGTTGGCACATCTTTTCGCCCTTGGGCAATTTGGGCTGGTTGATTCCCAACCGCTGGCGACGGCTGCATCGCAAACTGTGCATACTGGACGGGCGCGTGGTGTTTTGTGGCGGGATCAATGTGCTGGATGATTTTCAAGATCCCAACCATGGCACTTTGAGCGAACCGCGTTTTGATTTTGCTGTGCGCGTGACCGGCCCCCTGGTGCGCGATGTGCATGAGGTGATGACCCAATTCTGGTGGCGGGTGCAAACCGCCAGCAATGTGCGCAGCCGGGATTTTTCAGCGGCCTGGCTTGCCTTGCAGGAGGCGGTGGGTCTGGAGTGGGAGGATGAACCCAAGAGCATCCCGCCGTCTCAGGGTTCAGGCCCAGCGGGGCGCAGTGCCAAAGCCGATTTTTTGCTACGCGACAATTTGCGCCATCGCAGCAGCATTGAGCGTGCCTACCGCAAGGCTATCGCGAGCGCGCGCCATGAAGTGATCATTGCCAACGCATACTTTCTGCCAGGCAGAAAGTTGCGCAAAGCCCTGATCCATGCGGCCCAGCGGGGTGTGCGGGTGCGTTTGCTGTTGCAGGGGCGCTACGAGTATTTCATGCAGTTTCACGCGGTGCGGCTGGTGTACGGCGTGCTGCTCCAGGCGGGCGTGGAGATCTACGAGTACGCGCCGAGTTTTTTGCACGCCAAGGTGGCTGTGGTGGACGGCCACTGGGCCACGGTGGGCTCCTCTAATTTAGACCCCTTGAGCCTGCTGCTGGCGCGTGAGGCCAACGTGATGGTGGACGATGCTGGCTTTGCAGGCGATCTGCGCAACAGCCTGGTGCAAGCCATGGAGTTGCATGGCCTGCGGGTGGACCCTGCCCACTACGCCGAACGCCCTTGGCAGCAGCGCGTGCGGGATCGTCTGGCCTACGGTTTGATGCGTCTGGGGGTGTTCCTGACGGGTCACCGCTATTGAATTAACATTGACCCATGCTCAAGACAACCCAAGATACCCCAGTGAACAGTGCTGCCGACGAAGGAACCCCGGTTTCCGTCAAAATCCGCGAGCGCCTACAGGCCAGCCGTAAACGCTTTAATGCCAACGACAACATTGCCGATTTCATCGAACCGGGTGAGTTGGCGCAACTGCTCGACGAGGTCGAAGTCAAGATGCAGCATGTGCTTGACAGCTTGGTCATAGACACCGAGCGCGATCACAACACCGACAACACCGCACGCCGCGTCGCCAAGATGTATGTGAACGAGGTGTTCAAGGGGCGCTATGTGCACGCCCCCACCATCACCGAGTTCCCCAACGCCGAGCATTTGAACGAGCTGATGATTGTTGGCCCCATCACCGTGCGCAGTGCCTGCTCGCACCATTTTTGCCCGGTCATCGGCAAAATCTGGATTGGCGTGATGCCCAATGAGCACACCAATGTGATTGGCTTGTCCAAGTACGCGCGTCTGGCCGAGTGGATCATGGGGCGCCCGCAAATCCAGGAAGAAGCGGTGGTGCAATTGGCCGACCTGATCCAGATCAAGACCCAGCCCGACGGCCTGGCCATCGTCATGGAGGCCACCCACTACTGCATGGCCTGGCGCGGTGTGAAGGATATGGACAGCAAGATGATCAACTCGGTCATGCGCGGCGTGTTCCTGAAAGACACCAACCTGCGCCGTGAGTTTTTGTCCCTGATTCCTCGAAGGAGCTGATATGTTGGTTCGCCTGCTTTACGCCAGTCGCGCTGTGGATTCGAGCCCAGAGGCCATCGAAAAAATCATCGCCCAATCACGCCAGCACAACCCCAGCAGCGGCATCACCGGCATTTTGTGTTTTGGTGGCAATGTCTTCTTGCAAGCGATTGAAGGCGGTCGCCATGCGGTTAACGAGTTGTACGGTCACATCCAGCGCGACTCGCGCCACCAGGACGTGATGCTCTTGCACTACGAAGAAATTGCCGAGCGACGCTTTGGCGGCTGGACCATGGGCCAGGTCAATCTGAGCCATATCAACACGTCCATTCTGTTGAAGTATTCAGAGAAGCTCGAACTCGACCCCTACGCCATGTCGGGCTCGGCCTCGCTGGCCTTGCTGCAAGAGCTGATGGCCACGGCCTCCATCATCGGGCGCTCTTAAAGCCTGCGGGACGGATCCAGGTGTGACGCTGCAACTGCTGGGCTGCGATTTTTCGAGTCGCCCCACCCGTCAAAAAAACATCGTCTTAGCCCTTGGGGCCAAACAAGACAAGCGTGTTTTGCTATCAAAACTGGAGCGTTTCAATTCGCTCCAGGGCTTTGCAGACTGGCTGCATCAGCCGGGTGACTGGCTCGGCGCTTTTGATTTCCCTTTTGGCTTGCCACGCGAGCTGGTGCAACACCTGGGCTGGCCGCTGACGTGGCAGGCCTGCATGCAGCATTACGCCAGCCTGAGCCGTGCAGACATCCGCGCGAGCTTTGCTGCATTTTGTGATGCGCGCCCGGTGGGTGCCAAGTTCGCCCACCGCGCCACCGATAGGCCTGCGGGGGCCAGCCCGTCCATGAAATGGGTCAACCCTCCCGTGGCCTACATGCTGCATGCCGGGGTCCCACTGCTGGTGCAGGCGGGCGTTCACCTGCCCGGCTTGCACCCTGGGGCGAGCCATGCGGTGAGGGATGGCGTGGATGCCCAAGGCCGCCCACGAAAAATCGCGTTAGAGGGCTACCCCGGCCTGCTGGCACGCGAAGTGCTGGGTTCGCGCAGCTACAAGAGCGATGACAAGGCCAAACAAACCCCGGAGCGCCTGATCGCCCGCAAAGACCTCATCACCGCGCTGGAGCATGGCCAGACGCGGCTCGGCCTGCGCCTCAAGCTGACCCACGCCCAGCGTGATGCGTTGGTGGACGATCCCAGTGGCGATGCGTTGGACGCCGTGCTGTGCCTGATGCAAGCCGCTTGGGCGCAAGCGCAGGGCGCGCCGCTGTATGGATTGCCCCAGACGATGGACCCGCTGGAGGGGTGGATCGTCACGGCTTGAGTCGCTGTCCACTCTGTCCACTGTTTGGGTCTTCCCCGACTTCACGCCAGCTTGGCGATCACGGTTTCTTCCAGCTTGAGGGCGATTTGAGAGAGCGCCAGGCCTGCGGGGCAGCTGGGGGTGCTTTGCATCAGCAGTTGGCGACGCATGACGGCTTGGCGCACTTCGGGGTCAGACGGGATGTCACCCACATGAACTAGGCGAATCTGGTGGCCGGGCTTGTTCTGCACAAAACGGTCCAGCACTTGCTGGAGCTGCATGGTGATGGCTCGGCCATCGCCCATGCGGGCGGTTTGGTTGATGATGGTGCGGATGGTGCTGCGATTTTGCTGGGCCACCAGCACCTTGATGGTGGCGTAGGCATCGGTCAGCGAGGTGGGCTCGGGCGTGGCCACCAGCAAGACTTCAGAGGCCAGGGAGACGGCAAACAAGACCACGTCGGAGATACCTGCGCCGGTGTCGAGGATGATCACATCGAATTTGGGTGAGAGGCTCTCCATGATGCCCAGCAAGTCGTCGCGCATCGTATTCGTCAGGCGTGAGTACTCCACCAGCCCCGAGCCGGCCAACAGCACCGAGAAGCCGCCAGGGGCTTTGATGATGGCGTCTTCAATGGCGACTTTGCCGGTGAAAACGTCGTGCAGGGTGGTCTTGGGGTAGAGGTTGAGCACCACGTCCAGGTTGGCCAGCCCCAGGTCGGCATCCAGCACCAGCACACGTTGACCACGCCGGGTCAATGCGGCGGCCAGGTTGGCCGACACAAAGGTCTTGCCCACGCCGCCTTTGCCGCTGGTGATGGCCAGCACCTTGCCCATGGGCTTGATGGGTGCGACTGGCGTCGCCTGCGGGAAATTCCGCACATCACTCATGGTTGACCCCTCTTTGCATTGGTTTGTTGTCAGCAGGTTCTTCGATGGCACTTGCAATCCATGCTGGCGGATCGGTGCGGATAGGACTGAACAGAAGGCTCTTTTCTTCAGCACTCACCGATATCGTTTGGGGGTGGTTGATACAGACTCGGTTGCGCCCTTCGGCCTTGGCCCGGTAGAGTTGTGCGTCGGCACTCTCTATCCATAACTCGGCCGTGGAGCGAACCCAGACCGGGGCAAAGGCACCCCCAATACTTAAAGTGACCTGAAGGCGCAGTACGGGCGAGACTTGAATGCTCAACTCAGCCAGTGTCTTGCGAATGCGCTCGGCGACGACATCTGCGTAATCGACCTTGCAGTCGGGCAGGATCACGGCAAATTCCTCGCCGCCATAACGGGCCACCGTATCGCGTGGTCGCACGCAGCTGGTGATGCAGCGGGTGACTGCTTGCAGCACTTGGTCGCCTGCAAGGTGGCCGTGTTGGTCGTTTATCTTCTTGAAGTGATCAATGTCCAGCATGAGCAACAGGGCGGAATTACCCGAGCGTGCCACGTGTTCAATTTCGTGGGTGAGGACCGAATTGAATTGACGCCGATTGGACAAACCCGTCAACGGGTCTCGCAACGAGATTTCGCACAAGCCGGCAATGATGTTCTGCACATAGGCCAGTGGCCCGGCCTCGGCGCTGAGCTTATCGGCCATGTTACCATGCTCCAGCAAAGCCAGGGCATCACCCAAACGCAACTCGCTCAGATCGACTGAGGTGAGGCAATGGGTAGTGAGCGAGGCTTTTGTCATGATTTTCAACTAAAGTCTAAAGGCCAGCGGGTTTGCGAAAGTAGGGAAATTGGCCTTAAAAAGGGGGCAATTGATGGCTTTATTCAATGGACGTGGCAAGCCCGTCACGTGGGCGTTGCTTATTCTAGGGCTGCTCGCCCTTTGGGGGCCTGGTGCCCATGCGGCAGCAAGAACCACGTCCTGGCAAGGTACGGTGACCCATGTCACGGATGGCGACACCCTGTGGGTGCGGCCATCACGCGGGGACGCCTCCCACAAAATCCGACTCGATGGCATTGATGCTCCGGAGATTTGCCAGACTTACGGCGTGGTGTCACGCGACATGTTGGCTTCGCACCTGATGGGCAAGCTGGTGCATGTGAAAGTTAGACGCTTGGACACGTATGGACGCTCATTGTCCCACGTCGCTCTCAATGGTCACGATATGGGGGCGTGGATGGTGAGCCAAGGCGCTGCATGGTCGTACCGTTACCGACGCAACCCCGGCCCCTATGCGCACCAGGAGAGCCAAGCGCGAACACAGCGGCTGGGCGTGTTTGCCGATGCGCAGGCTGAGCGGCCTCGGGATTTTCGACTACGGCACGGCAGTTGCCATTGAGTAGCCGCAGTGCAGGGCCGCCCCACACACAGAACAGTCAGCATTGCGCGGCAGGCGCACCTCGTTCCATTCCATGTTACGGCCATCGAGCATCAACAATCGCCCTGCCAAGGTGCTGCCCACACCCGTGATCAGTTTCAAGGCCTCCGCAGCCTGCATCGTGCCAATGATGCCCACCAGCGGTGCGAATACGCCCAGGGTGGCGCAGCGGGTTTCTTCAAATGCAGCGTCCGGCGGGAAAACGCAGGCGTAGCAGGGCGAGGTGGCTGAGCGCGGGTCATAGACGGAAATTTGCCCGTCAAACCGGATGGCCGCACCCGAGACCAGGGGCTTGCCGTGGCGCACGCAAGCGGCGTTCACCGCGTGACGCGTGGCGAAGTTGTCGCAGCAGTCAAGCACCACATCGGTCTGTGCCACCAGCGTGCTCAGTAGGGCTGCATCGGCACGCTGGGAGATAACTTCAACGCGCACCTCAGGGTTGAGCGCGGCAACGGCTTGCGCCGCCGATTCGGTTTTGGGCTGGCCCACGCGCGCTGCGCTGTGGGCAATCTGGCGTTGCAGATTGGTGAGGTCCACCACGTCGTGATCCACCAGCGTGATGTGCCCAACGCCTGCTGAGCCCAGGTACAGGGCCACGGGTGAGCCCAGCCCACCCGCACCGATGACCAGCACGTGCGCATCCAGGATGCGCTGCTGGCCTTCAATGCCTATTTCTTCAAGCAGGATATGGCGCGAGTAGCGCAGCAGCTGGTCGTCGGTCATGCGCCTGTCAATTGTCCTTGGACTCTTCCTTGCGCTCGGTCAAGGTTTTGCTGGCGATCACGGTGAGGCCTTTGAGACGGTTCAGCGCCTGGGTCAATTGGAAGTCTTTGTCACCGCCAAACTCCGTCGGTTTACGTTCTTGCGGTAGTTTTTTGGATTCTTCTTCGAGTTTTTTCAGTGCCTCGTCACGCGCTTTTTCGCGCGCTGGGTCTTTGGCTTCTGTGGTTTGACCGCTGGTCAGGTGTTTGTCCAGGTCGACCTCTCGGGTGCGCAGCACAGAAAACAGATTGCCCGCCTCGGATTCGTCCAGCAGCACATCGGGCACGATGCCGCGCGCCTGGATGGATTTGCCGCTGGGCGTGTAGTAGCGCGCGGTAGTGATCTTTAGGCCAGTGTCGGGCCCGAGTGGGCGCACGGTTTGCACCGAGCCTTTGCCAAAGGTCTGGTTGCCCATGACGATGGCGCGTTTGTGGTCTTGCAGCGCCCCCGCCACAATCTCGCTGGCTGAGGCCGAGCCTTCATTCACCAATACGACCAGGGGCACGGATTTCAGCGCCGCAGGCAGGCGCTTGAGAGGGTCATTTTTGCCGCGATAGCGGTAGAACTCGGGAGCGGCCTTGTAAATGAATTTGCTTTCCGCCAATTGGCCATTGGTGGAGACCACGTCCACGTTGTCGGGCAGAAACGCGGCGGACACGGCCACAGCGGCATCCAGCAGGCCGCCGGGGTCATTGCGCAGGTCAAGCACCAGGCCTTTGAGCTGGGGCTCTTGCGCGTAGATCTCTTCGAGCTTGCGCACAAAGTCTTCCACGCTGCGCTCTTGAAACTGGCTCAAACGAACCCAAGCGTAGCCGGGCTCCATCACTTTGCCTTTGACGGACTGGGTTTTGATCTCCTCGCGGGTGATGGTGACCGGGAAGGTCCGGTTTTCATCCTTGCGGAAAAT
>JAYVPU010000056.1:0-10599 GCA_043757205.1 Comamonadaceae bacterium | reverse complement strand
AATAGCTTTGAAGTGCATGTGGAAAGTGCACAAGCAGCTATTAAATTAATAGCGAATGTGGAGCCTGAACGCAGCCCCGATGCGGACCTGTGGGATGCGCTGGTGCTGGGGGTACGGGACTACGTGGGCAAGAACGGATTCCCCGGTGTCATCCTCGGCCTGTCGGGCGGGATTGACTCGGCGCTGGTGCTGGCCATCGCGGTGGACGCCCTGGGGTCAGAGCGTGTGCGCGCGGTGATGATGCCATCGCCCTACACTGCGGACATCAGCTGGATTGATGCGCGTGAGATGGCCGACCGAATGAAGGTGCGCTATGACGAGATATCGATACGGCCCGAGTTTGAGGCCTTTAAAGCGTCATTGGCCGATGAGTTCCGTGGCTTGGCCGAAGATGCGACCGAGGAAAACTTGCAGGCGCGCATTCGCGGCACGCTCTTGATGGCTTTGTCCAACAAGAGTGGGCGCATTGTGCTGACCACGGGCAACAAGTCAGAGATGGCGACGGGTTATTGCACGCTGTATGGCGACATGGCCGGAGGCTTTGCGGTGATCAAGGACTTGTCCAAGACGACGGTGTTTCGGCTGGCGCGCTGGCGCAATGCACATGATCCGCATGGCACGGGAGAGTCGCCCATCCCAGAGCGCATCATCACGCGCCCGCCCAGCGCCGAGCTGCGACCTGATCAGACGGACCAAGACAGCCTGCCGCCCTACGAGGTGCTGGACGCGATCATTGAGCGCTATATGGAGAACGACGGGGGCATTGAGGAGATCATCGCCCAGGGCTTTGAGCGGGCCGATGTGGAGAAGGTCACCCGACTCATCAAGATCAATGAATACAAACGCCGCCAGTCACCGGTGGGAATTCGCGTTACGCACCGCAGTTTTGGCAAGGATTGGCGTTATCCTATTACCAACAAGTTCCGGGCTTGATGTCATCAGGCAAATCTCAACGAAAAGGAAAGACGCAAATGAAACAAATCACCGCCATCATCAAACCATTCAAGCTGGAAGAAGTTCGTGAGGCATTGGCTGAATGCGGCGTCACCGGTTTGACTGTGACTGAGGTCAAAGGCTTTGGTCGCCAAAAAGGCCACACCGAGTTGTACCGGGGTGCCGAGTACGTGGTGGACTTCTTGCCCAAGGTGAAGGTGGAGGTGGTGGTAAAGACTGACGACGTCGATCGCTGTGTTGATGCGATCATCAAGGCCGCGCACACCGGCAAGATTGGTGACGGCAAGATTTTTGTCACCGCCGTGGAGCGCGTGGTGCGCATCCGAACCGGTGAATTGGACGACGCAGCGGTCTAGATCGCTTCGAGTTGGGGCGCAGGTGCAAAGCCTGCGTCTTGCACGATGCGCTGGAGCAGGGCATGAGGTTCGCTGTGGGTGTGGATCAGACCCATTTGCCAGTCGCTCATGAATTGCTGCTCCACGGTAGATTTCAAAAACTTGAGCAACCCATCGTAGTAGCCTTCGATATTGAGCAGTCCGACAGGCTTGTCGTGAAAGCCCAGTTGGCGCCAGGCCCAGACTTCAAACAACTCTTCAAACGTGCCAATGCCGCCGGGCAGAGCCAAAAAAGCATCGGCGCGCTCGGCCATCATGCGTTTACGCTCGTGCATGGTGTCCACGATGTGCAGCTCGGTACAGGCTTGATTGGCCCACTCTTTCTCAGCCATGACACGGGGGATGATGCCGACGACGCGCCCCTTGGCTTGGAGTGTGGCTTCGGCCACGATGCCCATTAAGCCGGCCTTGCCGCCGCCATAGACCAACTGCCCGCCGTGCTGGCCGATCCAGGTGCCCACGGCATGGGCGGCTTGCGCAAATTCGGGTTGGGCACCTGGGCGAGAGCCGCAGTAAACGCAGACAGAAAAAGCAGGTGTCATGGGCGAGGGCTTTAGGTCAGCCTTTGGTAGAGCGCAGCGGCCCAGGTGCCCGCGCACAGCAGCAGGCTCAGCAACACGGCGGCGCTGGCCATGTCTTTGGCGCGTTTGGACAGGGCATGCCATTCTGGGCCGATGCGGTCGATGGCTGCCTCAATGCCGGTATTGAGCAACTCCACGATCATCACGAGCAGCACCGATCCGGCCAGCACAGCGGTCTCCACCCAATTACGCCCGAGCCAAATTGACACGGGCAGCAAGATCAAGGCAGCCATGGCTTCTTGCCGAAACGCTGTTTCACCCCATCCCGCGCGCAGGCCTGACAGGGCAAAACCCAGGGCGTGCCACATGCGGGTGAAGCCGGTGCGACGCTTGTGCGTCTGGACATTAAATTCGTTAGGGGGCATCAATCAGTCGCGATCAGTCGAGTACCCGCCCATGCATCGTGCCAGAACTGCCGCAAAGGGTGAAGGCGGCTGAGCAAGGCCCAAACAGCGATCCAGCCGAACAATAAAACGGCTAACTCCGGCACTGAAAATTTGAAAGACGCCACAGCGGCCAGCGCAGGCAAAAACCAGAACCAGCTCAAAACATAGCGCAGCAAAGCGCGGGCTTGGGTGACGGGTTGGCCCAGGCGATCAACCAGCCGAATGCGCCACGTTTTCATGGCCAGGGTCTGACCTTTGGCCCAGAACCAAGTGAAGTAAATGCCGAGCACCACAAACAAAAAAGCCTGTTGCAAGTGCCGGTTGTCCAGCGCATGGCGAGTTTGCGACAGGGCGCTATACAGGTAGTCTGAAATGAAAAGTACCGCAAACAGCAGCATACCTTCATACAGCCAGCAGGCCATGCGCCGAGCCAGACCGGGCGCAACAAGTGGCGGGTTCTGAAGGCTCACTACTTTTGGGGCGAAGTGGTCTCAGCCGGGGCAGACCGCTGCGGCAGCAATGTGTTCGGGTTCACGGCCTGGTGGGAGCCTGCCAGCTTCGCTCCTTGTTGGGGGGTGTGAGGCGCGACGGTCACGTCGGCCAGTTTTTTCTCAGGAATGGGTTTGACAACTGCGACACCGTTGGGCTTGGCGGGGGCCTGGGCTGCCAACTTTCGTTTTGCTTCAGGGCTGAGACCTTGGTAAGACTGCCAGTGAGCTGCTTTTTCGTCAGCAGGGAGCTTTTTGGACTCAGCAAAATTCAAACGCGCCTCAGTCCGCTGTTGCTGGCTGAGTGACACCCATTCACTCATCCGGCTGTGCATCTTGGCTTGCTCTACAGGTGGCAAAGAGTCGTAATTTTTAGAAATGGCCAGCCATTTTCGTTTGCTCTCAACGCCCAGTTGCGCCCACTGGGCCGCCAGCGGTTTCAGGGCTTTGTGCTGTGTTGGCGTCAGGTCGGCCCAGTTGGGTTGGGTGATAGGCGCTGGTTTTGATACTTCGCTTGGCTTGGGTATGGCCACCTTGGGCGTTTCCCGTTTGTCCAAGGCTGGCGCAGGTGTGGTTTGCGCTGCCTGACCTTGAGCCAAGGTCAATGAAGCAGGTGCAGCCAAGCCAATGAATGTAAGACACACCAAGGCAGGCAGCGCAGCAGCACCCCAGTGAATCTGGCCCCTTGAACTCGTGGTTACTACAGTCTTCATGTTGCCTGGGAATTACTGGTCACGATGGGATTTGAGAAACTGGGCAAAACCTGGGTCGGTATAGGCTGCCGGCGGCAGGTCGTCGGTCAGAAGGGCTGAGTCAATGTCGGCAAGGTCACGGGCGCGCTCATCGTTGCCCAGGAGCTGAATGGCAAACAAGCCAACCACCAAGGCCAACAGGGGTATGAGGGAGGCTGCACGACGCCAGAAGTCGGACTCTGAGCCCCCTAAGGTAAGGGTGGCAGACGCGCCGTTGGATTGAACATGGGAGGCCGTGACGAGTTTGGCCTGTTTGCGCACGGCCATCGCTTGCATGCGCGCTGCACGCAGGCGCTCGCTGATGTCGTGCGGCAGCGCGTCTGTGGCGTCGGACAGGCGGGCTGTCAGCTTCAGGGCAAAACAATCCTGGACCGGGGTGTTTCGGGTGTGTGTAGCGTGATTCATAGTCGTATCCCCTTGGCTTTCAATGCTTTGCTGAGGGCCGCAACGGCTCTGGAGCAGTGTGTTTTTACGCTGCCTTCAGAGCAGCCCATGGACGCGGCGGTCTCCGCCACGTCCAGTTCCTCCCAGTAACGCATGAGGAAGGCTTCGCGTTGACGGGCGGGGAGTTCTTGAACCGCCAATTCAATTTCATGCAGAGTTTGGGCGCGTTCGGTGGAGCTTTCTGCGCTCTCGACTTGTTGTGAGTCGTTGGAAGTGTCCAAAACATCCAGAAGATCGAAATCACCATCGTCCCCACCTGATTCAAAGTCACTCATGTTGGAAAACAAAGCGTTGCGCGTTTTTTGGCGACGAAACCAGTCCAGTGTGCAATTGGAAAGAATGCGCTGGAACAGCATGGGCAGCTCGTCTGCCGGTTTGTGGCCATAGTGTTCAGCCAGCTTCATCATGCTGTCCTGAACGATGTCCAGGGCGGATTCCTCATTGCGGACGTGATAAACCGAACGCTTGAAAGCTCGTTTTTCGACGCTTTTCAGGAAATCTGAGAGTTCTTGTTCGGTAGCCAAAGGTGCGTGCCAGGATGCGTTTGGATGATGGATAGTCGCAGTTCTGCTTGAATTATGGCACCTGTAAGTGCTGTTTTCCTGAGCTTCTGTCTGTAGACATCGATGCCGAATCAGCCATGTTGTGCCCAAAAAGTACAATCGGAACCCATGGCGTAACGAACTTTTAAGGACTCTGCGTGGCTGGACACAGTAAATGGGCCAATATTCAACACCGCAAAGGGCGGCAGGACGAAAAACGGGGCAAGATCTGGACGCGCATCGTGCGCGAGATCACCGTTGCGGCCCGTGCCGGTGGCGGTGATCTAAGCGCCAACCCGCGCCTGCGTCTGGCGGTGGAAAAGGCCAAGGCCGCCAATATGCCGGCCGACCGCGTCAAGTACAACATCGACAAAGCCACCGGCAACCAAGAGGGCGTGCACTACGAAGAGATTCGCTATGAGGGCTACGGCATTGGCGGCGCGGCCATCATGGTGGACACCATGACCGACAACCGTGTGCGCACCGTGGCCGAGATGCGGTTTGCCTTTAGCAAGCACGGCGGCAATATGGGCACTGAGGGTTCGGTGGCTTTCCAGTTCAAGCACGTTGGGCAGTTCATTTTTGCCCCCGGCACGAGTGAAGACAAAGTGATGGAGGTGGCGCTGGAAGCCGGAGCCGAAGATGTCATCACCGACGACGACGGCGCGATTGAAGTGCTAACGGCTTACGCCGATTTTGAGGCGGTGAAGAACGCACTGGAAGCCGCAGGCCTGAAGCCTGAACTGGCCGAAGTCACCATGCGGCCTGAGAACACCATTGACCTGGTGGGCGACGACGCCATCAAAATGCAAAAATTACTGGACGTTCTGGAAGACCTGGACGACATGCAAGCGGTCTATCACAACGCAAATATTTCCTTATGAACATTCTTGTCATTGGTGGCGGCGGCCGTGAACACGCGCTGGCCTGGAAGCTGGCCCAGTCTCCTAAAGTGCAGATGGTGTATGTGGCTCCGGGCAATGGCGGTACGGCGCGTGACAATCGCCTGAAAAACATCAACATCACCGATGTCAAGGCGCTGCGCGAGTGGGCTATCGCTGAAAAAATAGAACTCACGGTGGTCGGGCCAGAAGCCCCGCTGGCTGCCGGTGTGGTGGACGAGTTTCGCGCCCACGGTCTGCGCGTGTTTGGCCCAACTAAAGCGGCGGCGCAGCTGGAAAGCTCCAAGGCTTTCTCCAAAGCCTTCATGCAGCGCCACGCCATTCCCACGGCGGTTTACGACACCTTCACTGATCCGGTGTTGGCCCATGCCTACGTGGACAAAATGGGCGCGCCCATTGTCATCAAGGCCGATGGTCTGGCCGCAGGCAAGGGTGTGGTGGTGGCCATGTCATTGACCGAGGCGCACGAGGCGATTGATTTCATGTTGCTGGACAACACGCTGGGCGTGAGCCACAACAGCGGTGGCGCACGCGTCGTCATTGAGGAATTTTTGACGGGCGAAGAGGCCAGCTTCATCGTGCTGTGCGACGGTAAAAACGTCACAGCCCTGGCCACCAGCCAGGATCACAAACGATTGCTGGATGGCGACCAAGGCCCCAACACCGGCGGCATGGGTGCCTATTCGCCCGCCCCCGTGGTGACGCCCGAGGTGCACGCCCGTGCCATGCGCGAGGTCATCATGCCCACTATCAAGGGCATGGAAAAAGACGGCATCCCTTACACCGGGTTTTTGTACGCCGGTTTGATGATTGATGCGCAAGGCCACATCAAGACGCTGGAGTTCAACTGCCGCATGGGTGACCCGGAGACGCAACCGATTTTGATGCGCCTCAAAAGCGATTTGGTCGACGTGTTGTGGGCGGCGACCGAGCCCGGGCCACACGGCAAACTCGATCAAATTGAATTGGAGTGGGATCGCCACATTGCCCTGGGCGTAGTCATTGCGGCCCCGGGCTACCCGATGAGCCCGCGCAAAGGCGATGTGATCACCGGCCTGCCCAAAGACACGGACGAGTCGGTGGTGTTCCACGCAGGTACGGTCATGCAAGACAGTCAGGTGCTCACCAGCGGCGGCCGTGTTTTGTGCGTCACTGCGCTGGGCGACACGGTCAAGCAGGCGCAACAAAAGGCCTATGAGCTGGCCCAAGGCATTCATTTTGATGGCATGCAGTACCGCACTGACATTGGTCACCGAGCCATGAGAAACTGATGCGCACGGCCAACGAATTTCCCCCACCTCATCCTGTGCAATTCACCGGCAACGCATTGGCGCGCTGGGTGTTGGCGCGGCTGGGTTGGCAAGTGAAATTTGATGGCTTGCCCGCCTTGCAGGGCCTGGTTGTGGTGTACCCGCATACCAGTAACTGGGACTTTGTTGTGCTGATTTTGACGAAGTGGGCCGTTGGAATACCTGTGCACTTTTGGGGCAAAGACAGCCTGTTTCGCATCCCCTTGTTCGGTGTATGGCTGCGATGGTTGGGGGGTGTACCCGTGGATCGCAGTGCTTCAAAGGGCATGGTTGCGCAGGCGGTAAATCAGTTTGAGACACACCGTGCGCAGGGCCGCTATTTCTGGCTAGGTGTCTCACCTGAAGGCACACGCAATAAATTGTCCGGCTGGCGCAGTGGTTTTTATCAGGCCGTGGTTCAAGCGAATGTTCCGTTGGGGCTGGCGCGACTGGATTACGCGCGGTGCGAAGTGGTGGTGCTGGACTTTGTCACGCTCAGTGGTGACCCCGTGACCGACATGGCCCGAATTGCCGTCATCTACGAGGGTGTGAAGGGCTTCATTCCTCAGAATGCGGCGCCCATTCGTCTGCTGAATCGGGCTGATGATTCACGTGTCGGGGTAGTTCAAGTATGAGCCTGACTCCGCGTGACACCTCGCACACCGCAGTGGTGCGCAACTACCTGATGGGTTTGCAAACGCGAATCACCAGCGCCATGGCCCAGCTTGACGGTCAAGCGTTTGTAGCGGATGTCTGGACCAAAGCGCCAGGCGAGTTGCTACAGGGCAATGGGGTAACCCAAATTTTGGAAGGCGGGGCGGTGCTGGAGCGAGCGGGTTGCGGCTTCTCGCACGTCCATGGCCCGAAGCTGCCGCCTTCGGCCACCCAACACCGACCTGAGCTGAATGGTGCGCCGTTTGAAGCCATGGGCGTGTCCTTGGTGTTTCATCCCCGTAACCCTTATGCACCCACCGTGCACATGAACGTGCGCATGCTCGCCGCCAAGGGTGCGGATGGGCAAGAGGTGTGCTGGTTTGGCGGCGGCATGGACTTGACGCCTTGCTACGGTTTTGAAGAAGACGCCGTGCACTTTCATACCCAGTGTCGCGATGCACTGGCCCCTTTTGGGGCTGACAAGTACCCACGCTTTAAAAACTGGTGTGATGATTATTTTTACCTCAAGCACCGGCTAGAGGCGCGCGGCATTGGTGGGGTGTTTTTTGACGACTTTTCCGAGCTGGGCTTTGACGGTGGCTTTGCCATGGTGCGTGCAGTAGGCGATGCCTTTTTAAGGGCCTATCTGCCCTTGATCGAGCGCCGCATGAACACGCCGCATAGTCAGCGTGAGCGCGACTTCCAGCTCTACCGCCGGGGACGCTACGTGGAGTTCAACCTGGTGTGGGATCGGGGTACGCATTTTGGTCTGCAATCGGGCGGGCGTACCGAGTCCATTTTGTTGTCCATGCCGCCGCTGGCGAGTTGGTCTTACCAGCACCAGCCTGAACCGGATTCGCCTGAGGCCGCGTTGTACACGCAGTTTTTGCCACGCAAGGAGTGGGTTTGAGCTTGGGTATTCAGCGGCTGGGCGTGTTGGGCGGTGCCTTTGACCCGCCGCACTTGGCGCATCAGGCATTGGCGCAGGCGGCAATTGCACAGTTATATCTGGACGAGTTGCGCGTGCTGCCGACGGGGCAGGCCTGGCACAAGACCAGAACGCTCAGCACCGCCGAGCATCGCTTGGCGATGACCCGACTGGCGTTTGCTGACTTGCCTAAAGTTGTGGTGGATGAGCGGGAAATCCGGCGCGAGGGGCCGACTTTCACGGTGCACACCTTGCGCGAGTTGCATGCCGAATACCCTGATGCCAATCTGTTTTTGGTGCTGGGGGAAGACCAGGCGCGGGCCTTCAGTACCTGGCATGAGTTTGAGGCCATCGCCCAACTTGCTATAATTTGCGTAGCTGCTCGCGCTATATTGACGAATGAAGAGGCCACATCTGGCACTCAAAACTCAACGTCTTCAGACCCCATGCCCAACCATTTTCACCCGCTGAAAATGCCAAACATGCCCGTCAGCGCCACACTCATCCGTGCACGCATTGCCGACCATCAGGACATCTTGCCTCTGGTGACCGAGCCCGTTGCACGCTATATTGCTAACCATCACCTTTTTGAAACCATTTGATGACTACAGAAACTGCCGCTAAAAAAGACATCCAAAAACTCCAGCGCGCCATTGTTGATGGCCTGGAGGACGTGAAGGCCCAGGACATCCAGGTGTTCGATACCGAGCATCTTTCGGCGCTGTTTGAGCGGGTCATCATCGCCTCGGGCACCTCCAACCGCCAGACCAAGGCCTTGGCCGCGAGTGTGCGCGATGCGGTGCGAGAAGCAGGCTTTGCCAAGCCCCGCATGGAGGGCGAAGAAAACGGCGAGTGGATCATTGTCGATTGCGGCGCGGCCGTGGTGCACGTGATGCAACCCAATATCCGCCAGTACTACCACTTGGAAGACCTGTGGGGCGACAAGCCGGTGCGCTTGAAGTTTGGTGCAGACAAGCCTGTGAGCGCTGTTGCAGCCAAAGCACCCGCCAAAGAAGCCAAGCCGGTCAGTACCAGCTTGAAACGCTCCAACGCGGCCAAGAAGGGCGTGATGGAGACCTTCCCCTCCAAGGCTCAGGTGAAGAAGGATGCAGCTAAAGCTGCACCCGTTAAACGACCTGCGGCCAAGAAAACGACGAGCAAACCCAAGGTGGTTGTGGTTGGCAAACCTGTCGCCAAAACACCCGCCAAGTCTGCGACCAAAGTACTCGCCAAGGTTGCCGCTAAAGCGCCAGCCAAAAAGGTGGCGAAGAAGACCCCGGCCAGCAAGGCCTGAGCGAGCTTGGCATGAGGCTGCTGATTGTGGCCGTGGGCCAGCGGGTGCCCGACTGGGCCCAGACCGCGTGGGACGATTACGCCAAGCGCTTTCCCGCCTCAGAGTTTAAACTCGAACTCAAGGCCGTCAAAACCGAGGCACGCGGTTCCAAGACGCTAGAGCAGCTTTATGCCGCCGAGCGCGTGCGCATCGAAGCCGCCATTCCCAAAGGCACGCGCATAGTGGCCTTGGACGAGCGTGGCACGAATTTGACCACGGTAGCACTGGCGGGCAAGCTTAAGGGATGGCAACTTGAAGGCGGTGATGTGGCGCTGGTCATTGGCGGGCCAGACGGTCTGGACCCGGCTTTACGCCAGGCCGCGCATGAGCGCATCCGACTGTCTGATTTAACGTTGCCCCATGCCATGGTGCGCGTGCTGTTGATTGAGCAGCTCTACCGCGCCTGGTCTATCAATGCCAACCATCCTTATCACCGCGAATGAAAGCGAATTTCATCTACCTCGCATCCCAAAGCCCGCGCCGCCGTCAATTGCTGGAGCAGTTGGGGGTGCGCTACGAGCTGCTGCTGCCCGACGCGCATGAGGATGCAGAAGGCATCGAGGCTGTGCTGCCCAACGAGGCTCCCGCCACCTATGTGCAGCGCGTGACTGGGCTCAAGCTCGACATGGCGGTACAGCGTCTCAAGCGCCGTGGCTTATCCCCCGCGCCCATTCTGTGTTCGGACACCACCGTGGCGCTGGGCCGCCAGATCTACGGCAAGCCTGTAGATGAGCGGGATGCCGAGCGCATGCTGGCTGAGCTGGCGGGCCACACGCACCGGGTGCTCACCGTCGTGGCGGTGGGCGGTGTGCGTAAACGCGATCAGACCCTGAGTGTTTCGCGCGTGAGCTTTGCAGCTCTGAGTTCGCGAGAGATCAAGCGCTATGTGGCCAGCGGCGAGCCTTTGGGCAAGGCTGGTGCCTACGCGGTGCAGGGCAGGGCGGCGGTCTT
>JAYVPU010000055.1:0-10605 GCA_043757205.1 Comamonadaceae bacterium | reverse complement strand
TCTTGATCTCACCTTCAGGGTTAATCTCAGATGAGCGCTAAGTGCTTGATTTCAATAGGGAAATCAGGAAATACCGACTATGAAGTCACGGATTCAGGATAGTGACCAAACACGGTTTCGTAAAACATCGTGCAATTGCCGAAGCCCACTCCAAAAAACCACGTGTTATTCCCAAAATTCGTGCCCGAAAAGTTTGCAAAATCTCCGAATCGTGCTTCTGAAAAATTAGTGCTGTCACCAAATCTGGCTCCTTCAAAGTTGGCTTCACGGCCGAATTCAAAGCCGCTGAAATTGATTTGGAAGTCGCGGAAATCCACGCTTGAAAAATCGCCCTTTTTTTGCGAAGGGTCTGACTCGCTAGTGCGAACTTTAAGCCCGCTCTGCCATGAGTTCCAAGCGTCTTTCCCAGCCAGCGCTAGTTGCAGGCACTCGTCTTTGGTAATGTTTTCCGGGTCAACGACCTCGACCGCCAGACCATTGCCACTGTATGTTTTTGGTTCTGTCATGTCTCTATGCTAACTCTCGATTCCGCAGGTATCGGCGATGCTGTCAGGAAGCCGGATTTCGGCAGTAACGGGCGCCTTAGCGTGCCCATTGAACCCATTGAAAATGCTGCTCAGTCGTCGTGCGATGGCGTGGCCTCTCAATTAGTCTATGGTTAGCCGGGCGTGATGCCGCGCAATCTGCGCCCGCACCTGCACTGGCGCGGTGCCGCCCAGGGTGTTGCGCGCATTGAGCGAGCCGCGCAGGCTCAGGCAATCGAACACGTCTTTTTCTATGCTGGCGTTGAAGCCTTGCAGCACGGCGAGCGGCAGCTCAGACAGATCGACGTTGTGGCCGATGGCTGCCTTCACCGCGTGGGCGACCGTCTCGTGCGCATCTCGGAAAGGCAGGCCTTTTTTCACCAGGTAGTCGGCCAGGTCGGTGGCGGTGGCGTAGCCCTTGAGGGTGGCGCGTTCCATGGCTTCAGGCTTGACGGTGATGCCGCCCACCATGTCGGCAAAAATGCGCAGCGTGTCTTTGAGCGTGTCCACGGTGTCGAACAGGGGTTCTTTGTCTTCCTGGTTGTCCTTGTTGTAGGCCAGGGGCTGGCCCTTCATTAAGGTGACCAGGCCCATCAGGTGGCCGACCACGCGGCCGGTTTTGCCGCGTGCGAGTTCGGGCACGTCGGGGTTTTTCTTCTGCGGCATGATAGACGAGCCGGTGGTGAAGCGGTCCGCGATTTGAATGAATCCGAAGGGCTGGCTCATCCACAAAATCAGCTCTTCGCTGAAGCGGCTGATGTGCACCATGGCCAGCGTGGCGGCGGCGGTGAATTCGATGGCGAAGTCACGGTCGCTCACGGCGTCCAGGCTGTTCTGGCAGACCTGGGGCTGGCCTTGTTCATCGACCATGCCCAGCGCGCGTGCCACGCGCTCGCGGTCCAGCGGGTAGCTGGTGCCGCCCAGGGCGGCGGCACCCAGCGGCAGGAAGTTGACGCGTTTGCGCACATCGGCCATGCGTGCGGCGTCGCGTGCGAACATTTCCACGTAGGCCAGCATGTGGTGACCAAAACTCACCGGCTGGGCCACTTGCAGGTGGGTGAAGCCGGGCAGGATGACTTCGACGTTTTTCTCGGCGATGGTGAGCAGGGCTTTTTGCAAATCGGTGAGCAGGCCGCCAATCAGGTCGATCTCGCCACGAAGCCACAGGCGCACGTCGGTGGCGACCTGGTCGTTGCGGCTGCGCCCGGTGTGCAGGCGCTTGCCGGCGTCGCCCACCAACTGGGTCAGGCGGGCTTCGATGTTGAGGTGCACGTCCTCTAGGTCGAGCTTCCACTCAAACGCGCCGGACTCGATCTCGCTCTTGATCTGCGCCATACCTTTTTCAATGCTGGCATGGTCCACTTTAGAAATGATGCCTTGTGCCGCCAGCATCTCGGCGTGCGCCAAGCTACCTGTGATATCGGCCAGCCACAGGCGTTTGTCAAAAAACACACTGGAGGTGTAGCGCTTGACCAGATCGCTCATGGGTTCGGAGAACAGCGCCGACCAGGCTTCGGATTTTTTGTCGAATTGATTTTGAGACATGATGGACGTGAGGGGCAGTGCGAAGGTAGGGCGGCAAGTCCCCATTGTGCAGCCCGCGCTACATCACCAATAATCGGGGGCCATGCAAGACACCCGAATTTTATCGACCTTCCAGGAGGAGCCGCCCGAAGCGCCCGCGCCCGCGAAGGTGCGCACGCCCCTTTTTGATGCCTGCTCGGTGGGGGTGGCCTTGCGCGCAGTGCTGGTTGTTGAGTCCGTAGTGGCGGTGGGCGCCATGTTTGGTGCGTCATCGTTGTTGGACTGGTTGGCGCGGCTGTCATTGATCACCGGCGGTGCTTTCCCGGCCACCGTGGTTTGGCTGGTGGCGGCTTGCGCTGCGAAGCGGGTGCTGGCCCGCCTGCCTTTCAAAGTCCAGTACCTTGTGGGTGTGCTGCTGGGTGCGCTGGCGGGGCTGTATGGCGGTGGCATGTTGTTCATGGCGGGACTTTTGACACCAGCGCCCTGGGTGGCCTGTGCCTTCTCTGGCGCACTGCTGTCGGCGGCGCTGGTGGCGGCGCTGGCCTTGCGGGCGCGAGGGCAAATGCCTGCGGCCACCACGGCGCGCTTGCAGGAGTTGCAGGCGCGCATCCGCCCGCACTTCTTGTTCAACACCCTCAACAGCGCCATTGCCTTGGTGCGCGCCGAGCCCGCCAAGGCCGAGGCCTTGCTGGAGGATTTGAGTGACCTGTTTCGCCATGCACTGGTGGATCAGGGTGAATCGGTCACCTTGGGTGAAGAGGTCACCTTGGCGCAGCGTTACCTGGCCATTGAGCAGGTGCGTTTTGGGGAGCGGCTGCGTGTGGTGTGGTCGCTTGACCCTCGGGCCGAAATCGCCCGTTTGCCCCCGCTGCTTCTACAGCCCTTGGTGGAAAACGCCGTGCACCATGGTGTGGAGCCGAGTGCCCAAGGGGCGGACATCAAGATTTCAACCGAGCGGCGCGGCTCCACCGTCGTCGTGAAGGTCACCAACACCGTGCCCGCAGGGCCCGGTGAGCCGGGCAACGGCGTTGCGCTGGACAACGTGCGTGCGCGTCTGCGCCTGCTGCACGATGTGCAGGGCCAGTTTCAAAGTGCTTTAAGAGATGGTGTGTTCCATGTGCGCATCGAGGTGCCCGTATGACCCTGAGCACGACATTGAAGGTGCTGATCGTGGACGACGAAACGCTCGCCCGCGCCCGACTGCGCACCCTGCTGGGGGACTGCAAATCACCCACTGCGCGCGTCGAGGGTGAAGCCGCCAAAGCGACCCAAGCGATAGAGCAATTGCGCCGCCAGCCGGTGGACGTGGTGCTGCTGGACATCCACATGCCCGGCGCTGACGGTTTGGCTCTGGCGGCAACCTTGCGCACCATGCCCCAGTCACCCGCGGTGGTGTTCGTCACCGCCCATGCCGAGCACGCCGTGCAGGCCTTCGAACTCGAAGCCGTGGACTACCTGACCAAGCCCGTGCGACTCGAGCGCTTGCAGCAGGCGCTACAAAAAGTAGAGCGGCTTATGCTAGTCAATAAAGGTCTGGAGACCGATTTTCCTGAAGAAGTTCTGGTGATCCAGGAGCGTGGACGCACCGAGCGCGTGCCGCTGAGTGAGGTGATCTACCTCAAAGCCGAGTTGAAGTACATCACCGTGCGTACCCTGGCCAAACGCTATATTTTGGACGGCTCCATCAGTGATCTGGAAGAAAAATACCCCACCCAATTCATGCGCATCCACCGCAATGCCTTGGTCGCGCGTCGATCCTTACGTGCGCTGGAGAAGCATTTTGATGCCGAAGAGGGCGAGGGCTGGGCGGTGCGGCTCAATGGGGTGACCGAATTGTTGCTGGTGTCCCGGCGGCAGCTCGGTGCAGTGCGGGATGTGATTGGGGCTTGAAGTTGGATTGATCCACCGGATCAATCGCTACAGCGACATGAAGGCCGCAAACACCAGCGTGAGCGCTGCAACAAGAGAACTCCAGGCTCCTAGCATATTGCCCAGGTAAACCAGTTGCCCCAGACCGACGCCGCCGGACGCCAAACCGCGCTCGCCGGTGATGGCGGCCAGCGGTGTTGCAACACAAAAAGCGTAAGACGAAACAATGAGCGCGATGGCAATGATCCAAGCCACTGGGGTGGATACAGTCAATGCGGGCAATACGGCGGCAATGGCAAACATGAGCGTGGCACCGATGGGCAGGCTCAGGTGTGCAACTCGCCAGGAATTGACGATGGGCGCGGGCGCACCGCGTTTAATGGCGCGTGCGTAGGGCACGCCAAGTACCAGCCCGAACAGCAGGACGATGGCACCATGAAAAATAAGTTGGTTTGAAGCGGCATGCATGAGAGTGTGGTGCGTTTTTAGTGGGTTGAGTGACTGACTTGAAGTCGCCGGGAGTTTTTTGAGTGTTCCGGTGAGTGTCGCGATTCTATTCACGGTTGATCTAATCGGAACCAACGGTTTTCGTGAGTTTTTTCTTGTCTGGCTTCTTCCTCGCGGGATCAGGTCAGCGTCGCACTCAGCGCTGCGGCTGTCCCCCGCCCTACGGGCTCCTCCTTTACGCCGCTGCGCTGAGCACGCCACCGTCCTGATCTTGTCGAGGGGTAGGGTATTGCGCCGCCGAAAATCAACCGCGCTTAATGCCCCGGCGCTTGGGGTGAGTAACGCAGTGAGGTCAAGGAGGAGCCCGCAGGGCGGGGGACACGAACGGAGTTACTCACCCCAAGTGCCGGGGCGTACAAAAGCTGGGGCCAAACTCCTCGCGTCCGAAAACAAACGCATCTTTCCTAACCTGCGAAAATCCCCAGTTCAGGCAATTCAACTCACAGCAAGGCATGAGCTACTCAGTCAAAGAAATTTTCTACACCCTGCAAGGCGAGGGCGCGCAAGCGGGCCGGGCGGCGGTGTTCTGTCGCTTTGCGGGCTGCAACCTCTGGAGCGGGCGGGAGGAGGACCGGGCCATGGCCGTGTGTAACTTCTGTGATACAGATTTTGTGGGTGTGGATGGCACCGACGGCGGCAAATTCGCATCCGCTGACGCCTTGGCCGCTGCGGTGGAGAAAGCCTGGGCACCGTTGGATCAAAAAAATCGGCTGGTGGTGCTGACCGGTGGTGAGCCGCTGTTGCAGGTGGACGCGGTGCTAACGGGGGCACTGCATGCGCGGGGCTTCATGATTGCGGTGGAAACCAATGGCACGGTGGCACCGCCGCCGGGGTTGGACTGGATTTGCGTCAGTCCCAAGGCCCATGCCGAAGTGCTCATCAAGGCGGGCAGCGAGCTCAAACTGGTGTACCCGCAGGTGGGTGTGGATCCGGCGCGCTTTGCAGCGTTGGATTTTGAGCATTTCTTTTTGCAGCCCATGGACGGGCCTGCACGTGCCGACAACACGGCCAAGGCGATTGACTACTGCCAGCAGCATCCGCAGTGGCGTTTGAGCGTGCAGTCGCACAAGATGATTGGGATTCGATGATGTTTGAGATCAGCCAGCGATTTTTCTTTGACGCCGCGCACACGCTCAAGCGCGAGATAGAGGCCGAGGGCAGCCGCCGCGTGCACGGGCACACCTACCACGCCGAGGTGTTCGTGCGCGGTGAGCCCAAGGGGCAGTCGGGCATGGTGCTGGATCTTGGTTTTGTACGGCGCGAGATCGAGGTGGTGCGCGAGCAGCTCGACCACCATTACCTGGACGAGGTGGCGGGCTTAGGGCCTGCCACGCTGGAAAACCTGTGCGCCTTCATCTGGAAGACGCTGGAGCCGCGCTTGCCGGGCTTATCCGCCGTGACGGTGGAGCGTCATTCGATTGGTGACAAGTGCACTTACCGACCAACACTATGAAACTCACCATCGCCACCCGCGAAAGCCGTCTGGCCCTGTGGCAGGCTGAACATGTCAAAGCGCTGCTGACCGAGCTGGGTCATGAGGTCACGCTCCTGGGCATGACGACCCAGGGCGACCAGATTTTGGACCGCAGCTTGAACAAAGTCGGCGGCAAAGGCCTGTTCGTCAAAGAGTTGGAGGTGGCCATTGAGCAGGGCCGTGCCGACCTGGCCGTGCACTCGCTCAAGGACGTGCCGATGGCGCTGCCCGAAGGTTTTATCTTGGCCTGCGTGATGGAGCGCGAGGACCCGCGCGATGCGCTGGTTTCCAATCGCTACGCGAACCTGGCCGAATTGCCCCAGGGTGCGGTGGTGGGCACATCCAGCCTGCGCCGGGTGGCGCTGCTGCGCGCCTTGCGCCCTGACCTGCGCATCGAGCCTTTGCGCGGCAACCTGGATACCCGCTTGCGCAAGCTCGACGAGGGGCACTATGACGCCATCGTGCTGGCGGCGGCGGGCCTCAAGCGCTTGGGGCTGGCTTCCAGAATTTGCGCCGTGTTTGATCCGCAGGATATGCTGCCAGCCGCTGGGCAGGGGGCACTGGGGATTGAGATTTTGAGTGAACGTTCCGACGTGATGCAGTTGCTCGCGCCTCTGGCGCATAGCGGTACGTGGTTGCGGGTGGCCGCCGAGCGCGCCGTCAGCCGGGCCATGGGGGGTAGTTGCTCCATGCCGTTGGCAGCCTATGCCACGTTGCAAGGTGAGCAATTGAAGATTGAAGCGATCTGGGGCGACCCTGAAGGCCGTATCGCGCTGGTGCATGCGCAGGCCAGCGCTCTGGTGAGTGACGTGGCTGCGGCGACGATCTTGGGCGAGCAGGTCGCGGCCAGCCTAAAGGCCGCCATGACGCGCGCCGGAGCGACGTCCGCGCCTGCTGAGTCGCAGACGTTTTGATGACAGCTTTGATTCAACCGGGCGGCTCGCGCGTCATCGTGACCCGCCCGGCCCGCGAGGCCGCTGCGTGGGTGCACGCGTTCTCAACGGCAGGGCTGCAAGCCCTAGCGCTACCCCTGATCGACATCCTTCCTGTGGACGACCCTGGCCCCGTACAAAAGACCTGGCAGGATGTGGGTGTCTATGCTGCCGTGATGTTTGTCAGCGCCAACGCAGTGGTTGGATTTTTTGAATCAAAACCGGCTGTAAGCCAATGGAAAGTAGCACAAGCAACTATTGAAAAAATAGCAACACCACGCGCTTGGGCAACCGGGCCGGGAACCGTTCAGGCCTTGCAGCAAGCCGGTGTGCCGTTTGAATTGATTGATGCGCCGTCGCCAGAGGCCGCACAGTTTGACTCCGAGACGCTTTGGCGGCAGGTGGGGCCGCATGTGCGGGCGGGGCAGCGGGTGCTGATCGTGCGTGGCCGCGACGCTCAGGCAATGGGTGCCGTGCAGGGCGTGGATGTTGGCGTGGGGCGTGACTGGCTGGCCAGCCGTCTGACAGAGGCTGGGGTTGTGGTGGATTTTGTGGTCGCGTATCAGCGGGCTTGTCCGCACCTGGACAAGCAACAGCAGCAACTCGCTCAAGCGGCTGCGTGTGATGGCTCGGTCTGGCTGTTCAGCAGCAGCGAGGCGGTCGCCAACCTGCGCGTGAGTCTGCCTTCTCAGGACTGGTCGGCAGCGCGGGCAGTCGCCACCCACGCTCGCATTGCGGCGGCGGCCAAGGCGGCTGGATTTGGTGTTGTTTGCGTGTCACGTCCGGCAGTGCTATACATCGTGGGCTCGATAGAATCTATTCGATGAACGCTGAGTCCAATTCTCCCCAAGCAGCCACGTCGGGTGCAGTATCCCCTGTGGTGGTGACTGATCAGCCGCCGGAGCCGGTGGCCGAGCGGCGGCCTGCCCTGGGGCGCGGCATGTTGGTGCTCGGTGCAATGGCCCTCTTGGCCTTGTTGCTCAGTGTCCTGATGTGGCAAAAATTATCTTCCATTCAAGAGCAATTGGCTCGGCAAAGTGCCGACTCGGGTGCCACGTCGGTTGAGGCGCGCACCCTGGCCAAGCAAGCGCAGGAGCAGGTGCTGGAAACCGCGGCGCGCCAGTCGGTGATGCAGGCACGTTTGAACGAGGTGGCCTTGCAGCGCAGCCAGTTGGAGGAGTTGATGCAAAGCTTGTCGCGCTCGCGTGATGAAAACCTAGTGGTGGACATTGAATCCTCCATCCGGCTGGCGCAACAGCAAGCGCAGTTGACCGGCAGCGTGGAGCCGCTGCTGGCCGCCCTGAAGACCGCAGAGCAACGCGTGGTGCGTGCCGCCCAGCCGCGCTTGAACGCGCTGCAAAGCGCCATTGCGCGCGATGTGGAGCGCATCAAGGGCACGACGGTGTCGGACACGCCGGCCTTACTGGTCAAATTGGATGAGTTGGTGCGACTGGCCGATGAATTGCCGCTGGCCAATGCGGTGGCCAAGGTGGCACCGAGCGGCTCGCTCAAACCGCAGCGCGACGACAGCGTGGCGAGCTGGTGGCAGCGCAGCTTGGCGGTGGTGTTGGACGAGGTGCGCAGTCTGGTGCGCTTGAGCCGCATTGAGCACCCCGAGGCCGCACTGCTGTCGCCCGACCAGGCGTTTTTTGTTCGCGAAAATTTCAAACTCCGCTTGCTGAATGCCCGATTGGGGCTGCTGGCGCGCCAAATCGACGCCGCCCGCGCCGATTTGGTGGGTGTGACGGCCTCGCTCAACACCTATTTCGACCCGTCTTCGCGCAAGACACAAGTGGCGGCAGACTTGCTCAAACAATTGCAGGGACAGATGAAAACCTTGGAACTGCCCCGTGTGGATGACACGCTGGCCGCGTTGACGACGGCAGCGGCTGGCCGGTAAGCAAGATGAGAGCCCTCCTCTGGTTTGTGGCACTGTTTGGCATTGCCGTGGCCATTGCCCTGTTTGCCGGCAACAACCAGGGCACGGTCACCGTGTTTTGGCCACCGTATCGCCTGGATTTGTCGCTCAATCTGGTGCTGCTGCTGCTCATCGGCCTATTTTTTACGCTGTACGTGGCCTTACGGGCCTTGTCGGTGCTGCTGTCTTTACCTGGCGATGCCCGGCGCTGGCGCATGGTGCAAAGAGAACGGGCTCTGCAACTGGGCTTGCTCGATGCCCTGGCTCAGTTATTGGCCGGGCGTTTTATTCGGGCACGTAAGTCGGCAGAAAACTTGTTGATTCAAGAAAAAGCGTTGGCCAGCAGTGACGATCCGCTGCCCTATGGGGCAAATCTGCGGGCCATGGCTCACCTGCTGGCCGCCGAGAGTGCCCACGCCTTGCTGGACCGCACCGGGCGTGATGCGCATGCCCGCATGGTCTTGGACAAAACACCCAGCCGGGATGAGCAAATCCTTTATGAAGGCGCGCAGTTGAGGGCCACCCGCTGGGCTTTGGGCGACAGGGATGTCCAAGTGGCGTTTGGGTTGTTGAATGCACTGCCCAAGGGCCTGGCGCGTCGCACCCTGGCCTTGCGCCTTCGCTTCAAAGCCGAGCGGCTGGCCGGTCACACGCAAGCCGCTTTGGAGACTGCACGCTTGCTTGCCAAACACCATGCGTTTTCGCCCATGGCCGCTCAAAGCATCTTGCAGGGGCTGGCCCGAGAACGGGTTCAAGGTGCGCGTGACTCGGCGCAATTGCAAAAAGCCTGGGCTCAACTGGAGATCTCGGAGCAGCTCACGCCTGAAGTCGCCACGCAGGCCGCCAACCAAATGCTGCTGCTGGGGGGCGATGTGACGCTGGCCCAGCAATGGCTGCTGCCCGTGTGGGAGCAGATGCTGAAATCACCCAAAGCAAGTCTGCCACCCGAGCAACAAACCCAGCTGGTGCGTGTGCTGGACCACAGCTTTGAACTGACATTAGGTGGGCCCGGTGCCGACTGGCTGGCACGGATTGAAACCGCGCAGCTGAGCCAGCCCGGCAACGCCTTGTTGCAATACCTGGCGGGTTTTGCCTGCCTACGCTTGAGCCTGTGGGGCAAGGCGCAGCAGTTGATTCGTCAATCTTTGACGCAACTCGACAACGATCAGCTCAAACGTCAGGCTTGGGTGGCACTTGCGCAATTGGCGCAGCAGCGTGAAGATGCTCAGGCCGAGATTGAGGCGTGGCGACAAGCCGCGAAAATAGCCTAACAACCAATTAAAGAATGGGGGTGGCATGGCTACGTTGACCGACTATTTAATACAGATCACGGATCACCGTGACCGGGATTTTCTTGAATACACGCTTGCAAAAGCCGTGCTTAATTTGCTGTCCGTGCGGCGTGTGCTCGTGGCACAGGTGATGCATGAGGTGGGTGAGAAGCGCTGGTTCGAAGTGGTGTCATTGGATGCCGGTGGTGGTGGCAAGGTGGCCGATCCTTTGAGGATTGACTTCTCCAGCATGAAACCCCTGGAGAAGGTCCCGGACCGTCTCAAGTGCCTTGACAGTCTGGATAAACTTGAAGTTGCCAAAGCGGGGGAGAATGGCCCGCGCATCACCTATATCCCTTTGATTTCGGACCTGTCTTTGGAGATGCAAGGGGTTTTGGAAATCCATTCAGCGCACGCCTTGAGTGCAGCGGATTTACAGACAGTTGGCCATTTGCATCATGTGTATTGCAATATCTACAAGCTGCTGGCCTATAGCGACCGAGATGCGCTCACGGGCTTGCTGAACCGCAAGTCGCTGGAGAATTCTTTTTACAGCGCTGTTCTGGATGAGCTTGACGGGGATGAG
>JAYVPU010000054.1:0-10627 GCA_043757205.1 Comamonadaceae bacterium | reverse complement strand
GACGTTCAAATCGAGACCAGACTGAAACACCAAATTCAACAAGTAAATCATTAACTTACGACGTCCTGATGTGCAAACGTTGGGACACTACTGATGTTGAGTATGAAATGTATTGATCGCCGATAAGTTCAGAAACCATTCTGACGTTGTTGAGGAGCTCCTCATCCGTCACGCCTTGTCTATATTCGTTGAGTTTAAATTCCATTTCTACTTTTTCTTTCGCATGCGAAGAAGCCTAACTCGTCCCCCTGAGAAACCCAATTTTCAATTCATTCCACCCATCGCTGGATCGACGGAGTCAACAAATTCGCTGCTATCACTATAGCCCGCGCCCCGCAGGACAAGCGCGCATCCGCAAAGGCCTAGCCCAACGACGCCAACACCCGATCCACCATCACCCCCGCCTGACCCAGGTTGTTCATCGGGTCGCAGAAGCTTGCGAGCTGCTCACGCGTGACATGTTTGTTGATCTCCGGGTGCTCGGCCAGCAGGTCGATCAGGGGGCGCTGCTGCTTGAGGGCGGAGCGGCAGATGTCATAGACCAGGTCGTGCGCGTACTCGCGGCCCAGGTAGGGGCCTAGGCCCATCATCACGGCCTCAGACATCACCAGGCCGTGGGTCATGTCGATGTTGCGGCGCATCTGGGCGGCGTCCACCTCCAGGCCTTGCAGGATGAACTTGGTTTGTTTGAGCGCGCCGGACATCAGGCAGAACAGGTCGGTCATGGCCACCCATTCAATTTCCCATGGGCCGGTGGAGCGTTCGTGGTCGGCCACCATGGCGTCCATGAGGGACGCGGCCAACTGGCGCGCCACCGAGATGTTGGCGTGGATGTAGAGGCAGGAAATGGGGTTGCGCTTTTGCGGCATGGTGGATGACGAACCACGGCCCGGCGTGAAGGGCTCGAACACCTCTGCCACTTCGGTTTGCATCAGCAGCTTCACATCCATCGCGATCTTGCCCAGAGACCCGCCGACGATGCCCAGAAACGCGCCGACTTCGGCAAAGTTGTCGCGCACGGTGTGCCAGGAGATCAGTGGCTGACCCAGGCCCAGTTCTTTCATCAACCCGGCTTGCGTTTCCATCGCGCCTTTTTCGAGCGACGACAGCGTGCCCGACGCACCGCCAAACTCGCCGACCAGCACACGGGGCTTGAGCTGCTGCAAGCGCTCGCGATGGCGCTCAATGCCCGCCAAAATGCTGGCCATTTTGTAGCCGAAGGTGATGGGCGTGGCCTGCTGCAAATTGCTGCGGCCGATGATGGGCGTGTCGCGGTGATCGCGGGCCAACTTGGCCAGCGCAGCGGAGATGTCTTTCAGGTCTTGCTCCACCAGCGCCAGGCCTTCGCGGATTTGCAGCACGGCGGCGGTGTCGGTGATGTCTTGCGTGGTCGCGCCCCAGTGGCAGTACTCGCCCAGCTTGTCGCGGCAGTTGGCGTTGATCTGGTTGACCACGGCAATGATGGGGTAGCCGATTTGCTCGGTCTTGGCCTTGAGCTTGGCCCAGTCGATCATGTCGAGGCGGCAGTTGCGCACGATCTCATCCGCCGCTTCCTGGGGGATCAGGCCCAGCTCGCCCTGCACCTTGGCCAGCGCGCGTTCGATGTCCAGGTATTTGGCAGTGCGGTTTTCGTCTGACCAGACTTGGCGCATGGCGGCGTCGCTGAAGATGTCGCCGAAAATTTTGGAATCAATGATGCTTGCTGACATGGGGGCTCCGTTGAAGTTTGCTTTGAAGGAAAAAATTAGGGGGTGCGAGCTGCATGCGCCACGATGCGCTCGGCTTTCAAGACGACCGGGCGGTCAACCATCTTGCCGTCCAGCTGGATGGCGCCACGGGCAGACGCCGCCCAGGCTAGCAGTACGCGCTGGGCCCAGGCCAGCTCTTGTGCGCTGGGGGCCAATGCCGTGTGCACGGCTGCGACTTGCGCGGGGTGAATGCACATCTTGGCACCAAAGCCCAGGGCCTTGGCCGCCAGCATGTCAGCACTCACGCGCTCGGTGTCCAACTCGGGCGTGACACCGGCCAACGGTGAGGGCAAGCCGGCGGCGCGTGAGGCGATGGCGATGTGGGCGGCGGCGTAGTCCAGCGCCACGCTGTGGGCGGGCAAGTCCAGGTCGGCCATGTAGTCGAGCGAGCCAAAGGCCAGGCGCGCCACGCCGGGCGCAGCGGCAATGGCTTGCACGGCCAGCAGGCCGCGCGCGGTTTCGATCAGAGGCAGCACCGTAGCGCTGGCGGGTAAATGGGCCAGCACATCAGCCACCTGCCCAGGCGCTTCGCACTTGGGTAGCATGACGCACAGCGCCTGCACGGCTTGGGCCATCGCCATGTCTTCCTCGTACCAGGGAGTGGCGGCATCGTTGATGCGGATCAGCACCCGGCCTACGTGCGCAGGGTGGTCGCCCATCCACTGCGCGATAGCAGCACGTGCAGAGGCTTTGTCCGCAGGCGCGACCGCATCTTCCAGGTCAATGATGATGCGATCAGCGCCCGAGGCCAGTGCCTTGGCAAAGCGCTCGGGCCGGTTACCGGGCACGAACAGATAGCTCAGCGGTGTAGGCGTGGACAGTCTCACACAACGCCTTCGGTGTGCAGTGCGGCGATGCGCTCGGCGCTGTAGCCGTAATGGGCGAGGATGGCGTCGGTGTGCTGGCCCAGCGCGGGCACGGCGTCCATGCGCGGCGCGCCGTGTTGCCATGAGCCGGGTGGCAGCAGGGCGGGGATGGGGCCCGCCGAGGTGTCCACCTCGCGCCAGCGCTCACGCGCCCGGAGCTGCGGGTGTTCCCACACTTCGGCCATGGTGCGTACTTGCGCGTTGGCGATGCCCGCTTGTTCGAGCAAGGCTGAAACCTGCTCGGCGGTATGGGCTGAAAAAGCCGCGACGATCAGCGCTGACAAATCAACACGCGCCGCGCTGCGCTTGGCGTTGCTGGCAAAACGCTCGTCCGTGGCCAGTGCCGGGTTGGTTAAAACTTTGTCGCAAAACACCTTCCATTCGCGCTCGTTTTGCAGGCCCAGCATGACCGTCTTGCCGTCACCGGCGGGGAAGGGGCCGTAGGGGTAAATGGTGGCGTGGCTGGCACCGCTGCGGGGAGGTGGGGTGGCGCCGTCATAGGCGTAGTACAGCGGGTAACCCATCCATTCGGAGAGTGACTCCAGCATGGACACGTCAATGCGCTGGCCTTGGCCGGTCTGCTGCTTGTGCATGAGCGCGGCCAGGATGTTGGTGTAAGCGTACATGCCCGCTGCGATGTCGGCAATCGAGTTGCCTGCTTTGGCGGGCGTGTCTGGCGTGCCGGTGACGGACACAAAACCGGCTTCGCTTTGAATCAGCAGGTCGTAGGCTTTTTTGTCGCGGTAGGGGCCGGGATTGTGTGGGTCATCTCCATAGCCCGAGATGTCGCAGACGATGATGCCGGGTTTGATTTTGGACAGCGCCTCGTACGACAGACCCAGACGCGCTGCGGCACCGGGCGCGAGGTTTTGCACCACCACATCGGCTTCCTCGACGATCAGACGCATGAGGATTTTTTGTGCTTCTTCGTGCTTCACGTCCAGCGTGAGGCTTTCTTTGGAGCGGTTCGTCCAGACGAAATGCGAGGCCAGACCTTTCACACGCTCGTCATAACCGCGCGCAAAGTCGCCCACACCGGGGCGCTCGATCTTGATGACGCGTGCGCCCAGGTCGGCCAGTTGGCGGGTGGCAAAGGGCGCGGCAATGGCATGCTCTAGGGCGACGACGGTGATGCCTTTTAAGGGTTGCATAAGCTATATTTATTTTGACGGACTGGATTCCCACCTGCGCGGGAATGACGGAAATGTAGAAGCATCTACAAGCTTCTTTAGGCGAGGGTGGCGGTGGCATCCATCGTGAGCCAGCCTTCCTGGTCGCGACCCCACAGGCGCACGGTTTTGCCGTCCGCCGAGGGCTGGCCGTGGACCGAGAACGGGTGGATGTCAAAAGTGGGTCGCACCGCCTTGAACTCAAAGCGCAAGACCTGCGCATCGGGTTGCTGGCGTCGCAGCAAATCCATCAACATCGTGGCGATCAGCGGGCCGTGAACGATCAGACCCGGGTAGCCCTCGACCTCGGTGACGTACTGGCGGTCGTAGTGGATGCGGTGGCCATTGAAAGTCAGCGCCGAGTAGCGAAACAGCAGCACGTCGTCAGGCACGATGCGGCGCTCCCAGGCCCACGCGGTGGGCGCGGCTTGCGGTGGCGGGGCCACGTCATCCGGCCCCGACGCAGCGCGGTAAACGATGTTGTGGTGCTCGGTCAGCGCGACTTTATCGTAGCCATTGCGCCGCAACTCATGCCGCACTTTCACAAAGATCAGGCTGCCGGTACGGCCAGACTTTTCTCTCACATCAACGATGGTGGAGGTACGGCTCAGCGCATCACCAATCAGCAGCGGCTCATGAAATTCAAAATCGCTACCGGCCCACATGCGGCGCGGCAGCGGCACGGGCGGCATGAAGCCGCCGCGCTTGGCGTGGCCGTCCGGGCCGATGTCAGACTGCGCGTGGATCGGCAAAAAATACAACCAGTGCCACAGATAAGGCAGCGGCGTGCCGGGCGGCGGGCGCTGAAAATCGGGCTGATCAAGCGTGGCCGACAACGCGGCGTAGGGCGTGGCGGTGGCGATGTCTTCGACCGTCTCAACGCGGCCAATCCAGTCTTGCAAATTCATGGTCATTTCTCTTGATGCGGGAATTTATTCAACCTTGATTTTCGCCGCAGTCACCACCGCTTTCCAGCGCACCACTTCTTTTTGCACCAGCGTCTTCAACTGCTCAGGCGTGCTCGGCTCCACCTCCGCGCCTTGGGCCTCGATCTTTTTCGCCACGTCCTTTTCAGCCAGCACGCTATTGAGTTCGCGGTTCAGGCGCTCAATCACCGCCTTGGGTGTTTTGGCCGGCGCAAACAGCGCGTACCACTGCGACATGCTGACGTTGGCAATGCCCTGCTCGGCCAGGGTAGGCACATCAGGCAGCACGGACGAACGCTTGTCGCCTGCGATGCCCAGCGCCTTGAGCTTGCCGCCCGCAATTTGCGGGTAGCCGGTGAACAGACTGGGGAACATGTATTGGGTGTTGCCCGCAATCGTGTCCACCACCGCCGGGGCCGAGCCCTTGTAGGGGATGTT
Organism: Comamonadaceae bacterium; assembly: GCA_043757205.1. Classification (GTDB taxonomy): domain Bacteria; phylum Pseudomonadota; class Gammaproteobacteria; order Burkholderiales; family Burkholderiaceae_C; genus CANCDA01. The sequence goes on along the minus strand of JAYVPU010000054.1, from coordinate 5,480 downwards.
GACCACGTCCAGCCCGGCGGAGAGTTTGAACAACTCGCCCGCAATGTGCGGTGCCGTGCCGTTGCCTGCGGTGGCGTAGCTGAAGCTGCCGGGTTTTGACTTGATGAGTTGCACCAGTTCTTTGGCGGTTTTGACCGGTACTGTGTTGCTGGCCACCAGCACGGTGGGCGAGGCGGCCACCATGCCAATCGCCTCGAAGTCCGTCACCGGGTCGTACTTCAATTTTTGCAGCGCCGGGTTGATACCGTGGGTGGCGATGTAGCCAAACATGATCGTGTAGCCATCGGGTGCGGCACGGGCGACGAACTCACTGGCAATCGCGCCGTTGGCCCCGGCCTTGTTGTCCACGATCACGGGCTTGCCCAGCCGCGTGCTCAGGCCCTGGGCGAGGATGCGTGCCATGGCGTCGTTGGCCCCGCCAGCGGCGGTGGGTACCACGATGGTGAGGGTTTTGTCGGGCCAGCTTTGCGCCAGTGCCGCAGTAGTGCTTGCTGTCAGAAGTGTCAGGCCCGCAATCACCGGTGTCAGGCGAAAGTGCAGTGTCTTGAGGATGGGCAACATAGGGGGCTCCGATTAAGTTTTAGCAACGCGTGGATCATCGGAGGTTTCTAAATTTCTGTGAAGTGCAACTTTTGCTACGATTGATGCATGGCACGCATTAATTTCGATCTGCAGCAATTGGAGGCCTTTGTCGCGGTGACTGAGCGTGGCAGTTTTCGTGCAGCGGCAGAACACATCCATCTGTCGGCCCCGGCGCTGAGTCGGCGCATTGACAAGCTCGAAACCTTGTTGGGTGCGCGATTGTTCAATCGCACCACCCGCGACGTTGAACTCACGCCCTTGGGTGGCGTGTTTTTGGAGCGCGCCCGCGCCGCGCTGGATGATCTGGAGTCTGCCATGCTGGGTATCACCGACATTGCGGCTAGCCGCAGCGGGCGGGTGACGGTGGCTTGCGTGCCCTCGGCAGCGATTCATTTTTTACCCACCGTGGTGCGCTCGTTTGCAGAGCGCTACCCGCTGATCCGCATCCGCGTGATGGATGAGGCGTCCAGTCAGGTGCTGGCCAGTGTGGTTTCGGGCGAATCTGACTTTGGCATCAGCTTCATGGGCAGCCAGGTGCCGGGCGTGGCGTTTGAGCCTATTCACACCGATCCCTTTGTGCTGGCCCTGCCGCGCACCCACTCCTTGGCCGCGCGCAAGACGCTGGCTTGGTCCGAACTCAAATCCGAACGTCTGATTGCCGTGGCCCGCAGCAGTGGCAACCGGCAACTGCTCGACGATGCGCTGGCCAAGGCTGGCGTCAACCCGTCTTACCGTTTTGAAGTCAGCCATATCGCCACGCTGCTGGGCATGGTGGACGCCGGCCTGGGGCTGGCGGCGGTGCCGCGCATGGCCTTGCCGGCCAGCCACCCCACCTTGGTCGGTGTGGCCTTGCGCAAGCCGGCTGTCTCGCGCGAACTGGGTCTGGCCACCCGCCGTGGTGCGACACTGCGCGCGCCAGCGTGCATGTTCCACGACCATTTACGCGCTGAACTTAAGGCCCGGCGTTGAAAGGATCGGGTCCGCTGTGCGTTGGCGCCAGGAGAGTTTGCGTGCGTGGATGGGGTCGCTACCTAAGTGCGCCGAGTTGTGTGCCGCTCAGGGGCAATTCACGTTCTTCACGGTCTAACACCAAGGTGTCTTGAAAGGCGGTTGGCGCAGCCGCCCGGTGCTCACGGGGTTTGTTGAGAGACTTCTCCAGTGCTTTTCTGGGATCCACGGGCTCAACCGGATTGGGCTTTACGAGCGGAGGCGACGGTGATTCAGCATCAGCCAGCGCCTTGTTGTCATTGAATCGCCAATAAATGCCTGTGATCAAGATGTCATGCTTGGCCTTGGCTTCTTGCGTCAATTGGCTCTCAATTTGCGACATCAACCGAGCTTGACTTTGCACGTCTTGCTTCACGTCCATCATGACCAGGTACTGTCGCCCCTGGGGGTCTAGTGACAGCACTTTGTATTTGTAGTTGGGTGTGATCACGCCCAGGCGGGCCATGGTCTCACGCATTACGGCATAGAGCAGCTCCCGCTGTTCCAGGCGCATGCTTTTTCGCCCCGCAGCGTTGCGCGAACCAGCAGCCGCAGACTTGGCCGCCTGACCTTGATCGAAAAGCTCAGAGTCCGATGCCAAACCATCAGCCGCAGGGCGCTTCTTTGAAAACCAATTGCCAAACCAAGCCATGTTTTTCTTTCTAAAGCAGCCAGCATGCTCGCCGTGCAGGCCCAAGTTGAGTGGAGGATCATGCCTGCTGCAAGAGCGGTTCAAAGCGACGGTTACATATTCTCAACTTATTTACCAATGCAAAAGCTGGAAAATATCACGCCCAAGAGGTCGTCTGAGGTGAATTCACCCGTGATTTCGTTGAGTGCGTTTTGTCCAAGCCGCAATTCCTCGGCCAATAAATCCAGCGCTTGAGTTTTGGCCATCAAGTGCTGCGTCGCTGCTTTGAGGTGCGTTTGGACCCGCTCCAGGGCCTGTACATGGCGCGCGCGTGCGATAAACAGCCCCTCTGGAGCCGCCTGCCAGCCTGCCAGGGTCAGCAGTTCTTTCCTCAAGGCATCCAAACCCGCTCCTGTTTTGGCGGACAAGTGCAAGCCGCTTGAACGCGCTGTCGCTGTCAGTGGGGCTGCGTCCATCTTGTTCCAGACATCCACCACCGGCACGCGGGCGGGCAGGTGGTCGGCCAAGGTTTGGGCAATGACGGCATCGGCCTGTTGGTAGGATGTGCTGTCCGCACGGCTGAGGTCGTGCAGAAACACAACGGCGTCGGCCGCTTTGATCTCATCCCAGGCGCGGGCGATGCCAATTTTCTCCACCGCATCGTCGCTCTCGCGCAGGCCCGCTGTGTCAATCACATGCAGGGGCACGCCTTCAATTTGGATGGTCTGCTCGACCTTGTCGCGTGTGGTGCCCGCAATGGGGGTAACAATGGCCAGCTCGGCCCCGGCCAACGCATTGAGCAGCGAGCTTTTGCCCGCGTTGGGTTGGCCCGCGATCACCACCCGTATGCCCTCTCGCAGCAGCGCGCCTTGACGCGTTTTTTGCAGGATGCCAACCAGGCTTTGCTCTAGTTTTGATAGCTGACCATGAGCGTCTGCCTTGCGTAGGAAGTCGATTTCTTCTTCAGGAAAGTCGAGCGTGGCCTCCACCAGCATGCGCAAATGGATCAAAGCGTCGCGCAACACGTGAATCTCGCGCGAGAACTCGCCCGCCAAGGAGCGGCTAGCGCTGCGCGCAGCGGCTTCGGTGCTGGCGTCGATCAAATCGGCAATGGCTTCGGCTTGGGCCAGGTCGATTTTGTCGTTGTGAAAAGCGCGTTCGGTGAATTCGCCCGGCTGCGCCACGCGCAGGCCCCTCAAGCGCGGCTGGCCGGTGCTTGCCGCCACTTCTGCCGCAACCTCCAGACAGCGCGCCAGCAGCAGTTGCAGCACGACGGGCCCGCCATGGGCTTGCAGCTCCAGCACGTCTTCGCCGGTGTAGGAGTGGGGTGAGGGGAAGTGCAGGGCCAGGCCCTGGTCAATGATGCTGCCGTCTGCGGCGCGAAAGGGGAGGTAGCTGGCCTCGCGGGCCTTGAGGGTGCGACCGCAAATCGCCAGCACCAACGCAGCCAGATCACGCCCCGACACCCGCACAATGCCGACCGCGCCGCGCCCTGGAGCAGTGGCGATGGCGACGATGGGATCGTGTGAGCGCGAGAGCATGGTCACTTGGCAGCAACTTGGTAAAAGGGCCGCTGTTGCGGCCCTTATCTGATTACTTGAACTTAGGCAGATTGAACTGCGGCGGTACACCCATGCGAGTGTTGATGAGCCACTGCTGGGCGATGGACAGCACGTTGTTGGTGATCCAGTACAACACCAGGCCCGCAGGGAAGAAGAAGAACATCACGCTGAAGGCCAGCGGCATGATCCACATCATCTTGGCCTGCATGGGGTCCGGCGGCGCGGGGTTGAGTGCAGTTTGCAACATCGTGGTCAGCGTCATGAACGCGGGCAAGATGAAGTAGGGGTCAGCGGCCGACAAGTCCGTGATCCACAGCGTCCAGGGCGCATTACGCATCTCCACGCTGGACAAGAGCACCCAGTACAGCCCAATGAACACGGGGATCTGTACCATGATGGGAAGGCAGCCACCCATGGGGTTGACTTTTTCTTCACGGTAAATGCGCATCATCTCTTGCTGCATTTCCTGGGGTTTGTCCTTCAGGCGCTCACGCATGTCCATGATCTTGGGGTTGATGGCCTTCATCTTGGCCATGCTGGCGTAGGCCTTGGCATTGAGCCAGTAAAACGCGATTTTGAGCAGCACCACCAGCGCCACAATCGCCCAGCCCCAGTTGTGGATCAGGGTGTAGAGCTGGTCCAGCAGCCAGTACAGGGGCTTGGCCAAAATGGTGAGCACGCCATAGTCTTTGACCAGTTCCAGGCCTGGGGTCAAGGCCTCTAGCAGCTTTTCTTCTTGTGGGCCGACGAAAATGCGGGCTTCCAGCGCTTGACTGCTGGCAGGCGCAATGCTGGGCAGTTGGGTGATCATGCCAACGGCGTACAAATTGGTGTCCACCTTGCGCATGAAGAGATTGCGCTTGATGCCGTCGCCCAGCAACCAGACACTGGCGAAGTAGTGCTGCACCATGGCCACATAGCCATTCTCGGCTTGCTTTTCGATATCGATCTTGTTCTTTTCGATCTCGGTGAACTCCACTTTCTGGTACTTTTTGGCTTCGGTGTAAACCGCCGGGCCGGTGAAGGTGGAGTAGAACGAGGACTCGCCCGCTGGCTTGTTGCCATCGCGCACGAGTTGCAAATAAAGCTGGGGAGAGACGGCCGCGCCACTGTTGTTGATCACTTCATGCTTGACAACCAGCGCATAGCTGCCGCGTGCAAGGGTGTAAGTCTTTACCAACTTAATGCCGCCGACCTCAGCGGATTCGAATTTCACGATCAGTTCTTTGTCACCGTCCTTGAGTTCGCGCGCGCCAGGGGCCACCGTCATCGCGGTCTTGTGGTTGGGCAGAGCGCCGCCCGCAGCACCGGCAATCAGGCCGGTCTGCGCCAGGTAAGTGCGGTCTTTGCTTTCGTCCAGCAGCACAAAGTTTTTCTTCGGATCGGCCAGATCGCGGTGCTTGAGGAATTCGGTTTGCACCAGGGAGCCGCCTTCGGTGTCGAAGGTCAGCTTCAAAACGTCGGTGCTCAAGACCAAGCGCTCGCGAGGGGCTGTTGTAGGGCCTGCGGGCACCGCTGAAGAGCTGGCGGCGGCTGGGCTGCCTACAGCAGCAGGCACGCTGCTGGGTACGCCTTTTGTTGCTGCGTCGGTACTTGCGCCGGGCGCTGCTGCCGTTTGAGTTTTGACGGGGGCGGGGAAGAAAGTGGCCTTGTGGCCGTTATAGATCTGCCATTGATCCCATAACAGAACCATGGAAAAGCCAAAGATCACCCACAGG
>JAYVPU010000053.1:0-10674 GCA_043757205.1 Comamonadaceae bacterium | reverse complement strand
GGCGGGCCAAGAGTGTTTACCGCATGGGCCTGGGCCACCGCTATGGGCGCCGCATGCAAACCATATCGGGGATTCACTACAACTGGTCCTTGCCGGATGTGAGCAGCGATCAGTACTTTGCCTTGATCCGCAATTTTCGCCGCCACGCTTTTTTGCTGCTCTACCTTTTGGGTGCCTCGCCTGCGGTGTGCTCCACCTTTGTGGACGGGCGTCCGCATGAATTGCAGGTGCTCAAAGGCAACACGCTCTACATGCCGCACGGCACCTCGCTGCGCATGGGGCGGCTGGGCTACCAGAGCGACGCACAGGCCTCGTTGGCGGTGAGCTACAACAGCCTGGAGGGCTACGCTGCCTCGCTGCAAGACGCGCTGACACGGCCCTGGCCTGCCTACGAGGCCATCGGCCTTCAAGACACGCAAGGCGAGTACAAACAACTGGCCACCAGCCTGCTACAGATCGAGAACGAGTTCTACGGCACCATCCGCCCCAAACGCATCATTCACCAGGGCGAACGGCCCCTGCACGCGCTGCGTGAGCGCGGTGTGGAGTACGTGGAGGTGCGCCTGCTGGACTTGAACCCGTTTGAGCCGGTGGGTATCAGCGCGCAAACCCTGCGCTTGCTCGACGTCTTCTTGCTGCATTGCCTGCACAGCGACAGCCCGCCCGACAGTCCGCTGGAAATTGCCGAAATGGCCGACAACCAGCAGTGCACCGCAGCTCGCGGCCGCGAGCCGGGGCTGACTCTTCGGCGCGGCGGCCGTGAGGTTCTGCTGACGGAATGGGCGGGCGAGCTGCTCCAAGCCTTTGCGCCCATGGCCCAGGCTCTGGACGACGCGCATGGCAGCTCGGACTACAGCGCCGCGCTCATGTCGGCGAAGGCCACGCTACAGCAACCGAGCCTGTTGCCCTCGGCCCGCGTGCTGGAGACCATGGCCGCGGAGCATGACAACTCCTATGTGCGCTTTGTGCGCGTGCAGTCGCTGCAAACGCAGCAAGCTTTGCTGGGCCTGCCTTGGTCGCCCGAGCATGTGCTGAGGTTTGATGCGATGGCCCAACAATCGCTGGTCGATCAGCGTGCGATTGAAGCCGCCGACATCTTGCCCTTTGAGGCTTTCCGACAGAACTATGTTTCCCCGGCACGACTGGAGTTGAGTTAATCATGGCCATCCAGTGGTTCCCAGGGCACATGCACCTGACCAAGCAGGCGATTACCGATCGCATCAAAGCCATTGACGTGGTGATCGAGCTGCTGGACGCGCGCCTGCCCGGCTCCAGCGCCAACCCCATGCTGGCCCAACTCACCGCCGGTCGCCCCACGCTCAAGGTGCTGAATAAGCAAGACATGGCCGACCCGCTGCGCACTGCGCCCTGGCTGGCGCACTACAACAGCCAGCCCGGTACGCGCGCCATTGCGCTGGACAGCTCGGACACCGCTGCCGCCCAGCGCCTGATTGCGTCGTGCCGCGCGCTGGCCCCGCTGCGCGGCGGCATGGTCAAGCCCATGCGCGTGCTGATTTGCGGCATCCCCAACGTGGGCAAGTCCACCCTCATCAACAGCCTGGTGGGCAAGCGCGCCGCCAAAGCCGCTGACGAGGCCGGTGTGACCAAGGCCGAGCAGCGCATTAGCCTGGCCGATGACTTTTATTTGTACGACACGCCCGGCATGCTGTGGCCGCGCATCATCGTGGCCAAGAGCGGCTACAACCTGGCTGCCAGTGGTGCGGTGGGGCGCAATGCCTTTGACGACGAAGAGGTGGCGTTGGAGCTGCTGGACTACCTCAAAGGCCCCTACGCCCAGCAGCTGCAAGAGCGCTACAAGCTCAAAGACGTGGCGGCCATGACGGACGACGAACTCCTGACCGAGATTGGCCGCAAGCGCGGTGCCTTGCAAAGTGGTGGGCGCGTCAATATGCAAAAAACGGCGGAGCTGGTCATCAACGACTTTCGCACCCGCCAGCTCGGACGCCTCACGCTGGAAACCCCGGAAGAGTTCGCCCTGTGGCTGGCCGTCGGGCAAAAGCTGGACGCTGAACGCCAGGTGAAAAAAGACGCGATTGAAATGAATCGACTGATCAAGTTCAAAAAAATTCCGCGCCCGCCACGCGCACCCAATACCGATACGCGCCAAGACAATTCAAGCGACAAAACCAGCGACCCAACTAGCGATACCTCCGAGCCCCTTGAAACACCGCCCCAGCCATGAAGACCATCCTCCCCTTGCAACTCCTGTTCGCGCCAGACCGTAACGACCCTCAACCCCTCGTCCTCTACCACGGCCGCAGTTGTCCCGACGGCTTTGCCGCCGCGCTGGCCGCCTGGCTGTTCTACGAAGGTAAAGCCGAGATGCTGGGCCTGGACCATGGCGACATCAAATCCGTCACGGATTTGCCTGCGCTTGAAGGCCGCGCCGTTTACATCCTCGACTTCTCGTTTGATGCAGAGATATTGCGTGGTATTGAGGAGCGTGCCGCCAAGCTGGTGATGCTGGACCACCACAAAAGCGCGGCGGAAAATCTCACCGGTTTTGCCTGCCGCTGCGGGGTGGTGCACTTTGACATGAGCAAGTCGGGCGCGCGCCTGGCCTGGGAGTTTTTCCAGCCCAACCGTGTCGTGCCAGACCTGGTGCGTTTTGTGGAAGACCGTGACATCTGGGTCTGGCAATACCCCGAGAGCCCGGCCTTTTTGGCCGCGCTGGACATGGAGCCCATGGACTTGCCCCGTTGGGCCGAGATTGCCCAGTTCACACCAGAGCAGCTGACATTTTTCATGGCACGCGGCCACGCCATGGACGAAAAATTTACAAAACTCTGCGCCGATATGGCCGAAGGCGCGCAGCCCATCAGCTTCAATGGCCAACAGGGGCTGATGGTGAATGCGCCGGGCGTGTTCCACAGCCTGGTGGGCGATACGCTGGCCAAGCAAAGCGGCACCTTCGCCTTGATGTGGACGGCGGGCCAAGGCGGCGTTGTGAAGGTCGGTCTGCGCTCGCGCAGTGGCTTCGACTGCATCCCCCTGGCCGAGAGCATGAAGGGCGGTGGCCACGCCCAGGCCTGCGGCTTCAAGATGGGCGTGGAGCGCCTGCCTGAGTTGCTGAGCGGGACGTTCAAGGCCTGAGCGCCTACCTGCAAAAACTCCAAAGCTTGACCAAGCGCAAATCAACCGAACCCTGAAGCTGCCACCATGAGCCCATGCCTTGTATGGAAGGGTCATCATGTACGCCCCACGCATCCTGCTGATTCAGGGTCACCCTGACGTCGCCAAACCCCATCTGTGCCACGCTCTGGCCGACGCCTATGCCGAGGGCGCGCGATCCGGCGGGTTCGAGCTGCGCACGATTGATGTGGCCCGGTTGGACTTCGATATTCTGCGCAGCCCGTATGAGTGGCAGCACGGCAGCTTGCCCGCTAACTTAAAGACCGTACAAGACGACTTGATGTGGGCCGAGCACATCGTGTTTTTCTTTCCCCTGTGGCTGGGGGACATGCCTGCTTTGCTTAAAGGATTTTTGGAGCAAGTGGCGCGACCCGGTTTTGCCTTTAAGTCTGCGGACGGCAACCCCTTTGTGCACAAGGCCTTGACCGGGCGCAGCGCGCGCGTGGTCGTCACCATGGGTATGCCTGCCTTGGTGTACCGGTATTACTTCCGCGCCCACAGTGTTAAATCGTTGGAGCGCAACATTCTGGGTTTTATTGGCATCAAACCCGTGAACGAGACCTTGATCGGCAGCGTGGATAAGTTGGACGAGGCCGATGTCAAATCCTGGCTCACCAAGATGCGGGCTTTGGGCCGTAGGGCGGTGTGAATCGGGTCGGTTGACGCTCAAGACGAGCTAAAACGACGAACCTGGTTGCTGCAAGAACGCGATTTCTTCCGGTGTGGACACGCGCCCCAGCACAGCATTGCGATGCGGAAATCGGCCAAAGCGCTCGATGATGGCTTGGTGCTTGCGCTCGTAGTTCAGATTGCCTTCAAGCCCAGCCTCAGAAAACAGCAGCTCGGCTTGCGAATGGATCAACAAAGATTCGCTGTGCATATAGGGCATGTAGGCAAAGGCGCGCTCCTCAGGCGCGAGGGTGATGGCCTGTCCGCTGGCCACCAGCGCTTGTGCCAGCGCCAGTGCCTGCGGATCTTGGGCAAACGAAGCGGACTGGTCGCGAAAGATGTTGCGCGAGAACTGGTCCAGCACAATGATCTCGGCCAGCCGCCCCAGCGGCGTGGCGCGCCAGTGCGCCAGCTCACCGCGAATCGCCGCTTGCAAGGTGCTGCCGAAGCGCTCACGCATCATGGCGTCTAGCGCGGCGTCCTTGGCAAAGCGGCGTTGGTTGTCCAGCTCGCCAAACCAGAAGTGCAGTAGGTCTGTGGCTTGCATGGTGTGGGGCTGGATCAAGCGGTCATCATTTGAACTTGTCTTTGTCCTTGCCGCGTGGAATGACCGATGTCATGGGGGACATGGGGCGGTCTGAGGTGTGCTCTTTGGGGGGCGAAGTGTCCTTCTTGGGCTTCTTCGCCATTTTGTTACTTTTCTGATCGCCTTTGGACATGTTGAATGCTCCGGTTGACGCCACGACGTGTGGCTGAGGTGGCAATAATAAATCAAGCGGCCTCACCGGAGCCAGAGAACAGCTCCGCCATCGTCTTGCGCAGCCACTGGTTGCCGGCGTCGGCGTTAAAGCGCTCGTGCCAGTGCTGTTTAACCTTGTACTGGGGCAGGGGCACGGGTGGCTCCAGCAACTGAACCTGCTCTTGCAAGACCAGGGCATTGCCAAGCAAGCGCGGCACGATGACCAATAGTTCGGTCTGCGCCACGATGCGCGCCACCCCCAAAAAACTGGGCACGCGCAACACCACCCGACGCTCAACCTTGTGCTTGGCCAACACCTTGTCAACGATAGAGTGCCCCGTGCCGGACGTGCTGACCACGATATGACCTTCCGACGAAAACGCAGCCCGGCTGAGCTTGGCGCGGATGCGTGGGTGTTGCGCTGAGGCCAAACAGACAAAGTCTTGCGTAAACAAAGCCTGCTGGTAAAAACCCGCCTCTAGATCGGGAGTGAAACCTACCGCCAAGTCCACGTCGCCCAACTCCAGCCGTCGGCGGCTGTCGGGGGAAATTTTGTCCACCTCTACGAGCACACCCGGTGCCGTTTTCTGAAGATGGTTGATCAGCCGTGGCAGTAAGACAATTTCGCTGATGTCGGTCATGCAGATTCGAAAATCGCGCTTGGCCTGTTGGGGCAAAAAAGCGCCTGTTGCACCGCGCGCCTTGTCAAGCCGCACGATGGCCTCCAGTAAATCGGGGTAGATGGTCTGTGCACGGGGCGTTGGGGCCATGCCGGCGGACGTGCGGCAAAAAAGTGGGTCATCAAAATGCCGACGCAGCTTGTTCAGTGCAATGCTGGCGCTGGCCTGTTCCATGCCGAGCGCCTGCGCCGCGCGCGAGACGCTTTGGGTTTTGTAGATCTCAACGAAAACGCTGAGCCAGTTCAGATCAAGCTTTGCCATGGGAAGAAGTGTATCTATGTATATCAAAACAATATACTAAATATTCGATAGTTAGCTTTGACGAAATAGTTCAGGCCTGCGACAGTCAACGCTCATTAACCGATAGAGACAAACATGCAATTTCACCTCAACGGATTTCGCACCGGTGACCCCGGGCTTTTGGATGCAGAGCCCTCAGTTGCCTCAATGAACGCACAAGCGTCTGCGGCGCGTGCTCTGCCTGCCGAGGCCGATGTCCTGATCGTGGGCTGCGGCCCTGCCGGTTTGACGCTGGCTGCGCAACTGTCGGCCTTCCCCGACATCCGCACGGTGATCGTGGAGCAAAAACCCGGCCCTTTGCAGTTGGGTCAGGCTGATGGCGTGGCTTGCCGCACGCTGGAAATGTTTGATGCTTTCGGTTTTGCCGAACGCGTGTTGAAAGAGTCGTACTGGGTGAACGAGACGACCTTCTGGAAGCCCGACGACAGCCAGGGCGGCGACCGCCAGCACATTGTGCGCAGCGGGCGTGTTCAAGACGTGGAAGACGGCCTGTCCCACATGCCGCACGTGATCTTGAACCAGGCGCGCGTGCACGACTTTTATCTGGAGACCATGCAGCGCTCGGCCGCGCGCCTGGTGCCGCACTACAGCCGCAAGCTGGCGGGTCTGGTGCGTGAGCCCGATGGCGTGTCGGATTACCCCGTCACGGCCCGCTTCGAGCGACAGGACGCCGGACACGAAGGTCAGGTCGAAACCATCCGTGCCCGCTACGTCGTGGGGTGTGACGGCGCGCGCAGCGGTGTGCGCCAGTCCATCGGCCTTGCACTCAAAGGCGACTCTGCCAACCATGCCTGGGGCGTGATGGACGTGCTGGTGGTCACCGACTTCCCCGACATCCGTTTCAAGGCACTGATTCAGTCCGCCGATGAGGGCAGCATCGTGATCATTCCGCGTGAAGGCGGTTATCTGGTTCGCCTTTATGTGGAACTGGACAAACTCGCCGTGAACGAGCGCGTTGCAGCCCGCAACATCGGCATTGACCAAATCATCGCAGCGGCGCAGCGCATCTTCCACCCCTATAGCCTTGATGTGAAGGAAGTGGCCTGGTGGTCGGTCTATGAAATCGGCCAGCGGTTGTGCGACCGGTTTGATGACCTTCAGCCCGAAGAGGTGAATGTCCGCTTGCCGCACATCTTCATCGCTGGCGACGCCTGCCACACCCACAGCCCCAAGGCGGGCCAGGGCATGAATGTCTCGATGCAGGACGCCTTCAACCTGGGCTGGAAGCTGGCAGCGGTGCTGCTGGGGCGCTGCCCGCCCAGCCTGCTGCACACCTATTCCGCCGAGCGGCAGGCGGTGGCCAAGGAATTGATCGACTTCGACCGCGAATGGGCCGCGATGCTCAGCGCCCCATTGAAGAAACCCGGTGATCCGGCAGGATCTGGGGTTGACCCGGCCGAGGTGCCGCGCTACTTCGTGCAGCATGGTCGCTACACGGCGGGCACCGCAACACATTACCAGCCTGCGCTGCTCACGGGGCCATCCACCCACCAGCACCTGGCCCAGGGGCTGGTGATCGGCACCCGCTTTCATTCCACGCCGGTTCTTCGCCTGGGTGACGGCAAGCTGATGCAACTGGGCCAGACCCTGAAGGCGGATGGTCGCTGGCGTCTGATGGCCTTTGCGGGCCAAAGTGATCGCGCAGAGCCTGCATCGCCTGTCGGCCAACTGTGCAGCTACCTCACTGCATCGCCGCAATCCCCGCTCAGGCGTTACACCCCGGAAGGTGCAGACCTGGACGCCATCTTCGATGTGCGCGCCGTGTTTCAGCAAAGCCACCACACGCTTGTCATCACCGCCCTGCCCGAGCTGTTGTTTCCGCCCAAGGGCCGCTACGGGCTGCGCGACTATGAAAAAGCCTTCTGTGCGCTGGAGGATGCCAAGCAAAACCCAAGTCAAAACATTTACACCTTGCGTGGCATCGACCGCGATCACGGTTGCCTGGTGCTGGTGCGGCCTGACCAATACATCGCCCACATCCTGCCGCTGGGCGACACCGATGCACTGGCCGCGTTCTTTGACGGTTTCATGGTGAATTCCATCCAATGAAAATGTCCGTTCAGGCTGAGCTTGTCGAAGCCCTTCGACAAGCTCAGGGCGAACGGTTCGTATCTTTCACAGTGCCGAAGCAATCAATGCATCAGGCGCTACATATCAAACCCTAGGAGACAATTTTGAAATTCCTTAAGCCGACCTTTATCGCTTCGCTCGCTTTAGCCGCGACCGCCACCCTGTGCCTGCCCGCCGCAGCCCAAGTAACCAACTTCCCGATCAAGCCGGTCACCATCGTCACCGCCTTCCCCGCTGGCAGCGGCCCGGACGCCGTGCTGCGCCAGGTGTCTGAGAAACTGTCCAAGCTCTGGGGTCAGCCGGTGCTGATCAACAACAAACCCGGCGGCGGCGGCTTCATTGCCATCGAAGCCACGCAGCGCGCCCCGGCTGACGGCTACACCCTGATTCAGCTCGACAGCGACCACTTGGCTGCCTTGCCGCTGCTGTACAAGGCCAAGGGCTTCGTCCCCTTGAACAATTTCGACCCAGTGGCCCCGCTGTTTCGCACCCCCTTCTTCGTCACCGTCCCCACCGATTCCAAGTGGCAGAACATGAAAGACCTGATCGCCGCCGCCAAGGCTGCGCCCGGCAAGGTCAACTACGGCTCCTGGGGCATCGGTAGCCCGGGTCATCTGGGCGGCGAGCAACTGGAACTGCTCAGTGGCATCGAGATGACCCACGTAGCCTACCGCGAGATGTCGCAGTTGTTCACCTCGGTCGGTGCGGGCGAGTTGCAGTGGAGCTTTGGCAGCCTGCCTTCCAGCCAGGGTATTTACAAGGCCGGCAAGCTGCGCTACATCGCCGTGGCGGCGGCCAAACGCGTGCCGCAAATGCCCAATGTGCCCACCATGGCCGAGGCCGGTGGCCCGGCCGGTTTTGAAGTCAACGCTTTCGTGGTGCTGCTCGCGCCCAAAGGCATTGCCGCTGACGTTAAGGCTAAGATCCACGCTGACGTGCTCAAAGTGCTGGCCGATCCCGAGGTGAAGGCCAAGTTCGACACCTTCGCTTTTGAGACCATCACCTGGACGCCTGAGCTGATTCGCAGTAACGCCGAAGCCAAAGGCAAAATCTACGCAGAGCTGGTCAAACGCAAGAACATCAGCCTCGATTAATGAGAGAAATGAAATGAACGAACTGGGCCGCCTAGAAGACTTACCCGCCGACTATGTGGCCGAGTTGGCCTCGCATAACCTCGTGCCGCTGTGGCCCAACCTGCGCGGTGTCATGCCACCGAACAAGCCGCGCCCCAACACCCGCGCCACGCACTGGCCTTACGCCACCATTCGCCCGCTGCTGCTGCGGGCCGGTGAGCTGGCCCCGATTGAGAAAGCCGAGCGCCGCGTGCTGGTGCTGGCCAACCCCGGCCACACGCTTGAGAAAATGCAGGCCAGCGCCGCCATGTACTTAGGCATGCAGTTGCTGCTGCCGGGTGAGTGGGCCCCCTCGCACCGCCACACGCCCAACGCCGTGCGCATGGTGGTGGAGGGCACGGGCGCGTGGAGCACGGTGGAGGGCGAGAAATGCCCCATGCTGCGCGGCGATTTGATTCTGACCCCGACTGGCCTGTGGCACGAACACGGCCACGATGGTGATGAACCGGTGATTTGGCTCGACGTGCTGGACTTGCCGCTGGTGTACTACATGGAGACCAGCTACCACGTGGAAAGTGGCCGCCAGGAGGTCACGCCCGGCCATGGTGAGCGCTCCTACGCGCGTGGCGGCTTGGTGCCCACGCCCGTGTTTGAGCGCTCAACCAAGGCCTACCCCATGCTGCGCTACCCTTGGGCCGATGCACGTGCGGCGCTAGAGTCACTGGCCGCAGACCAGCCGTCGCTCGAAGCGGTGCAGATCACCTACAGCAACCCCGAAACCGGCGGCCATGCTGAAAACATCCTAGGTTTTTACGCCCTGATGCTGCGCCCCGGCCAAGCGCTCAAACTCCCCGTGCGCAGCCCCGCCATGGTGTTCCACGTTATCGAAGGCGGCACGCAGGTGCATGTTGAAGACCAACGCTTCACCCTGACCGAAGCCGACACCTGCTGCGCGCCGGGTTACACGCCGGTGATGCTCACCAACACCTCTGACGAGGCCCCCGCATTCATCTTCATAGCCGATGAAACGCCGCTGCATCAAAAGCTGGGTGTGTTTGAAAAACGCAGCTAAGCCAAGAATAGATTGACACACCATGGACATTGCCAACCTCATCGCCATCGACACCCACACCCACCTGGAGGTGTCATGCCGCAACCCCTTTGACGCCTACGGCGAAGAGTACGACCGCGCGGCGGACAAATACTTCCGCTCCAGCCGCCGCCCGACGATGCAGGAGACGATTGACTTCTACCGCGAGAAGAAAATCGGCTTCGTCAATTTCACGGTCGATGCCGAGTCCCAAATGGGCCGCGCGCGCATCAGCAACGAAGAGATTGCCGATGCCGCCGCCGCCAACAGCGACATCATGATTGCCTTTGGCTCCATCGACCCGCACAAGGGCAAGATGGGTGCACGCGAAGCGCGCCGACTGGTGGAAAGCCATGGCGTGAAAGGTTTCAAGTTTCACCCCACGGTGCAGGGCTTCGAGCCGGCCGACAAGATGGCTTGGCCGATCTACGAAGTCATCAACGAGCACAAGCTGCCCGCCATTTTTCACAGCGGCCACTCGGGCATCGGCAGCGGCATGCGCTGCGGCGGTGGCCTGCGCCTGCAAAACTCCAATCCCATGCTGCTAGAAGACGTGGCCATCGCCTTCCCCGACATGCAAATCGTCATCGCCCACCCCAGCTGGCCCTGGCAAGACGAAGCCCTTTCCCTGGCCATGCACAAGCCCAACATCTGGATCGACCTCAGCGGCTGGAGCCCCAAGTACTTCCCCCCGCAGTTGGTGCAATACGCCAACACCTTGCTCAAAGACCGCATCCTCTTCGGCAGCGACTTCCCCCTCATCACACCGGATCGCTGGATGAAGGACTTTGAGGAGGCTGGGTTTAAGGAGGAGGTGAAGCCGGGGATTTTGAAGGGGAATGCGGTGCGGTTGTTGGGGCTGGAGTGAGCTGCGGAATGAACCGAAAGCCAAGGAATCAC
>JAYVPU010000052.1:0-10742 GCA_043757205.1 Comamonadaceae bacterium | reverse complement strand
GCGACCGACAAGGTCCTCGGACGAGTAGCCAGCGAAGTTGCTCTCCGTTTACGCGGCAAACACAAGGCCATTTACACGCCTCACGTCGATACCGGTGACTTCATCGTCATCATCAACGCAGCACGTCTGCGTGTCACCGGCGCCAAGCCGATCGACAAGATCTACTACAGCCACTCCGGCTATCCTGGTGGCATCTCCGCCATCAACTTCCGCGACATGCAAGCCAAGTTCCCTGGCCGCGCTTTGGAAAAAGCCGTCAAGGGCATGCTGCCCAAAGGGCCGCTGGGCTACGCGATGATCAAAAAGCTCAAGGTGTACGGCGGTGCTGAGCATCCCCATACCGCCCAGCAGCCTAAAGTGTTGGAAATTGCTGGCATTTCTGCCGATGCAGTTAAAAGGGAGACCGCCAAATGATCGGTGAATGGAACAATGGCACCGGCCGTCGCAAATCCAGCGTCGCCCGCGTGTTTCTGAAAAAAGGCTCTGGCCAGATCGTTGTCAATGGCAAAGCCATTGACAAGTTCTTCGGTCGTGCAACTTCAATCATGATCTGCAAGCAGCCCTTGATGCTGACGAATCACGCCGAAACCTTTGACGTCATGGTCAATGTGGCTGGTGGTGGTGAGTCCGGTCAAGCCGGTGCAGTGCGCCACGGTATCACCCGTGCCCTGATTGACTACGATGCAACGCTCAAGCCTGAGTTGAGCAAAGCTGGTTTCGTGACCCGTGATGCACGTGAAGTTGAGCGTAAGAAGGTCGGTTTGCACGGTGCTCGCCGTCGCAAGCAGTTCAGCAAGCGTTAATCTCACCGCAAGTTGCGCTTGTCGCAAAACCTTGCAAAACAACGACCGTCAGAGTGCAAATTCTGACGGTCGTTTTACTTGTGGACTGCTAGACTTCACACCCCATGAGATTTCGCCTGCTCCGCCGCCGCCTGACCATCAGTGCCCCCCGCATGGCGGTGCGCAGTGCGCTGCCCTGGCCTTTTCGATGGGCTGTCATGGCGCTGGTGTTCGGGTTTTGTGCGGCCATTGGTCTGTGGGCGTTCGAGTTTGGCAAAGACATTGCGGGCATTGATGCTGATAGCGCTGAACAAGTGGTGAAGTTGCGCTCAGAATTGAGCGCCCTACAGCAGAGACTGGCCAGCCTGCAAGAGGAGCGAGACAAGGCCGTGTCGGTGTCGGATATCTCATTGACGCAACTGACCACAGAACGAGCGGCGCAGGAGCGACTGGCGTCTGTGAACAAGACGCTGGAGAGTGAAAACCAGTCTTTGCGCGCGGATCTGGGTTTTTTTGAAAAGCTGATCCCCGCAGTGGGTGGCTCTGGCATGGCCATACGCGGTTTACAGGCCGAAGTTCTGGCCAATGGTCGCCAAGTAAAATGGCAGGTGTTGGTGATCCAGCCCGTCAAAGATGCGCCCGAGTTCAATGGGCGACTGGAGTTGGTGTTTACGGGTTTACAGGGCGGCAAACCATGGACGGCCAGCTTGGTAGAAGGGGCTCAAGCCCTCAAGCTGCGGCAATACGCCAGGAGCGAAGGTCTGTTTGATCTGCCGGCGCAGACCCAGCTCAAGGGCGTCAGCGCCAAGGTGATGGACGGCGCCGTGACCAAAGCGTCAGCGTCAATCAAGTTATGACTGCCACCTAAAGGATTCGATATGTTCAACAAGAAAAAGCAACCACCGATCAGAAGTCTGATTGCTGACGGCACGCATATTGACGGCAACCTGACCTTTACCGGTGGTTTGCGGATTGATGGCGTGGTGGTGGGCGACATTCGCTCTAACCCGGAGCAACCAGGTATCTTGGTGATTTCAGAAACTGCGACGGTGACGGGGGAGATTCATGTGGATCACGTCATCATCAATGGCGCGGTCACAGGTCCGGTGTACGCCAAGGGCATGCTGGAGCTGCAGCCCAAAACGCGAATCACGGGTGACGTGCACTACACCGCGCTTGAAATGCACCAAGGCGCCATCATCTCGGGCCAGATGCGGCCTTTGTCAGAGCCCGAAGCTGAGGTAAAGCCCACACTGATGCTGGCGGCAAATCGTTAGCCACTGAATGGTTGACTAATTTGTTGTACTATTAACCCAATCACGTTTTTTTGGAGTCTCTCATGAGCGCCGTTGCAGAAAATATCCAGACTGAAATGCCCAGCCCCATCCTGTTCACCGACAGCGCAGCCGCCAAGGTGGCCGATTTGATTGCCGAAGAAGGCAACCCTGAGCTGAAATTGCGCGTCTTCGTTCAAGGCGGTGGTTGCTCCGGCTTTCAATATGGCTTCACTTTTGACGAAGTGACCAATGAAGACGACACCACCATGACCAAAAATGGCGTCTCTTTGCTGATTGACGCTATGAGCTACCAGTACCTGGTCGGTGCCGAGATCGACTACAAAGAAGATTTGCAAGGTGCCCAGTTCGTCATCAAGAACCCGAATGCCACCACCACCTGTGGTTGCGGCTCTTCCTTCTCGGCCTGAGTTTAAATTTCAAGGCACTTGTTTAAACTGAACTACTCGTAGGACGCTGGCCCAGCTCGGGAAAGTGCCTGAGCATCGATTATGATTTTTGTCACAGGTGGGGCCGGGTTTATCGGTGCCAATTTCGTGTTGGACTGGTTGGCCGTAAACGATGAGCCGGTGCTCAATCTGGACAAGCTCACCTACGCTGGGAACCTGCAAAACCTGGCCACTTTGGACGGCGATGCGCGCCACACCTTTGTGCAAGGCGATTTGGGCGATGCAGCCTTGGTGAGCGAACTGCTGGCACGCCACCAGCCGCGTGCCGTGATCAATTTCGCAGCCGAATCGCATGTGGACCGCTCCATTTATGGCCCTGAGGACTTCATCCAGACCAATGTGGTGGGCACCTTTCGCTTGCTCGAATCAGTGCGTGCGTACTGGGGCGGTTTGCAAGGGCCGTTCAAAGCGGAGTTTCGTTTCCTGCATGTCTCCACCGACGAGGTCTATGGCTCCTTGAGCAAAGACGAGCCTGCCTTCACGGAAGACCACCGCTACGAGCCCAACAGCCCCTACAGCGCCAGCAAGGCCGCCAGCGATCATTTGGTGCGCGCTTGGCACCACACCTATGGCCTGCCGGTGCTCACCACCAATTGCTCCAACAACTACGGTCCCTATCACTTCCCTGAAAAACTCATCCCGCTCATGATCGTCAACGCGCTGGCGGGCAAGCCTTTGCCGGTGTACGGTGACGGCATGCAGGTGCGCGATTGGCTTTACGTCAAAGACCATTGCAGCGCGATACGTGAAGTGCTGAAGGCGGGCCGCGTGGGCGAGGTGTACAACGTGGGCGGCTGGAATGAGAAGCCCAACATCGACATCGTGCACACCGTGTGTGCTTTGCTCGATGAGCTGCGCCCGCGCGCTGACGGCCAAGCCTATAGCGGACAAATTACCTATGTCACTGACCGTCCAGGCCACGACCGTCGCTACGCCATTGACGCGCGCAAGTTGGAGCAAGAGCTGGGCTGGAAACCAGCCGAGACCTTCGAGACCGGTATCCGCAAAACCGTGCAGTGGTACCTAGACAACCCCACCTGGGTGGCGAACGTGCAAAGTGGTGCCTACCGAGCGTGGGTGCAAAAACTGTACACATGAAAATCCTGCTCTTCGGCAAAGGCGGGCAGGTTGGCTGGGAGCTACAGCGCTCTTTGAGCGTGCTGGGCGAACTCGTGGCGCTGGACCGTCACGGGCATAACGGCTTGTGTGGTGATTTGACCGATCTGCCGGGCTTGGCCGCGACAGTGCGCCAGGTGCAACCGGACATCATCGTGAACGCGGCCGCCTACACCGCCGTGGACCAGGCCGAGCGCGAGCCCGATCTGGCGCGATTGATCAACGCCGCTGCACCCGGAGTTCTGGCGACTGAGGCCGCACGCCTCGGGGCCTGGCTGGTGCACTACTCCACCGACTATGTGTTTGACGGCAGTGGTGATGCGCCCTGGTGTGAGGCAGACACGCCCTCGCCGCTGAACATCTATGGCCACAGCAAGTGGCAGAGTGAGCAAGCCATTCAGAGCAGCGGCTGCATGCATCTGATTTTTAGAACCAGCTGGGTTTATGCGGCGCGCGGCGGCAACTTTGCCAAGACCATGTTGCGCTTGGCGCAGGAGCGTGAAGAGCTCAAGGTGATTGACGACCAGTGGGGCGCACCCACCGGTGCGGACTTGTTGGCCGACGTGACGGCCCATGCCTTGTATGCCGTAACTGGACGCGGCGTGGACGCTGTGCCCCGCCCCGAGCTGCAAGGCCTGTACCACTTGGCTGCAAGCGGCTCCACCACCTGGTTTGAGTATGCAAAAACCACTATAGCCCAATCAGAACAGGCGCAGCCAGCTATGAAAATAGCAGCAAGAAAAATCTCACCCATACCCACCTCTGCCTACCCCACGTCCGCGCAACGGCCCCACAACTCGCGCCTGAACACGGCCAAACTGCAAGCCGCTTTTGGCCTGTCCTTGCCGCACTGGCAAACCGGCGTGGCGCGTATGTTGGCCGAAACTCTTTGAACACAGGGAATAAAAATATGACCCAACGCAAAGGCATCATCCTCGCCGGAGGCTCCGGCACTCGGCTGCACCCTGCTACCTTGGCCATGAGCAAGCAGCTCTTGCCGGTGTACGACAAACCCATGATTTACTACCCGCTCAGCACCCTCATGCTGGCGGGCATGCGTGACATCCTCATCATCAGCACGCCGCAAGACACGCCGCGCTTCACTCAATTGTTGGGCGACGGCAGCGCCTGGGGCTTGAACTTGCAGTACGCGGTGCAGCCCTCGCCGGACGGCCTGGCGCAAGCCTTCATCATTGGCGAACAATTTGTGGGCAACAACCCGAGCGCGCTGGTGCTGGGCGACAACCTTTTTTATGGTAATGACCTGGCTGGTTTGCTGAGCGCAGCCGACGCCAAAACCAGCGGTGCCACCGTGTTTGCCTACCATGTGCAAGACCCAGAGCGCTATGGCGTGGTGGCGTTTGACGCACAGGGCAAGGCCAGCAGCATTGAAGAAAAACCACTGCAACCCAAAAGCAATTTCGCTGTCACCGGTCTGTACTTTTACGACACCCAGGTGGTGGACATTGCCAAGGCCGTCAAGCCCAGTGCCCGGGGCGAGCTGGAAATCACCGCCGTCAACCATGCATACCTGACGCAAGGGCAGCTCAGCGTGCAAATCATGAAACGCGGCTACGCCTGGCTGGACACGGGCACCCATGACAGCCTGCTCGAAGCCAGTCAGTTCATTGCCACCTTGGAGCACCGCCAAGGCCTGAAGATCGCCTGCCCAGAGGAGATCGCTTGGCGCAATGGCTGGATCAACAGCGAACAAGTGGAAAAGCTGGCACAGCCCATGGCCAAAAATGGCTACGGCCAGTATCTACTGCGCATGCTGACGGAACGCGAGATCGGCGCGCGATGAAGGCGATAGAGACGTCATTGCCGGGGGTACTCATCCTTGAGCCCAAGGTGTTTGGTGATACGCGCGGGTTTTTCTTCGAGAGCTTTAACGAACAAGCCTTTCAACAGGCCACCGGCCTGGACGTGCAATTTGTGCAGGACAACCACAGCCGCAGCGCCCAAGGCGTGTTGCGCGGATTGCACTACCAGATCCAGCAGCCGCAGGGCAAGCTGGTGCGTGTGGTTCGTGGCTCGGTGTTTGACGTGGCGGTCGATGTGCGCCGCTCATCCCCCACCTTCGGACGCTGGGTCGGCGTTGATTTGACGGAGGACAACCACCGGCAATTGTGGGTGCCCCCCGGCTTTGCTCACGGCTTTGTCGTCACCAGCGAAACAGCCGACTTCCTCTACAAAACCACCGACTACTACGCCCCCGAGTTCGAACGCTGCATCGCCTGGAATGACCCGGCCATCGGCATTGAGTGGCCGCTGGATGCGCCACCGCAACTTTCGGGCAAAGATCAGGCGGGCTTGCCGCTGGCTGAAGCCGAGGTGTTTGCTTGATGCGCCCCGGTAAAATCGGACGATGATTCACCCCGTCATTCTGTGCGGCGGCTCCGGCACCCGGCTGTGGCCCCTATCGCGTAAAGCCTTTCCCAAGCAGTTCATTCCCTTGTTGGGTGATAAATCGTTGCTGCAACTCACGCTGGAGCGGGTGGCGCCCCTGTGTGAGGGGTCTGTGCAGATCACTTGCGTTTCCGCTGAAGAACACCGCTTTTTGTTGGCCGACGTGGCCGCGCACGCAGGCCTGAGCGTGCACCAGATCCTGGAGCCTCAGCCCAAAAACACCGCAGCCGCCATGGCTTTGTCGGCCTTGATGGCCCCCAGCGATGCACTGCTCTTGTTCTGTCCGGCAGACCACCACATCCCCGACGCGCCAGCCTTTGTTGACATGGTGCGCGGCGCAGCACCTGCCGCACAGGCGGGGCGCATCGTGACTTTTGGCATCCTACCCAGCCACCCCAGCACGGCCTATGGGTACATACAAAAAGGCGATCCAGCCACCCAAGGTGGGAGTGAGGTCGCTCGTTTCGTTGAGAAGCCTTCCACCGACAAAGCGATGGAATTCCTGGCCAATGGCCAATACCTGTGGAACGCGGGTATCTTTTTGGTCCAGGCACAAACCCTGCTCGACGCTATGCAGGCCCACGCGTCTGACATTCTGGCGGTGTGCCGCCAGGCCATGCAGCAACCGCTGCAAGATGGGCTGTTTATCCGGCCCGACGCGCAGGTGTTTGCCACCTGCCGCAGCCAGTCTATTGACTACGCGGTGATGGAGCGCGCCAGCAACGTCAGCGTGTTCCCCTTTGCCGGTCAGTGGAGCGACGTGGGCAGTTGGAACGCCGTGGCCGACCTCGCCACGCCAGATGCACAGGGCAATCGCGCGGGCGGTGAGCCAGCGCAAGCCCATCATCTGCACGCCAAAAACACCTACATTCACGCAGCCGGTCAGCGCCCCGTGGTGGCCCTGGGTACCCAGGACTTGCTCATCATCGACACCCCCGACGCCCTGTTGGTGGTGGATGTCGCCCATGCCGAGGCTGTCAAAGAAGTGGTGGCCCGCCTGGAGATGCTGGACGCCTCGCAAGCGGTGCAGCATCGACGAGTGGCACGCCCCTGGGGCTGGTATGACAGTGTGGACATGGGCCCACGACACCAGGTCAAGCGCATCACCGTCAAGCCGGGGGCGACGCTGTCTTTGCAGATGCATCACCACCGGGCCGAGCATTGGGTGGTGGTTAGCGGCACGGCAGAGGTTACCAATGGCGACAAGGTGATGGTGCTGAGCGAGAACCAGAGCACCTTCATTCCCCTGGGGCAGATCCACCGTCTGTCCAATCCAGGCAAGATGCCTCTGGAAATCATCGAGGTGCAGTCGGGAAGTTATCTGGGGGAGGACGATATCGTGCGGTTTGAAGACAATTACGGCAGGACACGGGAGCAATAAGCACCATGCGTCTCACGTTTGACTGCCTGTAAGTAAAGAGATTTGATATCGTGATATCATTCGTCCTCGATTTGGGAGTTATGTCATGGCACAGGTAATCGTTCGTAATATTGATGACGCTGTGAAAAATGGTCTTAAGGCGCGCGCCAGCCTTCATGGTTGGAGCATGGAAGAAGAGGTGCGCCAAATCCTGCGACAGGCCGTCAGTGAGCCAGCACAAACACGGGCAAAGCTCGGCACCCGCATCGCGGCGCGCTTTGTCGGAATGGGCCTTACAGAGCCACTGCCAAGCTTTTGTGGCCAAACCATTGACCCCATGGTGCTGGGCGGATGATCGTTCTGGACACCAATGTTTTGT
This sequence comes from Comamonadaceae bacterium, assembly GCA_043757205.1. Lineage (GTDB taxonomy): Bacteria > Pseudomonadota > Gammaproteobacteria > Burkholderiales > Burkholderiaceae_C > CANCDA01. Next base: position 2,952 of record JAYVPU010000052.1, on the reverse strand, counting down.
CTGCCTTGATGCAGCAGCAACCCGACCCGCAGGCGGTGGCGTGGTTGGACAATCAGCCTGCCGAGTCCATATGGCTTAACAGCATCACACTGTTTGAAGCCCGTTATGGTTTGGCTCTTTTGGTGCAGGGTCAACGCAAAAGCTTATTGGTGCAACGCTTTGAAGAGCTATTGCAAGACGATCTGCAAAACCGTGTGCTACTTTTTGACATCAATGCCGCCTCACACGCCGCGCAGCTGGCCGCGGATCGCAAAGCCCGTGGCCGTCCCGTGGATATGCGCGACACCTTTATTGCCGGCATTGCCTTGGCGCGTCGCGCCACCCTGGCCACGCGCAATGTGCGGCATTTTGATGATTTATCGGTTCCCGTGGTCAATCCGTGGGCTGACCACTGAAATAAACACAATGCGTCTCACCTCTGACCAGCAAACCGCTATCTGCACGGCCGCTACCGAAGCCTTTGGTGCGGGCGCGGCTGTTTGGCTGTTTGGTTCGCGCGTCGATGATGCCAAGCGCGGTGGCGACATTGACTTGCTCGTGCGCCCAAGCCAGGATGAGGCAGACCGCTTGTTTGACCGCAAGATTCGCCTGTTGACAACGTTGGAGCGCCTGTTGGGCGAGCGCAAAGTCGATGTGGTGATCGAAACGCTTGACGACACTCGCCCGATCGTGGCGATTGCCCACGCCACCGGAGTCCAGATCAAATGAAGATGCCCAGCGGCGAAACGCCTGAACAACTGGCCTTGCATCAGGTTCACGCTTTGTGCCTGGGGCATGTAGAAGCCTTGCAAGACGCCTTGAAAGACATGGCCCAGCGCGCACTCACGCCAGCAGAATATGAGCACGTGACTGCCACAGACCGCCGCCTGCTCGACCAGTTTGCATACCGCTATACCCGCTTGCAGGACGATATGGGTGCCCGACTGATGCCAATCATCCTCAAAGCCTTGGGGGAAGACGTGGCTGTCATGTCCGCGCTGGATCGCTTTGCCCGCTTGGAACAGCTGGGCTGGCTTTCTGATGCTGAGGCGTGGAATACCCTGCGGCAGATACGCAACCAGTTCGCCCACGACTACCCCGACAATCCGGCCCAGCGCTTTGAGCGCTTGCAAGTGGCCATTGAGGCCGCAGACCAGTTGTTGACACTGATGAGCCGCATCAGCCTTAAGTTGTCGCAACGTTTCCCATGAAAAGCCAGAACCCATGACTCAAAAAACCGCATTAATTACCGGCATTACCGGGCAGGACGGTGCTTACCTAGCTGAATTACTCCTCGGCAAAGGTTACATCGTTCACGGCATCAAGCGCCGGGCAAGTTCCTTTAACACTGCGCGGGTGGACCATCTCTACCACGACCCCCATGAAGAGAATGTCCGGTTTTTTCTTCACCACGGGGATCTGACGGATTCATCCAACCTGGTTCGACTGATTCAAAAAATTCAGCCTGACGAAATCTACAACCTGGCGGCCATGAGCCATGTGGCCGTCAGCTTTGAGTCACCCGAGTACACGGCAGACGTGGATGCCATCGGCCCATTGCGTATGCTTGAGGCCATTCGCATCCTGGGGCTTGAAAAGAAAACACGGTTCTATCAGGCATCCACTTCTGAGCTGTATGGCTTGGTTCAAGAAACCCCACAAAAAGAAACCACACCGTTTTACCCGCGTAGCCCTTACGCCGTAGCCAAGCTCTATGCCTACTGGATTACGGTGAACTACCGTGAGGCCTATGGCATGTTTGCCTGCAACGGTATCCTGTTCAACCACGAATCCCCGATTCGCGGAGAGAACTTTGTTACTCGCAAAATCACACGCGCTCTGGCGCGCATCAAGCTTGGTCTGCAAGATCGCCTGTATCTGGGCAATCTGGATGCCAAGCGCGATTGGGGGCATGCCAAAGACTATGTGGAAATGCAGTGGTTGATGTTGCAACAGGACAAGCCCGAAGATTTTGTCATTGCCACTGGCGTGCAATACAGCGTGCGAGATTTTGTGAACGAAGCGGCTAAAGAGTTGGGCATACAGGTTGGCTGGAAAGGTCGCGGCGTGGATGAGAAAGGCTACGACGAGAAAGGCAATTGCATTGTCTCAGTTGATCCGCGGTACTTCCGTCCCACAGAGGTGGAAACCCTTCTCGGTGATGCCTCCAAAGCCAGGGAACAACTTGGCTGGATGCCCAAGATTACTTTCAAGGAACTAGTACAGGAGATGGTGAGAGAAGACCTTAAATCCGCCGAGCGTGATGAACTGGTCAAACGGCATGGCTATTACGCAAATGACTATCACGAGTAGCGAGTCATGAGGTTGAGTCGAAATCTGCTAGCCGGTGTGACCAATTCGATTTGGGCTGCACTGATTGGGCTTGCGGTTGTTCCGTTTTACTTGAAGTATCTTGGTGTAGAGGCCTATGGGTTGATAGGTTTTTTTGTAACTACTCAAGCTGTGTTGAGTCTTCTTGACATGGGGATGGCACCAACCATCAACCGTGAGGTTGCGCGCTGTTCGGCATTGGGTAATTTGACCGAAGCAGGGAAGCTGCTGCACACACTGGCAGTTGTCTACTGGGGTATGGCTGCACTGATTGCCGTATTAATAATTTCGCTGGCGCCATTGATCGCAGACTACTGGTTGCAGTCCAAACAACTTTCATCGCAGGCCATTTCACGCGCAGTCATATTGATGGGGTTTGTGGTCGCGTGTCGTTGGCCAATCGGCTTGTATCAGGGCGCACTAATTGGGGCGCAGCGTCTGGCGTTATCAAGTGCCGTAAATCTGGTAATGGCGACGATCGGTAGCTTGGGTGCAGTGGCTGTGCTTGTGTTTGTATCCCCTACAATTGAGGCCTTCTTCATATGGCAAGCGTGTACTGGTATTGTTCACGCGATCGCCATGCGCTTGACTGCTTGGCGAATCATCGGAAAATCTGATCAGATCAAGTTCGATTTTGTTAAG
>JAYVPU010000051.1:0-2755 GCA_043757205.1 Comamonadaceae bacterium | reverse complement strand
AACGAAGACCGTGGTTTGATGGTTTGTGGGCCAATGCGGGAGAGCCGGTGAAGCTTACTCCTGCGGGCACAAAGCTCTAATGGACAATCTCGGATAATAATACTTTCACGAAAATATGATTGATAAACGATACATTTTATTTACCATAAACCACAAACATCAATCCAGTTTCAATCGTTCAAGCCTTGATGTGCTGCTGACACCCATGAGCCCAAGAAAAAAGCCTGTCAGTCGCAAAGAATGACAGGCTTTTTAATACCAATGACTTGGTGGGCAGTGCAAGTTTCGAACTTGCGACCCCTGCAGTGTGAATGCAGTGCTCTACCCCTGAGCTAACCGCCCTGAATCTGTTCAGGTAAGCCTTGAATTATGCCACAACATCGGCCGTCAAATTCCGCCACAGCGTCTTGCCGCCGCTGGATTTGTCGAGTTGGGTCAGCTGGTCAAGGTGCGCGGTGTTCTCTTGCTCGTTGGCGGCAAGCACCGGCAGGCTGAAGGCACTCAAGTCCACATTCTCGGCGTTCACTTGCGTTGATTCGGCATCAAAAGCATCAATCAACAAAGCATCTTGGCCGCGTGTGAGGTTGATATACACGTCGGCCAGCAACTCGGCGTCCAGCAAAGCACCGTGCAGGGTGCGCCCGGAATTGTCCACACCCAGGCGCGAGCACAGCGCGTCCAGCGAATTGCGTTTGCCGGGGAACATTTCCTTGGCCATCACTAGCGTATCGGTCACGCTGCTCACAAACCCACGAAACTGAGGTTTGCCAACCAGCTCCAGCTCTTTGTTGAGAAAGCTCACATCAAACTGCGCGTTGTGGATGATGATTTCGGCGTCCCGCAGGTAGTCCATCAACTCATCGGCCACAGCGTCAAATTTAGGCTTGTCGCGCAAAAACTCATTGCTAATGCCGTGCACCTTGAGGGCATCCTCATGGCTGTCGCGTTCAGGGTTCAGGTAGAAGTGCTTGTTGTTGCCGGTGAGCTTGCGGTTGAGCAGCTCAACGCAGCCAATCTCAATCACTCGGTCGCCGGTGGCGGCGGACAAGCCGGTGGTTTCGGTATCAAGAAAAATTTGACGCATAGGGAAATGTAAGGGGTTTTTCCGCCGGGCCGTCCCAAGGAAAAATGCGGCCCCTTTGGGGGGCAGCACAGCACACGCAGTGGCAAGCGTGGGGGCTTAATGATTCTCTTTGGCGTGGTTGATGGAGTACTTGGGTATCTCCACCACTACATCGGTTTGCGCAAGGATGGCCTGGCAGCTCAGGCGCGAGTTGGGCTCCAGGCCCCAGGCGCGGTCTAGCAAATCCTCTTCGTTTTCGTCCTGTTCGTTGAGCGACGCCAAGCCCTCGCGCACGATGACGTGGCAGGTGGTGCAGGCGCAGCTCATGTCGCAGGCGTGCTCGATGTTGATGTGATTCTCCAACATGGCTTCGCAAATGGAGGTGCCAGCGGGGGCTGAGATTTCAGCGCCTTGCGGGCAGTACTCGGCGTGAGGGAGGATTTTGATGATGGGCATAAAGTGTCTTTAAACGGTGGCGATGTTTTTGCCGGACAAGGCTTTTTGAATGCCCCGGTTCATGCGCTCGGCGGCAAAGGCTTCGGTGCCCTTGGCCAAGGCGTCTGTGGCGGCTTCCACCGTTGCGGCTTGGTCTGATGATTTGGCGGTGGTCAGTGCTGCCATCAGGCCGTCAATGACTGATCGTTCGTCTGAGTCCAGCAAATCACCGTCAGCGTCCAGCGCACTCTGGGTGGCCAGCAACATGCGGTCGGCATCGACCCGCGCCTCAATCAGCGCGCGGGAGCGCATGTCAGCGTCCGCCGTGGCAAAACTGTCTTGCAGCATGCGGGCAATTTGAGAGTCTTCCAAACCGTAAGAGGGTTTGACGTCGATGCTGGCCTCCACGCCGCTGATCTGCTCGTGCGCACCCACATGGAGCAGGCCGTCTGCATCAACAGTGAAGGTCACGCGGATGCGCGCTGCACCGGCCGCCATGGGTGGGATGCCGCGCAACTCAAAACGGGCCAGGCTGCGGCAATCGGCCACCAGGTCACGTTCGCCCTGCACCACGTGCAGCGCCAGCGCGGTCTGGCCGTCCTTGTAAGTGGTGAAGTCCTGCGCTTTGGCTGTCGGGATGGTTTCATTGCGTGGCACGATGCGCTCCACCAATCCACCCATGGTTTCGATACCGAGCGACAGCGGAATCACGTCCAGCAGCAGCAGGCCGTCCCCGGGATCGTTGCCGGCCAGCAGGTTGGCCTGGATCGCGGCGCCCAGCGCCACGACTTGATCCGGGTCCAGGTTGTTCAACGGCGCCTGGCCGAAGAATTCGCCTACCGCGCGCTGGACCTGCGGCATCCGGGTGGAGCCGCCCACCATCACCACGCCCTGCACCTGCTCCTTGCCCAATCTGGCGTCGCGCAACGCCTTGCGCACCGCGGTCACGGTGCGGGCCGTCAGGTCCGCGGTCAGCGCCTCGAACTCGCTGCGACGCAACGTCACATCCGCTGAAGCTTCCTCCAGCACCACCGCAACGGCCACACTGTCCGCAGTGGACAGCGCTTCCTTGGCCGAACGCGCGGCCACCTTGATCGCGGCCTTGTCACCCGGCGTCGAGGCTTTGAGCCCGGTGCGTTGCAACAACGCCTGCGCCAGCGCCCGGTCATAGTCGTCGCCCCCGAGAGCCGAGTCGCCACCGGTGGCAATCACTTCGAACACGCCGCGTGTCAGCCGAAGGATGGAGATGTCGAAGGT
>JAYVPU010000050.1:0-2757 GCA_043757205.1 Comamonadaceae bacterium | reverse complement strand
TCGCAGCACAAAATCAGGGGTGATGGGGGCTTGACCGACTGTGCCGCGAATGCCGTCTGTACCAAAGTATTTTCTGCTCATGGGGTGTCACCTGCTTGTTGTAATGGATCGCCTGATTCTAGGGGGTTCAATGCCGCACGCCACACAGCCAAGGCCTGAACGGTTTCGCGTACATCGTGAACCCGAACAATGCGGGCACCCCGCTCCACCGCCAGCAACGCAGCCGCCACACTGGGAATAAGGCGCTCGTGTGCGCCCCGTCCACTTGAGGAGGTCGGTGCATCACCGGTCACCGCCGCTAGCGAAGATTTTCTGGACCACCCCGCCAGTAGGGGGTAGCCCACCATCAGCAACTCGCGTTGACGCGACAGCAAGCTGAAATTTTGCGCAACCGTCTTGCCAAAACCGATGCCAGGATCAATCACAATTCGGCGCTTATCAACGCCTAGCCCTCGTAAGTCAAGCGCAGACCGCTCCAAAAACAAGAGCACTTGCGACACCACATCACCCTCCATAGGGCTGACCTGCATGGTCTGAGGCTCGCCGTGCATGTGCATCAGGCACACGCCACAATTGGGATGTTGGCTCACTACGGATTGAGCCGTCGTCCCGCCTGATGGCGCAGACCAGCGCAAGGCCCAGATGTCGTTGATGATGTCCGCCCCCAGATCGAGCGCAGCTTGCATGACCTGTGGCTTGTAGGTATCAACCGACACCGGACAGCCCAGGCGAACGGCTTCACGCACCACGGGCAGCACCCGTCTCAATTCTTCATCCAGCGGTAAAGGTATTGCACCGGGCCGGGTCGATTCACCGCCGATGTCTAGCAGTTGAGCCCCCTGTGCCAGCAGTTGTTCGCAATGTGCCAAGGCCTGGAATGTTGAAGCATGGGTTCCGCCGTCCGAGAAGGAGTCGGGTGTCACATTGACAATGCCCATGACCTGCGGGCGGCTGAGGGCAATGGAAAAACGGGCAGTTTGCCAAATCATGGGGGTCACGCTTTGCATGGGTTTTGCTGAAGCCCAAATAAAAACGGGGCGCGATGCCCCGTTTTTCAAATGTCAGCTTTGATTCAAATTACGCCACGCATCAGGCGACCGTGGGTGCCGGGTCAGTCGTCACGGCCGGCGTTCCGCCTGAACCATTACCGCCATCCTGGGTCGGCGTACGTGGTACCCAGTCTTTAGGAGCGCGTGGCTCCTTGCCCGCCATGATGTCATCCAATTGCTCGCTGTCGATGGTCTCCCACTCTAGCAAGGCCTTGGCCATGGCGTGCATTTTGTCGCTGTTTTGCTCAATCAACTTGCGCGCCAGTGCGTATTGCTCGTCAATGATCTTGCGCACCTCGTCGTCCACCTTTTGCATGGTGCTCTCGCTCATGTTGGTGGTCTTGGTGACCGAGCGACCCAGGAACACTTCGCCTTCGTTCTCGGCATAGACCATGGGGCCCAAGGCATCGGTCATGCCATAGCGCATGACCATGTCACGCGCAATTTGCGTCGCGCGCTCGAAGTCATTGCTGGCACCGGTGGTCATCTGGTGCATGAACACTTCTTCGGCAATGCGACCACCAAACAGCATGCTGATCTGGTTGAGCATGAACTCTTTGTCGTAGCTATAACGGTCTTGCGCGGGCAAGCTCATCGTCACGCCCAGGGCACGGCCGCGCGGGATGATGGTGACCTTGTGTACCGGGTCGCACTTGGGCAGCAGCTTGCCGATCAGCGCGTGGCCTGACTCATGGTAGGCCGTGTTGCGACGCTCGCTCTCTGGCATGACCATGCTCTTGCGCTCTGGGCCCATGAGTATTTTGTCTTTGGCCTTCTCGAAGTCCTGCATCTCCACCACACGGGCATTGCGGCGTGCCGCCATCAGGGCTGCTTCATTGCACAGGTTGGCCAGATCGGCCCCGCTCATGCCCGGTGTACCACGTGCAATCACACTGGCGTTAACGTCTTGACTTACCGGGATTTTGCGCATGTGGACGTTCAAAATCTGTTCCCTACCACGGATATCGGGCAGGGTCACATACACCTGGCGGTCAAAGCGGCCAGGGCGCAACAAGGCGGAATCCAAAATGTCAGGGCGGTTGGTGGCAGCCACCACGATCACCCCGACATTGGTCTCGAACCCATCCATCTCCACCAGCATCTGGTTCAGCGTTTGCTCGCGCTCATCGTTGCCACCACCCAAGCCGGCACCGCGCTGGCGACCCACGGCGTCAATCTCGTCAATGAAGATGATGCAGGGTGCGTTCTTCTTAGCGTTCTCAAACATGTCACGCACACGCGATGCACCCACGCCAACAAACATCTCAACAAAGTCTGAACCAGAGATGCTGAAGAAAGGCACTTTGGCTTCGCCTGCAATGCCTTTGGCCAGCAGTGTTTTACCTGTACCGGGCGGGCCAACCAGCAAGAGGCCACGTGGAATGCGTCCGCCGAGCTTTTGAAATTTTTGCGGATCTTTGAGGAAGTCCACCACTTCCTTGACTTCTTCTTTGGCTTCGTCGCAGCCTGCCACATCCGCAAACGTGACTGGGTTGGTGCTTTCATCCAGCAAGCGCGCCTTGCTCTTGCCAAAGCTAAACGCCCCACCTTTTCCACCGCCCTGCATTTGTCGCATGAAATACACCCACACGCCAATCAGCAAGAGCATGGGCCCCCAACTGACCAACAGAGTCATGAGGAGTGAGCTTTCTTCGCGCGCCTTGACATCAAACTTGACACCGTTGCTGATCAAGTCGCCTACCAGACC
>JAYVPU010000049.1:0-10765 GCA_043757205.1 Comamonadaceae bacterium | reverse complement strand
AAGAGCTGGGGCGCGGCATCGTGCTGGAGCCACTGGCGCAAACACTGATTTCAAGCGGCGTTCTGTCGGGCTATGCCCCCGCCAAACTCAAGTCCGCTTGGCTGGCACGCATGGCGAGCGGTGAGGCACTGGTCGTGCTGGCACATCAGGAACGCAAGGCCCGTTATCAGCTTGATGTTTGCGAGGCGAAAGCCACGCAAACGACCTCAGGATACGCACTGGCAGCTATCAAAACAATAGTGCCTTGCGGCGACCAGGCAGACGCCTTCATTGTCCCCGCCCGACTGAACGGCCAGATCGCACTGTTCTTCGTGGAGCGCAGCGCCAGCGGCGTGGCCACACAAGGCTACGGCACGCAAGACGGCAGCCGCGCTGCTGACATCACGCTGAGCAACGCGCCCGCACAACTCATCTCATCTGACGGACTGGCCGCGCTGGAACACGCCGTGGACATCGGCATCGCCGCCACCTGCGCCCAAGCCGTGGGCGTGATGGACATGACGCTGGCAGCCACCGCCGACTACATGAACACACGCAAGCAATTCGGCGTCACCATCGCCAGCTTTCAGGCCCTGCGCCACCGCGTGGCCGACATGAAGATGCAACTGGAGCTGGCCCGCTCCATGAGCTACTACGCCAGCCTCAAACTCAACGCCCCAGCGGACGAGCGCCGCCGCGCTCTGGCGCGCGCCAAAGTCCAGATCGGCCAGTCCATGCGCTTTGTCGGCCAACAAGCCGTGCAACTGCACGGCGGCATCGGCGTTACGGACGAGCTGATCGTGAGCCACTACTTCAAAAAACTCACCCAACTGGAGATGAGTTTTGGCGACACGGCGCACCACCTGGGCGAAGTGTCACAACGCATGCAAGAGACGGCGGGCGTGTTTGCCTGAATCGTTTGCCTAAATCGTTGATCTAAGGGCTCAAGCAGCCAGCGCCGCCAAAATCCGCTCCGGCGTCAAAGGCAACTGGCGAATGCGCACGCCCAGGGCGTCGAACACCGCGTTGCCGATGGCTGCGGCGGTGGGACCTTGGGTGGCCTCGCCCGCGCCCAGTGAGGGCTCGCTCGGGCGGTCAATCACGGCCACATCCACCACGGGGACCTCGGAGAAGTTGAGGATGGGGTAGTCCTCCCAGCTGCGGGTCAGCATAGTCTCGCGGGTGAAGCGCAGCTCTTCTTTCAGAGTCCAGCTGCAGCTCTGTATGGCACCGCCCTCCAGTTGACTCTTAACGCCATCCGGATTGATAACCAGACCGACGTCTGCAGCGATGGAAATCCGCTCCACGCGGATGGATGCTTCCGCCCGTATCTGCACCGCCACGGCACACCAGGCCCCATTGTTTTTGTAGCGGGCAAAGGCCAGGCCGCGCCCGGTGCCCTCTTGATCGTTGCTCTTGTCGTGCCACCAAGGGGCTTGTTCAATCGCCTTCTCGATGACCGCCCGTGCCCGTGGGTCAGAGAGGTGTTGCAGCCTGAACGCCACCGGATCGCGCTGCACGGCATGCGCCAGCTCGTCCATGAAACATTCGATGGCCCACACATTGGCATAACCGCCCAGCGCGCGGATGGCCGAGGTGCGCACGGGCATTTCCAGCAGCCGGTGGTACACGATGCTTTGTTGGGGGAAGTCGTAGTCGGGAATGGCGTTGCGGTCACCGCCGCCACCGGCTGACATCGGTGGGTCTAGCGCGATGGGTGCGACAAACGGTTGGGCCAATTCTGACGCTGCTTTGAACGACAAAGCGCCCGCTGCATTACGGCCCGGGCGTGAGGTGTAGCCGTTGGACCAGTTCTCATGCTTCCAATCTTGGATGAGACCTTCGGGCGAAAGATCGGCCTGCAAGCTCACCAAATGGGCCGAGCCACTGGGGCCACAGCTCAGCTCGTCTGCACGTGACCACACCACGCGCACCGGTTGGCCCGCAGCGGCGCGCGCGAGCAGCACAGCATCAAAGGCCACATCATCCGCCGGGTTGTGGCCATAGCAGCCTGCGCCGTCCACATGGTGCACCACCACAGTGGGCGCGGCAGCATCAGCGAACTCTCGGCGCAGAAAAACTTCGATATCTGTCCTGAGGTTAAAAATTCCCTGACTGTGGCACCACACCTCCAGCTTGGCTTCGCTCCACTGCGCCACAGCGGAAGACGGGCCAATCGACGCGTGAGCGATGAATGGGCGTAAATACGAGGCGCTCAACTGCGTGCTGCCCGACGCCACAGCCGATTCAGTCGATACAGCCGGGCCTGATTTCTCAAAAACCGAATTCCGCTCCGACGGCGTGCGGGTGAGGAAACCCGCCAGATCACCACAGTCCGGCAGCACAGCGGGCAAGTGCCATTGCACCAAGGTTTCTAGCAGCTCCGCCGCCGCAATAGCGACCTCTTCACGTGCCGCCATCACGCCCAGAAACGAGCCGTCTCTGACCAACACCACATCTGGCATGCGTTGTTTAAACCCGGCCTCATCCACGCTGACCACATGCCCCGCCCGGTTCGACGTGCGCACCACGCGCGCATGCAACATACCGGGCAGCACCAGGTCTTGAATGAAGCTGGCTTGGCCGAATAGTTTTTTGGCCAGATCAATGCGCGGCTCGGCAAACCCCACCTTGGTGTACTGCGAAATCGGCTTGGTGGCAGCCTGCTCAGACACGGGCTCGCCCAGGTAGGCTTGCAAGTTCAAATCCCAATAAGTGGCTTGGGCCTGTGTGGCGCTCGACATGAAGCGGCCATCCACAATCTTCACCGTCGCGGCAGCCACTTGATGGGCTTGGCAAAACTCGGCCACGGCCATGGCCCTGATCGTCGCGCAGGCCATGCGCACGGCCGAGCCTGAATGTTCAATCGAGAAGCTGCCCGACGTCACCCCTTCGTCCGGGTTCTGCGCGGTGTTGATGTCGGTGTTGACGATGCGACTCAGATCCACATCCAGCTCTTCAGCGGCAATCTGCGCCAGTGCAGTGGAGATGCCTTGGCCAATGTCCACCTTGCCCACGCGCAGGGTCACCTGCCCAGGCACATCAAACGCAAGCCATTGCTCCAAGAGCGGGTTCTTGTCCAGGCTGCCTTTGACAAAGCCCCGTGCTTTCATGGCGATACTCATGCTGCGCTCCCTGTTTGAATGGCTTTCATCAGCGCTTTGACAATTCGTGGATGGCTGCCGCAGCGACACAGGTGCTTGTCCAGCGCGGCGCGCACGTCTTGCTCAGTGGGCGGCGGCTGGCGCTCAGTCAACGCCACCGCCGTCATCATGATGCCGCTCAAGCAATAGCCACACTGCCCAGGCTGCTCGTCCAGCAAGGCCTGCTGAACCGGGTGAAGGTGATCGGGCGAGCCAACGCCCTCAGGCGTGCGCACCGACTTGCCCTGCAAGGCCCACAGCGGCAAATCACAGGTGGTCATGGGCGTGCCATCCACTAAAACAGTGCAAGACCCGCAATGCCCCTGTGCGCAGCCCATCTTGACGCCGACCAGCCCCAAGTCATTGCGTAAAACGAACAGGGCTTTGGTGTTCTCAGACGCGTCGCAACTGCGCAGGGAGCCGTTGATCTGGATTTGCAAGGGTCGTCCTTGGTTGGAGTGGTGATGGGGAGTGAGTGCCGAGAAAATTGTAATGCTGGCCGCTTCACTTCAAAATCCCTAACAAGTTAGAAAAACTGTCCGTCCAAGGTTTGAACCCCACACGCGGCAGCAGCGGCTCACCGCCTTGCAAGCCCGCAGGTAAATGCGCCGCCTGCTGCGCCGACATGAACAGCACCCAGTCTGAATTGCGGCAATAGACATCGTCGTCTTGGGGTTCTAGCGCATACAGCACGGCAGTTTTGCCGAAGTGCTGCGCGGCGGCGGCCATCACGGGCTTCAAGTCCAGGTAATGGTTGGTGATGTGCACCGCCAGCAGGCCGTCGGGTTTGAGGTGGCCGAGGTAGGTTGTCATGGCCTCCAGCGTCAGCAAGTGCGCGGGGATGGAGTCGCCCGAGAAGGCGTCCATAGCCAGCAAGTCAAACTGTTGCGGGGCCTCGCGCTCCAGCATCAATCGGCCATCGCCCAGCACCGGGGTAATGCGCGCCGGACTGTCAGCGAGAAAGGTGAATTCACTGCGGGCCAGGTCCAGCACTTGCTCGTTGATCTCATAAATGCGCAGCTCGTCACCCGAGCGGCCATAGGTTGCCAGCGTGCCCGCGCCCAGCCCCACTACGCCAAGTTTGAAAGGCTGGCCTTGCTGCAAAGCACGGATGGCACGGCCAATGCCTGAGGATTCGCAGTAATAAGCGGTGGGCTGCTTGCGCTGTGCTGTGGCCATGAACTGCTCGCCGTGGCTGATGCGGCCATGCAGCATGGCGCGCTTGAGACCGAGCGCCTCGTCGGTACGGTCCAGCACTCGCAACTGGCTGTAGAAATTACGCACCACGGTGCGATAGCCGTTGACGTACTCAAACGAAATGTCGGCCAGCCGCGCGCCATAGCCGAGCAGGGCCAGCAACAGGAAAACGCGCCAAACGGGTTTGAGCTCGCGCCACAGCACGGCCACCACCAGTGCGGCACACAGAAACAAGCCGAGGGGCAATTCGAAGTAAGCGGTGAACACCGCCGGTGCTACCAGCCCGACCAGCAGCCCCCCCAACGCCCCGCCGACCGAGAGCATCAAATAAAACAGGGTGAGGTAGCGCAGCGGGGGTTTGCGACGCACCAGCTCACCGTGGCAGACCATGCAAAAGACAAAGAGCGAGACGCTAATGATTGCGACCAAAACGGGCACATCGGTGCCCGCGTCCAGCACACCGTCCATCGCCCAAAGACACAGTGGCAGCGCCGCTAAAAACCAGGGTCGAACGTAGTAGCGCGGCGCATCAAAGCACAGGATGAAACTCAGCAAATAAATGGTGAGCGGCAAGACCCACAAAAACGGCACGGGGGCCACGTCTTGCGTCAAATGCTGCGTCATCGCCAGCAGCAAGATAGACGCGGTGGCCGACAGGCCAATCCACAGCAGGCACTCACGCCAACCGGGGTGCTTTGCGGCCTCCAGCATCACGGCTTCATCGCTGACCTGCCCGGCCATGCGGCGCCGGGCCAGCAACGCCGTACACAGACACACCGCGACGAATGCGACATACCCCGCCGACCAAGCCGTGGCCTGGGTGCCCACGGGCCAGAATGGCTCGACCAGCACCGGGTAGGACAGCAGCGCCAGCATGGAGGCCAGATTCGACAAGGCGTACAGCCGGTAAGGGTGCGCCACGGTGACTGAAGCCGGGAACGAACGCGCATACCAGGCTTGCATCAATGGCCCGGTGGTGGACAGCATCAGGTACGGTGCGCCAACGGCGGTGGCCAGCAAGGCCAGCACACTCCAACTCGGGTGCTCCAGCGCCGCGCCCTTCCAAGCCGGGTCAGCCGCTACCGGCAAAAGCGCCAGACTCAAGAGCAGCAAGCCCCCATGCACCAGCGCCTGGCGCGCAGGGGCCAGCTTTTCATGCAGCCAATGCACATAGGCGTAGCCCAGCAGCAACTCGACCTGAAAAAAAACGATGCACACACTCCAGACCGAGGACGAACCACCAAACCAGGGCAGAATCATCTTGGCGACGATGGGCTGGATCTGGAACAACAAAAAAGCAGACAGGAAAACCGTGGTGGCAAACAAAGGCATCGGAATTTAGGGAAATCCTATTCATGTGCCGTTCGGGCTGAGCTTGTCGAAGACTCTGAGCCCTTCGACAGGCTCAGGGCGAACGGTTTTTAAACAGTGTGGGGTTAAGAGAGCGCCTCAGACTAACAGACGCGAAGACTTGGGCACGTGCGCCATCAAGAACTCCATTTGGTCGGCCAGGATACGGCGGTTGCGCAGGATGAAGTCTTCCCACAGACTGGGCACATAGGGGGCGTACAGCAGCGGCATGTGGGCCTGCTCAGGCGTGCGACTGCTCTTGCGGTGGTTGCAGGCACGGCAGGCGGTGACGACGTTCATCCAGGTGTCAATGCCGTTCTGGGCAAAGGGGATGATGTGCTCGCGAGTGAGTTCTTCTTCATGGTGCACATCGCCACAGTAAGCGCAGATGTTGCGGTCACGCGTGAACAGCTTGCTGTTGGTCAGGCTGGGGCGCAGGTTGAAAGGGTTGATGCTGGGCACGCCACGGGTGCCGATGATGCTGTTGACGGTGATGATGGATTGCAAGCCCGTGATGGCGTTGTGCCCGCCGTGGAACACCGCCACCTCGCCGCCGGACTCCCAGCGCACTTCATCGGCGGCGTAATGAATCACCGCTTGTTCCAGCGAAATCCACGATTGGGGCAGCCCTTGGGCCGACAGCTTCAAGACTTTCAAAACACGTCTCCTGAATGGGTTAAAAACCAACAATTCCGAATGCCAATGTCTCTCGTGGCCCGCAGGGGATTGCCTGTGCTGCCACTACGCCACAATATACCCTCTTTACATTGCAGTTATACGTCTCATCTCCAGCCCACCCATGAAGGTTTTTCGCGGCTTCCACCATCCCGGCATTGCCCCGGCCTGTGCCCTGACGATTGGCAATTTCGATGGCGTACACCGGGGGCACCAGGCCATGCTGGCCTTGCTGCGCGGCGAGGCCCGGCAACGCGGTGTGCCCAGTTGCGTGATGACGTTCGAGCCGCATCCGCGTGACTACTTTGCCGACCTCAGCCACCAGCCCCAGCTCGCACCCGCGCGCGTGGGCACACTGCGCGACAAGCTGACCGAACTGGAGCGCTGCGGGGTCGATCAAACCATCGTCCTGCCTTTCGATGCCCGGCTGGCGGCCCTGTCACCGAAAACCTTTATCGACGATGTGTTGATCACGGGGCTGGGCGCGCGCTACGTGCTGGTGGGCGACGACTTTCGCTTTGGTGCCAAGCGTGCGGGCGACTACGCCATGCTGGACGCCGCCGGTGTGGCTCTGGGTTTTGACGTGGCCCGCATGATGAGCTACGAGGTGCACGGCCTGCGCGTTTCCAGCTCGGCCGTGCGCGACGCATTGGCCACAGGCCGCATGGCAGACGCCGCGCGCCTGCTGGGTCACCCGTACCACATCTCCGGCCATGTGCTGCATGGCGCCAAGCTGGGGCGGACCCTGGGCTTTCGCACCCTCAACCTGCGCTTTGCCCACTGGAAGCCTGCGGCCAGCGGCATTTTTGCGGTACTGGTGCATGGTTTGACGCTTGCGCCCCTGCAAGGCGTTGCCAATCTGGGCATTCGCCCCTCACTCGACCCGAGCGATGTCAATGGCGGCCGGGTGCTGCTCGAAACCTATTGCCTGGACTGGCCTGCAAGCCTGGGGGCCGACGGGGGCTACGGTAAAATCATTCGCGTAGAGCTGCTCTACAAACTGCACGACGAGCTCAAGTACGACGGCCTGGATGCCCTGCAAAAAGGCATCGCCAAAGATTGTGATGAAGCGCGTGCCTACTTTGCCTCCACGCCTTCCCATGACCACTGACCAAAGCCCTTCTTCCAAGTCCGCCACCACGTCCGAGGCCAAGCCCGACTACCGCAGCACGCTCAACCTGCCCGACACCCCCTTCCCCATGCGCGGCGACCTGCCCAAGCGCGAGCCGGGCTGGGTCAAGGAATGGGAAGACAAAGGCATTTACAAAAAATTGCGTGATGCCCGCTGCGGTGCGCCCAAGTTTGTGCTGCACGACGGCCCGCCCTACGCCAATGGCCAGATCCACATCGGCCACGCGGTGAACAAAATCCTGAAGGACATGATTGTCAAAGCGCGCCAGCTCAAGGGCATGGACGCGATTTACGTGCCGGGCTGGGACTGCCACGGCCTGCCGATAGAGAACGCGATTGAAAAACTCCATGGCCGCAAACTCAGCCGTGACGACGTGCAGGCCAAGAGCCGCGCCTTCGCCACCGAGCAGATCGCGGGCCAGATGGCCGACTTCAAGCGCCTGGGCGTGCTGGGCGAGTGGGACAACCCCTACCGCACCATGGACTTCGGCAACGAGGCCAATGAAATCCGCGCCTTGAAACGCATCATGGAACGCGGCTTTGTGTACCGGGGTTTGAAGCCGGTGTACTGGTGCTTTGACTGCGGCTCCTCGCTGGCCGAGTTCGAGATTGAATATGCGGACAAGAAGAGCACCACGCTGGATGTGGGTTTTGAGTGCGCTGAGCCGGACAAGCTGGCCCAGGCCTTTGGTTTGTCCGAACTGGGAGACAAAGCCTACGCCGTCATTTGGACCACCACCGCCTGGACCATTCCCGCCAACCAGGCGCTCAACCTCAATCCCGAGCTGGACTACGCCTTGGTGCAGACCGAGCGCGGCCTCTTGCTGCTGGCCGCTGTGCTGGTGGAGAAATGCCTGGAACGCTTTGGCCTGAGCGGCGAAGTGCTGGCCACGACCCAGGGCAGGAATCTCAGCTTGATCAACTTCAAGCACCCGCTGTATGACGTGAAAGACAAGAACGGCGTTGCGGGCTACCAGCGCTTCTCACCCGTTTACCTGGCCGACTACGCCACCGCCGACGACGGCACCGGCATCGTGCACTCATCCCCCGCTTACGGCGTGGAAGACTTCAACAGCTGCGTCGCGCACGGCCTGGCGTTTGATGACATCTTGAACCCAGTGCAAGGCAACGGGGCTTACGAACCCGAGTTCCCCCTGTTCGCCGGGTTGCACATCTGGAAGGCCGTGCCCATCGTGATCGAGGCGCTGCGCAATGCGGGCCGATTCTTCGCCAGCCTCGACATCACGCACAGCTACCCACACTGCTGGCGTCACAAAACGCCGGTGATCTACCGCGCTGCCGCCCAGTGGTTTGTGCGCATGGACGAGGGCGAAGGCGTCTTCACTAAGGACAAAGCCAGCAAAACGCTGCGCCAACTCGCCTTGGCCGCCATCGAAGAAACCCAGTTCTACCCCGAGAACGGCAAGACCCGGCTGCGGGACATGATCGCTGGTCGCCCCGACTGGTGCATCAGCCGCCAGCGCAACTGGGGCGTGCCCCTGCCCTTCTTCATCCACAAGGACAGCGGCGAGTTGCACCCGCGCACCATGGCCATCATGGACCAGGCCGCTGCCATGGTGCAGGCCGGGGGCGTGGAGGCCTGGAGCAAGGCCAGCATTGAATCCATCATCGGTGAGGATGCCGCGCATTACACCAAGTGCACCGACATTCTGGACGTGTGGTTTGACTCCGGCACCACGCATGACCATGTGCTGCGCCACAGCCACGCCACACAGTCCACCTGGCCGGCCGACCTGTACCTGGAAGGCCATGACCAGCACCGGGGTTGGTTCCACAGCTCTCTCTTGACCGCCTGCGCCATGTACGACCACGCGCCCTACAAAGGGCTGCTGACCCACGGCTTCACCGTGGACGGCAAGGGCCGCAAGATGAGCAAGAGCGAGGGCAATGTGGTCGCGCCCCAGCAGGTCAGCGACAAGCTGGGCGCCGAGATCATCCGCCTGTGTTGCGCCGCCACCAACTACTCGGGCGACCTGGGCATCGACGACAAGATCCTGGCCCGCGTGGTGGACACCTACCGTCGCATCCGCAACACGCTCAAGTTCCTGCTGGCCAACATCAGCGATTTCGACCCGGCCACCGACGCCGTGCCGCTGGACCAGCTGCTGGAGATCGACCGCTACGCGCTGGCCCGCGCCGCGCAATTGCAGGCCGAGATCTTGGCGCATTACGAGGTTTATGAGTTCCACCCCGTGGTGGCCAAATTGCAACTCTATTGCTCGGAAGACCTGGGTGGCTTTTACCTGGACGTGCTCAAAGACCGTCTCTACACCACCGCCCCCAAATCGCTGGCCCGGCGCAGCGCCCAGACCGCCCTTCACCAGATCACGCACGCTCTGTTGCGCTGGATGGCCCCGTTCCTCTCCTTCACGGCGGAAGAGGCGTGGAAAGTGGCAGGCTCGTCTGAATCCATCTTCATGGAGAAGTATTGGGAATTTGAGGGAGTCGAAAACATTCCCGGTGTTTTTCTCAACTCTGGTTTTGTGCCTCTGAGTAGGGGTGTATCTGGTACACATAAACCATTAGGGCACCTGGGCGTACTAGGTGAAGGGCAGGCTCTAGCAGGTTTCGAACACTTGCGGCTAGCTAAATGGCTACGAATTCGTCAAACCCGCGAGACGGTGAACAAGGAAATTGAGGGGCTACGTACGGAAGGCAAGGTTGGTTCATCCTTACAAGCTAACGTCACACTGACGGTTGACTCTATTGATTATGAAATTTTGTCTAGCCTGGGCGAGGACTTGAAGTTCGTCTTCATTACTTCCGTGGTGACTCTTCAGCAAGGCAATGAGTTGTCCGTGCAGGTCACGCCCTCCAGCGCACAGAAATGCGAACGCTGCTGGCACTACAGAGACGACGTGGGCACCGACCCGGTACACCCCAACCTGTGCGGACGTTGCAACAGCAATCTGTTTGGCGCGGGTGAAGCACGGTTGTTTGCCTGAGCCTGAACGGATGTACTGAATGGCTTTCAAAAAATCTTCACCCGGAAGCATCTTGCAATGGTTGGGTCTGGCCTTCATCCTGCTGCTGGCCGACCAGTTCACCAAAGTGCTGATTCTGGGCGCTTATCAGTTGGGCGACAGTACCTACGTCACGTCTTTCTTCAACGTGGTGCGTGTTCACAACAGCGGTGCGGCCTTCTCGTTTTTGGCCGGAGCGTCAGGCTGGCAGCGCTGGTTTTTTGTGAGCATAGGTATCGCGGCGGCTCTCTTTATTTTGTGGATGCTCAAGGCGCACGCGGGCCAGAAGCTGTTCTCTTTTGCCAT
>JAYVPU010000048.1:0-2763 GCA_043757205.1 Comamonadaceae bacterium | reverse complement strand
TCGACGTTCAAATCGAGACCAGACTGAAACACCAAATTCAACAAGTAAATCATTAACTTACGACGTCCTGATGTGCAAACGTTGGGACACTACTGATCAAGGGTGAATACACCGGCCTCACGTCTAAGGCGTTGACCGCGCCCGACGGCAAGATCCGCATCCCACTGAACGAAGAGTCGCGCCAGGGCGGTGGGCAGATCGAAGAGTATTTGATGAAGTTCAACGGCGAGGGTATCCAGCACATCGCGCTGATCTGTGATGACCTGCTGGCCACCGTGGACAAACTGGCGCTGGCCGGCGTGCCGCTGATGACGGCACCCACCGACAGCTACTACGAGATGCTGACAGGGCGGCTACCGGGCCACGGCCAGCCGGTGGCCGAGCTGCAAACACGCGGCATTTTGATGGATGGAACAACAGAAGAAGTTGCCACAGGTGGAGCGCCGCGCCTGCTGCTGCAAATCTTCTCCCAAACCCAGCTCGGCCCGGTGTTTTTCGAGTTCATCCAGCGCAAGGGCGACGAGGGCTTTGGTGAGGGCAACTTCAAGGCCTTGTTCGAGTCACTGGAGCGGGATCAGGTGAAACGCGGGGTGATTGAGGCCAAGCACGGGCTTGCCGCAGGCGACGCCCAGCGCCCGGCGCGTGCCGACTGGACCATCGACCAGGCTTGGGCGCACTACAGCGCCGCCGAACACGGCGTCTGGAGGACTTTGTTTGAGCGCCAGAGTCGGCTGCTGCCGGGGCGCGCCTGCGATGCCTTTGTGCAGGGCATGGCCGATTTACCGATTGGCCCCGAGCAGATCCCCGACTTCAGGCACCTGTCAGACATCTTGATGGCGCGCACCGGCTGGCAAGTGGTTGCGGTGCCGGGTCTGGTGCCGGACGAGGTGTTTTTCGAGCACTTGGCCCATCGCCGCTTCCCGGCGGGCCAGTTCATTCGCCAAGCGCACGAACTGGACTACATCGAGGAGCCGGACGTGTTTGGTCATGTACCCCTGTTGCTGAACCCCGCCATCGCCGACTACATCCAAGCCTACGGCGTGGGCGGCTTGCGGGCGCAGAAGCTGGGCGTGCTCGACAAGCTGGCGCGCGTGTATTGGTACACCATTGAGTTCGGCCTGGTGCAGCAGCCAGACGGCTTGCGCATCTATGGCGCGGGCATTGCCTCATCGGCCGCCGAGAGTGTTTTTGCGCTGGCCGATGCCTCACCCAACCGCGTGCGTTTTGACCTGGAGCGGGTGATGCGCACCCGCTACCGCATTGACGATTTTCAGGAAACCTACTTCGTGATCGACGGCCTGGACCAACTGCTGGAGCTGGCAAGCATCGACTTCAGCCCCCTCTACGCACGCGTGCAAGGCCAGGCGGAGTACGAACCCGGCACGGTGCTGGTCTCTGATCGCGTGATTTCAAAAGGGACGGGCCGCTACCATGCGGCCAAGCGTTAAACCGGGAACGTCCCCGGCAACAAAATGCTTTTGTCCACGGTCTGGATATTCGTGTGCCCGCAAAAGGCCATGGTGATGTCGAGTTCTTTGTGAAGAATCTCAAGCGCTTTGGTGACTCCGGCTTCGCCCATGGCACCCAGGCCGTAGGCCATGGCGCGGCCAATCATCGTGCCTTTGGCACCCAGGGCCCAGGCCTTGAGCACGTCTTGACCGCTGCGGATGCCGCCGTCCATCCAGACTTCAATCTGGTCGCCAACCGCCGCCACGATGGGGGGCAGGGCTTCGATGCTGCTCTGCGCGCCGTCGAGCTGTCGCCCGCCGTGGTTGCTCACCACAATCGCGTCGGCCCCGCTGGCGACGGCCAGTTGGGCGTCTTCTACGTCTTGAATGCCTTTGAGGATGAGCTTGCCGCCCCATTGCGCTTTGACCCAGGCCACATCGGCCCAGGACAGGCGCGGGTCGAATTGTTCATTAGTCCAGGAGGAGAGCGACTTCATGTCGGTCACTTCTTTGACGTGGCCGACCAAGTTGCCAAAGGTGTGGCGGCGCGTACCCAACATGCCTAAGCACCAGCGCGGCTTGGTCATCAGGTTGATGATGTTGGCTAGTGTTGGCTTGGGTGGTGCGGTCAGGCCGTTCTTCAGGTCTTTGTGGCGCTGGCCGATCACTTGCAAGTCCAGCGTGAGGACGAGCGCGCTGCACTTGGCGGCGCGGGCGCGCTCGATCATGGCGGCCATGGCGTCGCGGTCGCGCATCATGTAGAGCTGGAACCAGAAGGGCGCGGTGGTGTGGGCGGCGATGTCTTCAATCGAGCAGATGCTCATCGTGGACAGTGTGAATGGGATGCCGAATTTCTCGGCCGCCTTGGCGGCCAGGATTTCACCGTCGGCGTGTTGCATGCCGGTCAGGCCCACGGGGGCAATGCAGACTGGCATCTTGACGTCAATGCCCACCATCTTGGTGGCGGTGCTGCGGTTTTCCATGTTGACGGCCACGCGCTGGCGCAGCTTGATTTTCTGGAAGTCGGACTCGTTGGCGCGGTAGGTGCTCTCGGTCCACGAGCCGCTGTCGGCGTAGTCGTAGAACATGCGCGGCACGCGTTTTTGCGCCAGTATGCGCAAGTCTTCGATGTTGGTGATTACTGTCATGGGAGGTCTCCTGTAGGCAGATTTTTTTTGGATGCTGGCCTCATGGTAGCTGGCGGTGTGCAGCGTGTGCGTGAATTTTGGCGCAGTGGGTTTGAAATTATTGATACAGGCCGTGGGGGTGTCCTATAATTCGACGGGCTTTTGCGATGCCAGGCAGCGCCAGCGTC
>JAYVPU010000047.1:0-2771 GCA_043757205.1 Comamonadaceae bacterium | reverse complement strand
AACGCGCGCGGCATTGACAACATCATTGCCGTTGACAACATGACCCAAGGCGATAAATTTCGTAACCTCAGCAGTCTGCGCATTGCCGACTACGTGGATCAAGACGATTTCTACAGCTTGTTTGCGGATGGGGCTTACGGCCAGGTTGAGGCCGTGTTCCACGAAGGCGCTTGCAGCGACACCATGGAGCAAGACGGCAAGTACATGATGGCCAACAACTACACGCTGTCGTGTGACTTATTTCATGCCTGCCAAAAACGCGGCACACGGCTGCTGTATGCCTCTTCGGCAGCCACCTACGGGGGCTCAGACACCTTTCGGGAAGAGCCCGCTTTTGAGCACCCGCTCAACGTCTATGGCTACTCCAAGCTCTTGTTTGACCATCGCATGCGCCGTGAGTGCGGAGCCAGTTTTGAGCGCAGCCTGGCAGGTCGGCTGGCCCAGGTCGTAGGCTTTCGCTACTTCAACGTCTATGGCCCACACGAACAGCACAAGGGCCGGATGGCCAGCGTGGCCTATCACCAGTTTCACCAGTTTCAAGCTGAAGGCCGCGTCAAACTGTTTGGCGAGTACGGCGGTTACGGGCCGGGCGAACAAATGAGGGACTTCGTTTACGTGGACGACGTCGTGGCCGTGAACCTGTGGTTCTTTGACCACCCCACCAAATCCGGCATCTTCAACCTCGGCAGTGGGAATGCTCAGCCCTTTAACGACGTGGCTTGCGCAGTCGTCAACACCCTGCGCGGCCAAAAAGGTGAGGCTGCTTTGCCATTGGCGGAGATCGCTTCGCGTGGCCTGATTGAGTACGTCCCCTTCCCCGATGCCCTGCGCGGCAAATACCAGTGCCATACCCAGGCTGACCTGGGTGCGCTGCGCGCAGCGGGTTGTGACCATGTATTTGCCAATGTGCAAAGCGGTGTGGCCGATTACGTGAAGTGGCTGGCCAACGCGACTTGAATTCAATCTTGAAAATCACGTCAACCAACGGGTGCTCAATGCCGTTGAAGTTCAAGCTTCAGTATTTATTGAAGTCGATCTCGAAATTTAAACCCTAAGGAGTTGACCTATGTTCAAGAAGATTCTGACCCTAGTGGCTATGTTATATGCGGCTCTCAGCTTTGCTGCCGTTGATGTCAACAAAGGCACTCCTGCCGATCTGGATGGCATCAAAGGCATTGGCCCTGGCATCTCCGGCAAGATCGTGGACGAACGCAAAAAAGGCAACTTCAAAGATTGGAACGACTTCATCGAGCGCGTCAAAGGCGTGGGCGAAGGCAATGCTGCCAAGTTCTCCGCTGAAGGCCTGACCGTGAATGGCGCAGGCTTTAAAGGTGCAGCCGCTGCCCCTACAGCCAAAGCTGACTCCAAAACCGCAGCCAAGCCCGCGGCTGCTGCAACCGCAGCACCTGCCGCTACCACCCCGGCTGCGTCACCAGCAGCCAAGGAAGAGAAGAAAGATGCCAAGGCCGATGCCAAAGCACAGAAAGAAGCTGACAAGAAAGCCAAAGCAGATGAAAAGCAGAAAAAGGCTGACGAAGCCAAGGCTAAAAAAGAGACTGATAAAAAAGCCAAGGCTGATGCCAAAGCTGCAAAAGATGCCAAGCCCGCTGCTCCTGCAGAAGCCCCTAAGAAGTAATTCCCTTGATCTCACAAAAAACCCGCCACTCGGCGGGTTTTTTTATGTCAACTCACCATAGCCACCACCCCCTGGCGTGTGAATCTCAAACACATCACCGGCCTTCATCTCGGCCTGCCCGATATGGCCCAGCATCTCCACCGTGCCGTCGCTGCGCAGCACGCAGTTGATACCAACCTGACCGCTCTGCCCCCCGGCCATACCGAAAGCGCCGTGCACGCGCCCGTTGGAGAGGATGCTGGCCGTCATCGTCTCTAAAAAAAGCACCCGTCGTACGCCGCCATCACCACCGCGCCATTGACCCGCGCCGCCCGATCCGGTTCGGATTTCATAACTCTCCAGGCGCACCGGAAAGCGAAACTCCAGCACCTCCGGGTCCGTCAAGCGCGAATTGGTCATGTGCGTCTGCACCACGCTTGTTCCGTCAAACCCAGGGCCCGCGCCCGAGCCGCCCGAGATGGTCTCGTAGTACTGGTGGCTCGCATTGCCAAAGGTGAAGTTGTTCATGGTGCACTGGCTCGCGGCCATCAAGCCCAGCGCGCCATACAGCGCGTTGGTGATGCAACTTGACGTTTCCACATTGCCAGCCACGACCGACGCCGGTGGATTGGGGTTGAGCATAGAACCCGCAGGGATGATGACCTTGAGCGGCTTGAGGCAGCCCGCGTTGAGCGGGATGTCGTCATTCACCAGCGTGCGGAACACATACAGCACTGCGGCCATGCACACCGCTGTTGGCGCATTGAAGTTGTTGGTCTGCTGGGCTGAGGTGCCGGTGAAGTCGATCTCTGCGCTGCGGTTTACCGCATCCACCCGAATCGCCACTTGAATCTGCGCCCCGTTGTCCAGCGGCAACGTGAAGGTGCCGTCTTTGAGTTGCGTGATCACGCGGCGCACCGACTCTTCGGCGTTGTCCTGCACATGGCCCATATAGGCCTGCACCACGTCCAGCCCAAAGTGCGCCACCATCTTGCGCAGTTCCTGCACGCCCTTCTCATTGGCCGCAATCTGCGCCTTCAAGTCCGCCATGTTTTGCTGCGGATTGCGTGAAGGGTAGGGGCCGCTTTGCAACAGCGCCAGCATCTCGGATTCTCGCAACACGCCGCGCTCTACCAGCTTGAAGTTGTTGATCTGC
>JAYVPU010000046.1:0-10912 GCA_043757205.1 Comamonadaceae bacterium | reverse complement strand
TCGAGGTCAAAGACTATTACGCTGAGCTGCCTATTGCTGTGCGCGTCACAGGTCGTTATCACGATATGGGGGCTTTCGCTGCGGACATCGCCATTCTTTCTCGTATCGTGACGTTGAATAATTTGACCATCGTTCCCGGTAAGGATGGCGCTTTGACACTGGACGCCACGGCAAAAACGTTCCGCTACCTGGCGACTGATGAAATTGCCGCGCAGCGCAAGGCAACTACAGGCAAGGGAGATGCGAAATGAGGCAGCACTCTTTCTTGATGATGACCTTGATGGCTGCTGCACTGGTGGGTTGTGGCGCATCGAGCGAGGATGAACTTCGGCAGTGGCTAACTGAGCAAAGAAATCAAACTCAACCTCGTGTGGCACCCATTGCTGAGCCCAAGCAATTCAAGCCCGAATCGTATGCCCTAGCGGCATCCGTGGAGCCTTTTAGCAAAGAAAAACTAGCGCAGGCGCTCAAGCGCGACTCTGCCCAGACTTCCTCCAATGTGGCGTTGATTTCACCTGAATTGGCTCGACGCAAAGAAGCTTTGGAGGGCTATCCGTTGGACGCGGTGATGATGGTAGGCAGTCTTACAAAAGAAGGGCGCCCTGTGGCTTTGATCAAGGTCGATAATTTGCTGTATCAAGTCCGACCCGGTAACTACCTCGGGCAGAACTATGGTCGTGTGATGAAAATCTCAGAAACTGAAATCACACTGCGTGAAATTGTGCAAGACGCTGTGGGGGAGTGGGTTGAACGCCCCTCTACTTTGCAATTGCAAGAGAGGTCGAAATGAACAATCCAATGGCTACGAAGGCGAAATCTATGTGTCAGCGTGCGCTTCTTGCATTTGTCTTTGCTGTGGCGAGTGTCTCGTCTTATGCTCAAATTGCCATCGAGTCGGTCACTGGCTCCACCCAGGGTGGCGTTGAGGTGGTGAAGATTGAGCTCTCACAAGCCCTGAGTGCGCTACCGAGTAGCTTTTCCATTCAATCACCAGCTCGGATTGCCTTGGACTTTCCCGGTGTGTTCAATGCCATGGGGCGGTCTACGGTAGATATCAATCAAGGCAATTTGAAGTCCGTCAATGTGGTTCAGGCGGGCGACAGAACGCGCGTGGTGGTCAATCTGAAACAAACCGCAAATTTCAAAGCTCAATTGCAAGGCAAGTCTTTGTTGCTGATATTGGATGCCGCAGTCGATAAAAGTGTTGAGTTGGTTGCGTCCCCCGTGTTTGCAGAAAATAAAAATCGAGACACTTTGCCGATCAAGGATCTGGATTTCCGGCGTGGACTGAATGGCTCAGGACGTGTTGTGGTGTCTTTGCCCAACAACCAAGTGGGTGTTGATATTCGCCAGAGCGGTCAGAAGCTGATTGTTGAGTTCATGAAGTCCACTTTGCCTGAAGGGCTGAAACGGCGACTTGATGTGGCAGATTTTGGAACGCCCATCCAGAATGTAACGACATTCCAAGTGGGTGATCGGGTGCGTATGGTGATTGAGCCGCAAGGCACTTGGTCGCACAGCGCTTATCAGAGTGATGAGCAGTTCGTTGTGGAGGTCAAACCTGTTCGTGTGGATGAAACCAAATTAACCCAAGGGCCAGGTTACAACGGACAAAAGTTATCGCTCAATTTCCAGAACATAGAGGTTCGCTCCTTGTTGCAGGTGATCGCTGACTTCACCAATTTCAATATTGTGACGTCTGACTCGGTGTCCGGTGCCGTTACTTTACGTTTGCAGGACGTGCCCTGGGATCAGGCCTTGGACATCATCATGCAGGCCAAAGGTCTGGGCATGCGCAAGAACGGCACTGTGTTGTGGATTGCGCCTAAAGATGAAATTATTGCCAAAGAAAAACTTGAGCGCGAATCGATCGTGGCGATGGAAGGATTGGAGCCTCTAACGACCCAGTCCTTCACACTGAATTATGCGAAAGCACTTGATGTTCAGCGTGGTCTGATGGGCGTGGGCGTGGTTGCCGTTCCTGGGGTCGGTGGGGCGGGCGCTTCATCGAGAATTCTCAGTCCTCGAGGAAGTGTGATCGCAGAAGCTCGAACCAATCAGTTGTTCGTAACCGACATCGGCAGCAAACTCGAGCAAGTCCAGCAACTTATTTCCAAGATAGATATCCCCGTCAGACAGGTCTTGATCGAGGCCCGCATCGTCGAAGCCTCAGATACATTCGGCAAGTCATTAGGGGTGAAATTAGGGGGGGGCACGGGGAATATCCCCGCTCCATCCGGGGGAGTGGGCGTTTCGGTAGGCTCTAGTTATGTAGATGGGTCGGCGGCAACCACTTCAGGCTCTTTTGTTAGCCTTCCTGCGATAGGTCAAGGTGGATATAACCCGGCCACGTTTGCTGTCTCTCTGTTTGGTGAGTCTGCTGCCCGTTTCCTCAACTTGGAAATATCCGCGCTTGAAGCTGAAGGTAAGGGCAAGGTGGTGTCCAGTCCGCGGGTTGTGACTGCCGATAAGGTTAAAGCCATCATCGAGCAGGGCACTGAGTTGCCGTATCAAGTGGCCTCGGCCAGTGGCGCAACCTCTATTGCGTTTCGCAAAGCCAATTTGATGCTGGAGGTTACCCCGCAAATTACCCCTGAAGGCAATGTGATTCTTGAGTTGGACATCAACAAGGACACTGTGGGTCAGTCTACGGCAGCCGGATTTGCCATCAATACCAAGCACATTAAGACCCAGGTGTTGGTCGAAAATGGCGGTACTGTCGTGATTGGTGGTATTTTTACGCTCACAGAAACCAACGATCAAACCAAAGTCCCATTCTTTGGGGACATTCCCATTTTGGGTAATCTATTTAAGAGTTCCAGCAAAACTTCAAACAAGCAAGAAATGCTGGTGTTCATAACGCCCAAGATGATTTCTGACAAATCTGCGAGCCGATAGAGTTGCCGTCCGGGTGCATCAAGGTTTACAAAGATAGAGATTGCAGTTAACTTGAAAGTCAGTCTGATTGGCCTGCCAGGTTCCGGAAAGTCAACGGTCGGGCGGCAGCTTGCACGCCGTTTGCAACTGCCTTTCATTGACTCCGATCACTGGATTGAAGATCGGCTGGGCTGCTCTATCCGCGAGTATTTTGAGCGCGAAGGCGAGTCGTCGTTCAGGGACGTTGAAGCGCAGGTGATTGATGAACTGACACAAGGCTCGCCTGGGGTCTTGTCCACCGGCGGGGGCACGGTGTTGCGAGGGGAGAACCGGACGAACTTGCGAACGCGTGGCAAGGTGGTTTATTTGAAGTCTTCTCCGGATGAGCTGTTTCGTCGATTACGCCATGACACCCAACGGCCACTGCTTCAGGTGGCCGACCCGCTACAACGTTTGCGCGATCTTTATGCGGTTCGGGACCCTTTATATCGGCAAACCGCGCACTTTGTGATTGAGACGGGGCGTCCTTCAGTGGCGTCTTTGGTCAACATGATCTTGATGCAGCTTGAGTTGGCGGGGGATATGCCTCAGGTCAACTGAGCGGGAAGGCTCGCACCTGTGTGTCACCCTCATGCAGTCGGGTGATCAGCGAGTGGCCTAAACTCCAAGGCTATGCAAGTATTTTCAGAAACCTCATTGCACTTGACCAGCCAGGTTCACATTGAGCTGGCAGATCGTAGTTACCCCATCATCATCGGTAGCGCTTTAGTCCAAGCGTCACAAACCTTCACTGACTTGCCCAAAGCAGCGCAGGCGCTAATAGTTTCCAACACAACGGTAGCACCCTTGTATGCTGAGAAGCTCAAAAACTCGCTGCTCGAGCACTATCCCAAGGTGCACGTTTTGGAGTTGCCAGACGGAGAAGTCTTCAAGACATGGGAGACGCTTAACCTGATTTTTGATGTGCTGCTGCAAAACGAGTGTGACCGTAAAACCGTGCTGTTTGCCCTCGGTGGTGGTGTGGTCGGTGACATGACGGGATTCGCCGCCGCTAGTTACATGCGAGGCGTGCCCTTTGTGCAAGTACCCACAACGCTGCTGGCGCAGGTGGATTCTTCAGTTGGCGGCAAAACAGCCATCAATCACCCGCTGGGTAAAAATATGGTGGGGGCGTTTTACCAGCCCTTGCGCGTGGTGTGTGATCTTGACACGCTCAAGACCTTGCCAGCGCGTGAGCTGAGCGCCGGGCTGGCCGAGGTGATCAAGTACGGGCCAATTGCCGATATGGTGTTTTTGGATTGGATTGAGTCCCACATCAATGACTTGATGGCAGGCAACTCAGACGCGCTGGCCAAGGCCATTCAGCGCAGTTGCGAGATCAAGGCCGAGGTGGTGGGCCAGGACGAGCGGGAGTCTGGCCTGCGGGCCATCCTCAATTTTGGTCATACCTTTGGCCACGCCATTGAGTCGGGCATGGGCTACGGACAATGGCTGCATGGCGAGGCGGTGGGTTGTGGCATGGTCATGGCCTCTGAGCTCTCGCTGCGTTTGGGTTTGATTGAGCCTGCCTTTGCGCAACGCCTCAAGCAACTGATTCAAAAGGCCGGCTTGCCTGTCGTGGGTCCGAGCCTGTCGCACACGGACAATGCCGGGCGCTATCTGGAACTTATGCGGGTGGACAAGAAGGCTGAGGCAGGGGAAATTCGTTTCGTCTTGATCAATGGCCCCGGTCAAGCGGTGGTGCGCAGTGCCCCTGACGCTTTGGTGCGCGAGGTGATTGATGCCTGCTGTACTGCGTAAATGACGCTTGCCCCCTACGCCTGTGACCCCGCGCAAACGCGTGGTCGTCGCCATGTCGAGGCTGCTGCACCGACCCGAACCGACTTCCAGCGCGACCGCGACCGCATCGTTCACTCCACCGCATTTCGACGGCTGGTGTACAAAACCCAGGTTTTTTTGAACCACGAAGGTGACTTGTTTCGTACTCGGCTTACCCACTCGCTGGAGGTGGCGCAACTGGGCCGTTCGATTGCCCGTGCGCTGCGACTGAATGAAGACTTGGTGGAAGCCATTGCGCTGGCGCATGATTTGGGGCACACTCCCTTCGGCCACGCGGGGCAAGATGCGCTCAATGCCTGCATGGCCGAGCATGGCGGCTTTGAGCACAACCTGCAAAGCCTGCGCGTGGTGGACAGCCTGGAAGAACGCTACCCGCAGTTTGATGGCCTGAACCTGACCTTTGAGACGCGTGAGGGCATCCTCAAACATTGCTCCCGTACCAACGCTGAACAGTTGGAGGCGCAGGAGCCGCAAGGCATTGGGCAACGTTTTTTGAATCGCACCCAGCCTAGCCTGGAGGCGCAGTTGTGCAATCTGGCCGATGAGATCGCCTACAACGCCCACGACATTGATGACGGTGTGCGTTCCGGCTTGATCACGCTGGCGCAGTTGCAGGACATTCCTTTGTTCGATGGTTTCCGACGTCAAGCGTTGCAGGAACATCCGGTTTTACAAGATTCGGGTCGCCGCCTGTTGTTTGAGACCATACGTCGCATGCTCAGTGCCCAGGTGTATGACGTGATCGCCGCCACCCAAGCCGCGTTGGATCACGCCCAGCCTGAGACCGTCGATGAGGTCAGGGCGGCTGCTCCTTTGCTGTGCTTCAGTGAAGCTATGCGCCAGCAATCATTGGCCCTGAAGCAGTTCTTACTTCACCAGTTGTACCGCCACCCTAAAGTGATGGAGACCACGGGGCAGGCGAGGCAGGTGATCACAGAGTTGTTTTCGATTTACGCGCAGACCCCGCAGGAAATGCCGGCGGGTTTCGCCGTACAAGCACAGGCCGCGCAGGCAGGCATTGAGGCCACCCAAGTCAAGCTGCACGTGGTGGCCGATTACATCGCCGGCATGACCGACCGATTTGCCTTACGCGAGCATGAACGTCTGACCGGGCAGAAATTGCTGACATGAGTGAGCGGCTTTCCCAGCGACAGAGCGCACTGCTTCCCGCTTGGGTCGTGGTGCTGGCGGGTGTGGTGGCCGCGTTGCACGTGGGCAAGCTGCCCCCGGCCTTGCCAGACTTGCGTGAGGCACTGAATCTCACGCTGGTTCAGGCCGGTTTTTTGCTCTCTCTCGTGCAGTTGGCGGGCATGACACTGGGGCTGGCGGTGGGCTTGGCGGCAGATGGGATAGGGCTCAAACGCAGCATGCTCACGGGCCTGCTCATCTTGGGCCTGGCTTCAGCCTTGGGCGGCATGGCAACGGACGCCGCCAGCCTGTTGTCGTTGCGAGCCGTGGAGAGCTTTGGTTTTCTGCTGGTCTGCTTGCCAGGCCCCAGCTTGATTCGTCAACTCGTGTCGGCGCAGCGCATCAGTACCTTGCTGGGCATTTGGAGCACCTACATGCCGCTGGGCATGGCTACGGCTTTGCTGGTGGGGCCATTCGTTACTTCACAAGGGAGCTGGCAGATTTGGTGGTGGGTGTTGGCAGGGGTGTCCTTGGTCATGGCCTGGGTGCTGTGGTGGCTGGTTCCCGCAGACAAGACGCGTGTGCAGCCCGCTCAAGCCAAGCGTTCAGCGCCTCAAACGGTGGCGTGGACGCAGCGTTTACGCCAGACCTTGGGTGCGCGTGGTCCTTGGTTGGTGGCGCTCACTTTTGCTGTGTATTCCAGTCAATGGCTGGCGGTCGTTGGTTTCTTGCCCACGGTGTACACGCAGGCTGGCTTGAGTGGGAGCGTGACCACGGTGCTGACGGCGTTGGTCGCGGCCATCAACATGGTGGGCAATATCGCTGCGGGTCGTTTGCTGGACCGGGGAGTTCAAGCCCGCGTCTTGTTGAACCTGGGTTTTTGCGTGATGGCGTTGGGCACACTGGCGGCATTCGCCACCTTCCCCTTGACGCCGCAGGGCACGGGTTTGCCAGCCTCAGTCCGCTTCGTTGCTGTGCTGCTTTTCTCCATGGTGGGAGGTTTGATCCCTGGCACGCTGTTTTCGCTGGCGGTGCGCTTGGCACCCTCGGCGGACACAGTGTCCACCACCGTAGGTTGGGCGCAGCAATGGTCTGCGTTGGGGCAATTTACCGGGCCTCCGCTGGTAGCGGCTTTGGCCAGCCGTGTGGGGGGCTGGCATTGGACTTGGGGGGTGACGGGCACGAGTTGCATGTTGGGCCTCTTGCTGGCTTGGAAGATCGGAAAAAACGCTAAATTGGAATCATCATGAATGCATTGGATCATCAAAATTTTGAGCAAACGGTAACGCAAGACACGCGCCACTGGCTGGAGCGGGCCGTCATTGGCCTGAACTTGTGTCCGTTTGCCAAGGCGGTGCACGTCAAGGGCCAAATTCATTACGCGGTGAGCCAGGCCACCGAGCCGCAAGCCCTGCGCCAGGCCTTGGTGGACGAGCTCCAAGCCCTCCAAGCTTGCGACCCTGGGGTGCGGGACACAACGCTGCTGATGGCCCCGTTCTGTTTGCAAAATTTCCTTGATTTCAATGACTTTTTGGCTGAAGCCGATGAAGCACTGGTTAAGTTGGGTCTGGACGGCATTTTGCAAATCGCCAGCTTTCACCCACGGTTTCAGTTTGCCGGAACCCGCCCCGATGTCATGGGCAACTTCACCAATCGCTCGCCCTATCCGACGCTGCATCTTTTGCGTGAGGACAGCATTGAACGGGCGGTAGCGGCTTTTCCTGAAGCAGAAGAGATTTTCGGGAAAAACATTGAAACACTGGAGCAGTTGAGCAAGGCGGGTTGGGCGGCGCTGGATTTAGAGGCCAGAGTCGGGCTAACCGAAGCTCAGAACAAGGCGGATAAGCCACGTGGCAAGATCAAACCATGAACGCGAAGAAACAGGCCGCATCGGCGGTCTTACCCATTGCTCCCGAGATCAAGGCCGGTCAATCGATAGAGTTGTTAAAAGAACTCCACATCCTGACGCGCGAGGGCAAGCTCAACCAGGATTCGCGCCGCAAGCTCAAGCAGGTTTACCACCTGTACCACTTCATTGAGAAGTTGCTTGATGAGTTGCGGCTGGAGCGAGGGGGGGGCGACGGGCCAGCGGAGAAGCCCAATCCCGCGATCATCACTTTGGCCGACCACGGGGCAGGCAAATCCTATCTGGGCTTCATTCTTTACGACTTGTTTTTCAAGACGCTCAAGAACGCTCACATCTACGGCATTGAGACCCGGCCCGAATTGGTGGAGAAATCACGGGCATTGGCGGTGCGACTGGGTTTTGAGCGCATGTCCTTCCTGAATCTGAGTGTGCAGGAATCGGCGCAAAGTTCAGAGTTGCCCGAATGCGTTGACGTCGTCACAGCGTTGCATGCCTGCGACACTGCGACCGACGACGCCATTGCCTTTGGCCTGCAAAAACAAGCCCGCTTCATGGTGCTGGTGCCGTGCTGCCAAGCCGAGGTCGCGCGGGTCTTGAGCGCCAGCAAGGCCTTGTCCCTGAATCGCACCCCGCTGGCTGAGCTATGGCGGCATCCACTGCACGCCCGCGAGATGGGCAGCCAGATCACCAATGTGCTGCGCTGCCTCTACCTGGAGGCCTGGGGCTACCAAGTTACCGTGACCGAGCTGGTGGGCTGGGAGCACAGCATGAAAAATGAGCTGATTATTGCGCGCCATACCGGTCAGAAAAAACGCGCATCAGCCGAGCGACTGAAGGCCATTCTGGAAGAGTTTGGGCTCACTGCTTTACTGGCATCGCGCTTTCGTCTAGAGGAATAAGCATCGTCTGGCGGTCAGCTCCAAACGTCTTGCTGAGCGTTTCAAGCGAGATCCGCGTATTCTCGGGGGGTGCCGATCCTTTGTCGGCCTTATTTTTTTGAAAGCATTCATAATGAAAAAATTAATGTCCTTGGCTTTTGTGTTGGTGCTCACGGGTTGCGCGAGCAGCAGTCCCGATGTGATCCAACGTAACGATACGCAGCGGCTGTCGCTTGTCGAAGACGCAGTCGTCCTGTCCGTGCGCAGCGTGACGGTGGAGGGTAGTCAATCAGGTGCCGGGGCAGCAACTGGCGGTGTGATTGGTGGCTTGGCAGGTTATGGTGCCGGTAGCGGTCAGCGCGAGGGGCAAATCATTGGCATTTTGGGTGCGGTGGCCGGTGCAGTTGCAGGCAATGTCATCGAACGGGCAGGTACGCGCGAGGATGCGTTTGAAATTCTGATTCAGCTCAAGAAAACTGGCGACCGACGGGCCATCGTTCAAGGCAAAGGGACAGAAATCTTCGTCCCCGGTGAACCTGTCATCCTGATCACCACTGGCGGCAAAATTCGCGTGGCCAAAGCCCCGCAAATAACAGGCAAATAATTGGGGTCAGATTCCAATTATGACGATGCATCCACGCCTTCTGCACCATCACCATGGCACGACTTCCTCGCCTGACCGTTCCCAACTATCCGCACCACGTTATTCAGCGAGGTAATAACCGGCAGGCTATTTTTGCGACACCGGCAGACTACCGGACGCTGCTGGATTTGCTGGATGAAAACGCCAGGAAGTTTGAGGTGGCAATTCATGCCTACGTGCTGATGAGCAATCACTTTCACGTATTGGCCACGCCTGCAACCAAGGACGGCTTGCCACAGATGATGCAGGCGGTGGGGCGCCGATATGTGCGTCACTTCAACCATGCCCAGGGCCGCAGCGGCACGCTGTGGGAAGGGCGCTATAAATCCACCCTGATCCAGACAGATCGCTATCTACTGGCTTGCATGGTCTATTTGGATCTGAACCCAGTGCGGGCGGGCATGGCAGCGCAGGCGCGCGACTACCCGTGGTCCAGTCACGGCCACTACATCGGTCAGCAGGTGGATCGTTTGATCACACCCCACTCGCTTTACTGGGATTTGGGCAATACGCCGTTTGCACGTGAAGCCGCCTATGCGCAACTGGTGAATGCGGGGGTGAGTGCCGAGCAGCAGCAAGCACTAACGCAATCGGCCCTGAGTGGTTGGGTTTTGGGGGACACTGATTTTGTCAATGATCTGCAAAAACAAACGGACAGACGGGTTGGAAAAATGAGCGCTGGACGTCCGATTACACCAAAAAAATCAATTGAAATAGGCTGAAATCCAATGTACACGTGCACAAGAAGCTATCTTTTGTGATATGTCCCCAATATTATTATGATTGAAATAATCAAAAATTAATTGGAATCTGACCCCATTTATTCTGCTTGGCAAATGACGCGCCGTGGTCTATGCTCTGAGCCCTTGTGAAATTTTTTAGGAGCGCGCCATGTCCCAGGCTGCAGAGATTCAGTATCTCCAACAAAACGGTTTGTATTCCTCCGCCAACGAGCATGACGCTTGCGGGGTGGGTTTTGTGGCGCACATCAAGGGGGTCAAAACTCACGCGATCGTGCAGGGCGCGCTCAAGATTCTGGCTAACTTGGACCACCGGGGTGCCGTGGGTGCCGACAAACTGATGGGTGATGGCGCTGGTATTTTGATTCAGCTGCCCGATGCCTTGTACCGCGAAGACATGGCCCAGCAAGGCGTGACCCTGCCGCCACCGGGCGAGTATGGCGTGGGCATGATCTTCTTGCCCAAAGAGCATGCCTCGCGACTGGCGTGTGAGCAGGAGATGGAGCGGGCCATCAAGACCGAGGGACAGGTATTGCTGGGTTGGCGCGATGTACCGGTGGATCGTGACATGCCCATGTCGCCCACCGTGCGCGAGAAAGAGCCGATCTTGCGTCAGGTGTTCATCGGTCGTGGCAGTGACGTGATCGTGCAAGACGCACTGGAGCGCAAGCTCTACGTGATCCGCAAGACCGCCAGCAAGGCCATCGGCAATCTGCATCTGAAGCACAGCAAAGAGTATTACGTGCCCAGCATGTCCAGCCGCACCGTGGTTTACAAAGGTCTGCTGTTGGCCGATCAAGTGGGCACCTACTACCTGGATTTGAAAGACGAGCGCTGCGTCTCGGCGCTGGGCCTGGTGCACCAGCGTTTTTCTACCAACACCTTTCCTGAATGGCCCTTGGCTCACCCTTACCGCTATGTGGCGCACAACGGCGAGATC
>JAYVPU010000045.1:0-10974 GCA_043757205.1 Comamonadaceae bacterium | reverse complement strand
TGGCACCGGGCTTGTTGTCCACCACCACGCCCTGCCCCAACGCTGCGCCCAGGCGTTGCGCATAAATGCGGGCCACGGTGTCAGGCAGGCCACCGGCCGAATACGGCACGATGAACCTGATGCTGCGATTCGGGTAGGCGGCCTGCGCCGTGACCCATGCGGGAACAGCGAGACCGGCGGCCAGCAGGGCTGCGCCGATCACAAAGGGGCGACGTGATGACATGAACAATCTCCTGGAGGTGTTGAGTTGGAATGAGAAAAAAGATCGCCCCTACTGGACCGGGGTGGAATACGAGGGCTCAAGCGCAGGCGCAGATTCGTCCCACATATATGTGGCCGTAAAGGCGCGCCAGTCCGTGGTCTTGGGAACAATCGCCTGGAACGCAACAACGGGTGTCGGCGACGCCGCAATGGCCGTCTCACCGGTGCCAATGGCAGGCTCACCCCGCTGGAACGCCCGCACCGCCTCCAACATCTGCTTGCGGAACTCCACAATCGCCAGATCACTGGCACCCAGCCGGTCGTGGCTGCGGTCGGCAATCGGCCCCATGGTGACCCACATGGCGATGTCCTGGTTAGGAAAGCCCGTGATGCCGGTGAAATTGCCCGCCTTCATGGCCGCGCGGTCTTGCCAGAAATGGTTGTCCCGGGTGCGCAGCGGTCGGTACTGAGCGTCCAGGTCAATGCCCAACTCTTGCCCGAGGAACTTGCGCCAAGTGGCGGTCGCAGGCGTTTGCTCGGGGTGACCCCAGGCGATGAAATAAAACGCCGTGTGGGTGTCGTCCATGGGCACGTTGATGTTGGCCACGTTGTACAGGTTGTTGGGCGGGATCAGGGCGGTGGCGGGCGCAACAAACACGGTGGAGCGCACATAGTCGTTGACGGCGGCGTTGTGAATGGGGCGGCGAATGGCCGCGTAGCGAAAGCCGTAGGCCGCACGTTCGATCTGCATCCTCGGGGCCTTGTCGGTGGAGGGGCGAAGCCACATCGAATCAGTGGCCTTGGCCGTGTCCACACGCGCGGGCACCATGTCGGACGAATGCAGGCTGGAGCTGTGCGCCGAGTCAATCGCGCCCTCCAGAATTTGCGCCCAATTGCACGGGATGATGGCCTTGGCAATCGTCACGCGGGTGTCGGCGGTGGGTGCCCAGGCGGGCGGCACAAAGGCGGGCTGGGTCTCGCTCGGCCCCATATAGACCCAGACCAGCCCACCCCACTCTTGGGTGGGGTAGGCCAGATGCTTGACCTTTTGCGCCATGCCGCTGGCGGCGGGTTCGGACACCATCTCCAGCACATTGCCTTGCACGTCCATCTTCCAGCCGTGGTAGAGGCAGCGCAGGCCGCAGTTTTCGTTTCGACCCAGCACCAGTGAAGCACCCCGGTGCGGGCAGTACTCCCCCATCACGCCCACACGGCCCTCGGTGTCGCGAAACACCACCAAGTCCTCGCCAAACATCTGTGCCTTGACAGGCGCACCGTCCGGCTCACTGACCTCTTCGATCAAGCAGACCGGCGTCCAGTGGCGGCGCATCAGCTGGCCCATCGGCGCTTGGCCTTGCACGCGGCACAAAAGTTCGTTTTCTTCAGGGGTCAACATTCAGGCGTCCTTTTGGGCTAAGCGGTATCAAATGACTTGCGTATTTATTCTTAGGAGACTAAGATTATTAGTACTAAGCTGATTTGTCAAGCTTTTTTGCACCGATTTCTGACACCCATCCAACCCGAGCAACCACCCGTGAATACCGAAACCAAATCGTCCACTGCCACACCAGAGCCGCCTTTCATGGCCTTGCGCGTGGTCAGCAAGACCGCAGTGGCCCAAGACATTTGGAGCTTTGAGTTACGCCATGCCCAGGGGCTGGCCCTGCCCGTCTTCACCGCCGGGGCTCACCTCACCGTGGCGCTGCCCAGTGGCGTGCGTCGCAACTACTCCTTGTGCTCAAACCCGTCAGATCATGCGATGTACCAGATTGCAGTCAAGCGCGATGCGCAGGGGCGCGGCGGCTCCATCAGCATGGTAGATGAGGTGCAGGCCGGTGACCTGCTGTCGGTCAGCGCACCGCGCAACAACTTTGAATTGCACCCGCGCGCCCACAAATTCTTGTTCATCGCCGGGGGCATTGGCATCACGCCCATCCTGTCCATGATGCGGCACCTGAAGGCGCAGGGTCAGGCGCAGTTCAACCTCATCTATTGCACCCGCGACGCGGTGAACACGGCCTTTCTGACCGAGCTGAGCGGGCCGGAATTTGCAGGCCGGGTGCAGGTGCACCACGACCACGGTGACCCCGCCCAGGCGCTGGATCTGTGGCCGGTGTTCGAGTCGCCGGGCGACGCCCAGGTGTATTGCTGCGGCCCGCGTGGCCTGATGGAGGCGGTAGCCGACATGTCAGGGCACTGGCCGTTTGGCAGCATTCACTTTGAGAGTTTCGGCGTGGACGCCAGCGTGAACGCGGCGAATACGGCGTTCACAGTGCGCCTGGCCAAGAGCGGCATCACCGTGCCCGTGACGCCGGAGCAAAGCATTCTGGAAGCGCTGCGGGCGGGTGGCCTGCGTGTCTCCAGTTCCTGTGAGAGTGGCACCTGTGGCTCTTGCCGCACTGGCCTGCTGGCTGGCGATGTAGAGCACCGCGACATGGTGCTGGGGGACGACGAAAAAGCCGACCAGATCATGGTCTGTGTGTCCCGTGCCCGCTCAGGCGAACTGGTGCTGGACTTATGAGCAAGCCCACACGCGTCCTGCGCATCGGCGTGGTGGGCCTGGGCCGCGCGTTCACGCTCATGCTGCCTACCTTCCTGAACGATGCCCGCGTGCAACTGGTGGCCGCGGCCGATCCGCTGCCGCAAGCCCGCGCGCAATTCGAGCGCGACTTTGGCACGCCCGCTCATGAGGACGTGCAGGCCCTGTGTGCCGACCCCCGCGTTGAGGTGGTGTATGTGGCGTCACCACACCAGTTCCACGCCGAACACGTCCAGCTCGCAGCCGCCCACGGCAAGCATGTGCTGGTTGAAAAACCAATGGCCATCACGCTGGCGCAATGCCACGCCATGATTGAGGCGACCCAAGCCGCCGGGGTGCACCTGCTGGTCGGCCACAGCCACAGTTTCAACACACCCATTTTGCGCACACGCGCGCTGATTGACAGCGGCGAATTCGGCGCGGTGAAGATGATCACCGCCCTGAACTACACCGACTTCCTGTACCGCCCCCGCCGACCTGAAGAACTTGTCACCGATGCGGGCGGCGGCGTGATTCACAGCCAAGCCACCCACCAGATGGACATCGTGCGCTTGCTGGGCGGTGGGCGGGTGCGCAGCGTGATGGCCCATACCGGCGCCTGGGATGCCACTCGCCCCACCGAAGGGGCCTACCAAGCGCTGCTGAGCTTTGACAACGGCGCATCCGCTAGCGCCTGCTACAGCGGCTATGGCCATTTCGACAGCGACGACTGGCTGAGCCAGATCGGCGAGATGGGGCAAGCCAAACCAACGAGCGAATACGGGGCGGCACGCAAACGTCTGGCCAGCGCCAGGGACGCCGAAGCCGAAGCGCACTTGAAGGCGGCGCGCAACTACGGTGGCGCGCTGTACCAAGACCAAGTCAGCCCTGCACCGCCCAGCCGCCCTGCGCACCAACACTTCGGGCATTTCATCGTGAGCTGCGAAAAGGCCGACTTGCGCCCCACCCCGACCGGCATAGACATCTGCGCCAACCTGGAGCGCCGCACAGAGCCGCTGCCAAGCCCCGCCGTGCCACGCAGGGAAGTGATTGACGAGTTGGTCGCCGCCGTGCTGCATGACCAGCCGCCGCTGCACAGCGGCGAATGGGCGCGTGCCACCACCGAGGTCTGTCTGGCCATCTTGGCGTCCGCTCGCAGCGGGATGCCAGTGTCAACCCAATGGCAAGTGGGCTTGCCACCGGCCAAGACCGCGCCATGAAACCGCCCACCACCAACACCCTGCACCACTGGCGCGAGGCCGTTCCCAATGACCGCACCGCGCACCTGATTCGCGATACCGAGCGCGCCTTTCGACGTGCCTTGCAAATTCGCCTAGCGCCCTTTGGCGTACCGTTTGGGCACTGGAGTTTTCTGCGCATCCTGTGGGACACCGATGGACTCACGCAAAAAGAGCTGAGTGAACGCGCCGGGGTGATGGAGCCCACCACCTTTGCAGCGATGAAGGCCATGGAAGCCTTGGGCTACATCACCCGCCAGCAACGGCCCACCAACAAGAAAAACGTCTATGTTTATTTAACCCCGCAGGGCCGCGCGCTGAAGAAAAAATTGGTGCCCCTGGCGGAGGCGGCCAACGAGGTCAGCACACAAAACATCGCGCCGTCGGAGGTGGCCAATGTGCGCCGCGTGCTGCTGGCCATGATTGAGAACTTGGCTCATGACGAACTCAGTGCCGCACCCGAGCGGCCCACTACCCGTCAGAAAAAATAAATCACCGGGACTTTCTACGGGGCTCAAACAAGCGCACGTCTTGCAAGCGGCCTTTGACCGGGTATGAGCCGTGGTCGATAAAGTCAAATGCATCCAGGCACAGCTTCATGGTGTCCTCCGAAACCAGCACCGGGGCAACGCCACGGGTCAAGCCCTCAATGCGACTGGCCAGGTTGACGGTGTCGCCAATGGCGGTATATTCACGCCGCTGCTCTGAGCCAATCAAGCCCACCACCGCCGGGCCGGAATGCAGGCCAATGCCGACGTCAAACGCAAGTCCGGTTTCACCCATCTTGAGCTTGAAGTCACACACCCGCTCGTACATCTCCAGCGCCGCATCAATCGCGTGCTCGGCATGTTTCTCATCATCCAACGGTGCGCCCCAAAACGCCATGATGGCGTCGCCAATGAACTTGTCGAGTGCACCACCATGTTTGAAGATCACACCCACTTGCATGCTGAAGTAGTCGTTCAACATGGCCACCACATCCTCAGGTGAACGCGTCTCAGACAGGGACGTAAAACCTCTGATATCAGAAAACAAGAGCGTCACTTGCCGACGCTCACCGCCTCGCGCCAAGCCCCCGTGTGCAATCAGTTCCTGAACCACATGCGGATTCACGAAGCGGCTGAACATCGTGACCGCGTGCTCCTTGTCACGTCG
Organism: Comamonadaceae bacterium; assembly: GCA_043757205.1. Lineage (GTDB taxonomy): Bacteria > Pseudomonadota > Gammaproteobacteria > Burkholderiales > Burkholderiaceae_C > CANCDA01. The sequence goes on along the minus strand of JAYVPU010000045.1, from coordinate 5,862 downwards.
CTCTCGCAAAATATCCAGCAGTGTTGATCCCAGATAAAACAGGAAGAGCAACACCAGGCTTGTCACGACGGGCAGCAAGTACAACTGGGGAATCAGAACATAGCTGGCTGTGAAAAGAACAACAAAAATGGACAGCAGCAAGAGGCTATTTTTGAGCACATTTCTAAAGTGGCGAAATGCGTAATACAAAACGAGCAAGAGTGCAGCCGTCACCGCCGAGAGCAGCAGGGGCGAGACCACCGTCATCGTCCGCTGGTTTTTAAAATTGTCCATCGCCGTGGCGAGGAGTTTGACGCCAGGCAACACGGAATCCAGGGGCGTGGGCCGCATGTCATAAAGCCCTTCTGCGGTGGCACCGATGATGACAATCTTGTCGCGCAACTCCTGCGGGTCGCGCCACTTGGCGTCTCGCTTGAAGTCGGTGTACAGGTCGGCGTAAGAGATGCGCGGGAACGATAAGTTGGGGCTACGCCAGCTCAGCACCACGCTCTCCCCCTGGGGCAGGGGGTAGCCCAAGTCATGGGCCACACGCGCAGGCAAGGAAGGCAGTTGCCAGCCATCTACGGGATAGTTCACGTAGTAGCGCCGTCCCACGCCGTCCGCATCCTTGATGAAGTTAATCACCCCCAAACGCCAGTTCGCGGGATCAATCGCCTTGGGCAAAAGCAGGTTCACCCTGGCCACGGGATTGCCCATGGAAGACCTTGGTTTATCACCCGCCCCCCACAGAGCCGTCGTCAATTCGGCCAGTGGCGCTCCCTCTGAGTCATCTTTTTCATCCAGGCGCAGCATGGGCAAATAGACATGCGGCGTCTTGGCCAGTACCTGGTTAAAGGCGACGTCGCTCTTCGGGCGCACCTTGTCTGACTCTGCAAACCAGATGTCAAAAAGAATGGCCTTGGGCGACTGCTTGCGAATGCCCTCCAGCAACTCACCATGAATGGCGCGTGGCCAAGGCCAACGCCCGGCCACATTGTTCATGCTGGCCAGGCTAGGCTCGTCGATGTCAATGATGACGATGTCCTGGTCGGCCACCATGCTGCTGGCCTGGCTCCTGACGAAAAAGTCAGAGAGCCGGTTGTCCAGCGACTGCAATGAATGCAGAACAAAAAACTCCAAAAAAACCAGCGCCAGCATGCCCCATAAAAGGACTCTTCTGGGTTTGAAAAACGGGCGTTTAAAGTTCATGCCGTTTCACTGCGCATCCTTGGTCGTTGCGCTCAGTCTCACGTCAAATTAACGGCACACCCGTTTTGGCTTGCACCTGCTCGCGGCTCACGCCGGGGGCCAGTTCCACCAGCTTCAAGCCTTCAGGTGTGACGTCCATCACCGCCAGGTCGGTGATGATGCGGTTCACCACGGCTTTGCCCGTGAGTGGCAACGTGCACTGCGGCAAGATTTTGAGGTCTTCGGTGCCGTCTTTCTTTTTGGCGACGTGCTCCATCAGCACGATCACGCGCTTGACACCGGCCACCAGATCCATCGCGCCGCCCATGCCTTTGACCATCTTGCCGGGAATCATCCAGTTGGCTAGGTCGCCCTTCTCGCTGACCTGCATGGCCCCCAGAATGCTCAGGTTGATCTTGCCGCCACGGATCATGGCAAAGCTCTCGTGCGTGCCAAAAATGCTGGAGCCCTTGATGGTGGTGACCGTCTGCTTGCCCGCGTTGATGAGGTCAGCGTCCACCTCGTCTTCGGTCGGGAAGGGACCAATGCCCAGCATGCCGTTTTCGCTCTGCAGCCACACATCGATATTGGCGGGCACAAAATTGGCCACGAGCGTGGGGATGCCAATGCCCAGGTTCACATAAAAACCGTCTTGCAATTCTTGGGCAGCGCGTGCTGCCATTTGGTCTTGATTCCAGCTCATATTCAGACGCCCGCTTTCTCAGTAATGGTTCGCTTCTCAATGCGTTTTTCAGGATGGGCATTAAGCACGATGCGGTGCACGTAAATGCCGGGCAAATGAATGTCGTCCGGCGCGATCTCACCCAGCGCCACAATCTTCTCCACCTCGACCACGCACAGCTTGCCCGCCATGGCCACGGCTGGGTTGAAATTGCGCGCTGTCAGGTTAAAGCGCAGGTTGCCGCTGGTGTCGGCCACGTCGGCCTTGACCAAAGACACTTCGGGGAAGAGCGAGCGCTCCATCAGGTAGGTCTCACCATCAAACTCGCGCAGATCTTTGCCTTCGGCCACCAGCGTGCCCACGCCGGTCTTGGTGAAAAAGGCGGGGATGCCCGCACCCGCCGCCCGCAGCTTCTCGGCCAGCGTGCCCTGGGGGGTGAACTCCAGCTCCAGCTCACCGGCCAGGTACTGGCGCTCGAACTCTTTGTTCTCGCCCACATAGCTGGAAATCATTTTTTTGACTTGGCGTGTTTGCAGCAACTTGCCCAGTCCAAAGTCATCGACCCCGGCGTTGTTGGAAATGACCGTCAGGTCTTTCACGCCCGAGTCGCGCACGGCGTCAATCAAGGCTTCGGGGATGCCGCACAGGCCAAAACCGCCGACCGCCATGAGCTGGCCGTCTTTGATCACGCCTTCTAGCGCCTTGGCGGCGCTGGGATAAATCTTGTTCACAGGGTTCTCCTCTTAGGGGCTTGGTTTTAAGCAGCATCCACCACTTCGGACGCGGTGCGAAACGCATCCACCGCCGCTGGAAAACCGCAGTACACGCTGGCGTGCATGAAGATTTCTTGCAGCTCTTCTTTGGTCACACCGTTGTTCAAGGCACCGCGCACATGGAGTTTGAGTTCATGCATGCGGCCCAGCGCCACCAGCATGGAGACGGTGATCATGCTGCGGGTTTTCAGGTCAATACCGTCGCGCTGCCAGGTGTTGCCCCAGGCGTGGCGAATCACCAAGTCTTGCAATGGGCGGTTGAAGTCGGTGGACTTCTTCATGGCCGCTTGCACATAGTCGGCACCGAGCACGGCGGTGCGAGTGGCTAGGCCGTTGTCGTAAATGGGATCGTTCATGGTGGGGGGTTCCAGTAAAAAATTTGAGGCGCAATCATCGCATGCGCAAGGGCTTGGGTTGGCTAACGGTAGATGCAAGGAAGTTCAAACAGCCAGACCGTCATCGGCTGAAATGATGGCGCCGTTGATAAAGTGGCTTTGATCCGAGCACAGCATCACCAGCAAAGCGTCCAAGTCTTGCGGCTGGCCAACCCGCTTGCGCGGCAACATTTGGACAAGTTTTTGGCCCTGCTCGGTCTGCCAATGGTGGTGGTTGATCTCGGTGTCGATATAGCCCGGGCAAATGGCGTTGACGTTGATGTCAAAGCGGCCCCACTCCAGCGCCATGGCCTTGGTCATTTGCACCACCGCCGCCTTGCTCATGCAGTACACGCCGATCTGAGGCAAGACCTTGAGCCCCGCCACCGAGGCGATATTGATGATGCGCCCACCTGTGTACGTGCCCGGTGCCGAGCCTTTGGCGCGAGCCAGCATGCGCTTGGCCACCTCTTGCGCCACAAAAAACGCGCCTTTGGTGTTGGTGTTGAAGATGTAGTCGTAGTCGTCTTCGCTCACATCCTGCAGGCGCTGCGTGGTGCTCACGCCCGAGTTGTTGACCAGAATGTCGATGGAGCCAATTTCAGTCTCAGCGTGCGCCACAGCGGATTTGATGGAGGCGATGTCAGTCACGTCCATCTCCATCACATGGGCGTCACCACCCTCGCCCTCAATTTGTGAGCGTAAGTCTTTGAGCTTTTCCACCCGGCGGCTGGCCAGCACCACGGCGGCGCCGGCACGCGACAGGGTCAGGGCAAAACGCGAGCCCAAGCCACCTGACGCCCCGGTGATAAAGGCCACCCGACCCGATAAATCCATGCTGTATGCCATTTGACGCTCCTAAAATGCCCATCTGATTGGCCCATTATCAAGCGAGAAGCCCGTGGCGCTTCAGAACATGTCGGGCGACATGCTGTTGACAGTGGCCCCTGATGAAATCACCGATGCCGCCAACGCGCCCGCCTGCGGCAGAATAGCTTCAGCGTAGAAGCGAGCCGTCATTACTTTCGCGCAATGGAACTTGCGGTCTGCTTCCATCCGATCCAAAGAAGCCATCAAGGCCCGTGCCATTTGCCACCCGCACAACACGACGCCAGCGAGCTTGAGGTAATTGACCGCGCCTGCATAAACGGATTGGGCATCGCTCCTGGCATGGGTCAGGACATGGTCGATGGTCGCCTCAAACGCTTGCCGACCCGCCCTGAGGGCCTGTGCCATGATCATGCACTCGGGCTCGGCGTGGGCCGCCAGATCTTCTTCGGTCATGGCGATTTGGGCACAAATGGCCTTGGCGACCTTACCGCCATCGCGAACCGTCTTGCGACCCACAAAGTCGTTCGCCTGGATGGCGGTCGTTCCCTCGTAGATGGTCAGGATGCGGGCATCACGGTAGTGCTGGGCCGCACCGGTTTCCTCGATGAAGCCCATGCCGCCGTGCACCTGCACGCCCAGACTTGCAACCTCGATCGACATCTCGGTGGAAAAGCCTTTCACTACGGGCACAAGGAAGTCGAAAATAGCCTGCGCTTGACCACGCTCCGAATCTTCTGACGCATGATGCGCCGCATCGCTGGTCGCTGCAGCCACATAGGCCAAAGCGCGAGCGCCTTCAATCTGTGAACGCATGGTCAACAGCATGCGTTTGACATCCGGATGGTTAATGATGGCAACGGGGCCAGGGGAGCCCGCCATATCCCGACTCTGTACCCGGTCCTTGGCAAACGCCACGGCCTTTTGATAGGCGCGATCAGCGACCGCAATGCCCTGCATGCCAACGGCGAATCGCGCGGCATTCATCATGATGAACATGTATTCGAGCCCCCGATTTTCCTGGCCGACCAGACAGCCCACCGCACCACCATGGTCCCCAAACTGCAAGACTGCCGTTGGCGAAGCCTTGATACCCAGCTTGTGTTCGATGCTCACGCAGTGCGCATCGTTGCGATCACCCAGGGAGCCATCAGCGTTCACCAAATATTTGGGAACCACGAACAGCGAAATCCCCTTCACGCCCTCAGGCGCACCGGGAACACGGGCCAACACCAGGTGAACAATGTTCTCGGCCATGTCGTGCTCACCGTAGGTGATGAATATCTTTGTGCCAAAAATTTTGTAGCTGCCTTCGCCTTGCGGTTCGGCACGCGTGCGAATGGCCGCAAGATCGGAGCCAGCCTGTGGCTCCGTCAAGTTCATGGTTCCCGTCCACTTACCGGCAATCATGTTTTCAAGGTAGATCGCCTTGAGCTCGTCGCTGCCAGCAGTCAGCAGCGCTTCGATGGCACCATCCGTCAGCATGGGACACAGCGCAAATGACAGACTGGAGGCATGGAGCATTTCCAGACAAGCCGTGGCGATCAGCTTGGGGAAACCTTGCCCACCAAATTCGACCGGATGGATAACGCCTTGCCAACCGCCTTGCGCAAATTGTTTGAACGCGTCCTTGAAGCCAGGTGTGGTGGTGACCACGCCGTCTTTCCAGCTCGAAGGATTTTTATCGCCCTCCCAATTGAGGGGTGCCACGACACTTTCGCAAAACTTGGCCGACTCTTCCAATACGGCTTGTGCGGTATCGATTCCGTAATCTTCAAACCCGGACAAAGCGGCGACGTTTTTAAGGCCTGCCAGATGCTCCATGGCAAACAACATGTCCTTAACGGGGGTGATATAGCTCATACGGCGCACTCTGGTTGATGGCGCGCGGCCTCGAAGGGTGCGGCCAGAATTGAAATAAACGACTAAATCCGAGTTCGGCTTACAGCGCGGCAATCAACTCCGGTACCGCCACAAACAAATCAGCCACCAGCCCATAGTCAGCCACGCTGAAGATCGGGGCTTCTTCATCCTTGTT
>JAYVPU010000044.1:0-2806 GCA_043757205.1 Comamonadaceae bacterium | reverse complement strand
TCGACGTTCAAATCGAGACCAGACTGAAACACCAAATTCAACAAGTAAATCATTAACTTACGACGTCCTGATGTGCAAACGTTGGGACACTACTGATCTTGGATGTAAGTTGACCTGAGCTTACCAATTGAACTTCGCCCGCACTTGCGTGCGCCACAAGTCCCAGGCACGCACGCCAGCAGTTTGGTTCACAGCGTCGGCCAAGCGGCCTTCTTCGGCGTCCAGCGCGGCCAGGGGCTCGCCCTCGCTCAAGGCCACGGCCCAGTGCTGGATACGGGCATTCACCTCGGTGTACACGGCGCGAAACACCGCGGTTTGCAGCGTCGGCCCGCAGGTCACGCTGCCGTGTGCGCGCATCAGGCACACGTGGTTGCGGCCCAGCACTTGGGCCAGCGCCACGCCTTTGTCGCCATTGCCCACCAGCATGTCGGTGGCGCCAAATTTTTCGCGGATGTCGAAGATCGGCGCGCCTTCGGCCAAGAAGGCCGCGTTATGGAACATGGCCTGCATTGGCTTGTTGACCAAGCCAAACGGCACGACTGAGGGCGAGTGGCTGTGGATCACCGACATTACATCGGGCCGCGCCTTGTAAATTTCGCCGTGGATGAAGCGTTCTAAAAAACTACCGCGCCCGTTGGCGTTGCAGGGGCGGCTGTCCAGGTCGTATTCGATGATGTCGTCCGGCGTGACCAGGGCGGGCGCGACTGAGCGCGCCATCAGGTAACGGTCAGGCGCGCTGGGGTGGCGCATGGAGACATGGCCAAAGCCGTCCACCACGCCTTGGGCGACCAGGATGTGGCTGGCCGCGGCCAGGTCTTTGATCAGGGCGTCGTCGATAGCGCCACCGGAGAGGGGAATGTTGTCAGTCATAGCTTGTTCTGCTCCGGGTTAGATGACGACCTTGGTCATGATGCCCGCAGGGAAGATGTCCTCAGGCGTGAACTGGCGGTGCGCAATGCCCTGCTGGTAGGTGTAAAGCGCCATTTGCTCCCAGGTGGGGCGGTTTTCTTCAATGCCGTAGGGGAATGGGTCGCCGTCAAACTTGTCGCGCATCTTGCGCGCGTAGGTGGAGAGCCAAGCCAGCGGGTAGCGTGACACCGCCGGGTCCAGCAGGCGCTCAATGCTGCGGCGCTTGGACTCTAAAAACGCGTTGTACATATTGCGCGCCACCCAGGGGTGTTCTTCCAAGATACTTTTCTTCATCGCAATGATGTGCATGATGGGCCAGACCTTGGTCTTGTCGAAGTAGTCTTCTTCCATTTCCTGGTAGTTGGGCAGCAGGCGCTCCACATCGGGGTGGCCTTCCAGAAAGCAGGTGGGCGGGCGGGCGATGATGGCGCAGTCGATCTCGCCACTGGCCAGCATTTCGCTGAGAGATTTATTGGCAACCCGTGTGAGTTTTACGCCCTCTGGCAGGGTGATCTCGACCTTTTCCTCGCGCCCCGGCGCGTTGGCACCGGCTTGGTACCAGTGCACATCGGTCAGCTTCACACCCATTTCGTTGTGCAGCCAGCCGCGCATGTACACCGCGGCCGAGTGCGCCCATTCAGGCGAGCCGATCTTCTTGCCCACCAAATCTTTCACGCTCTTGATGCCGCTTTTTTTGTTCACATAAAACGAGCTGAAGCGGAAGAGACGCGAGCAGATCACGGGCAGGCCAATGATGTCGCTGTCCTCTCGGGTCACTTGGGTGGAGAACTTGGCGAAGGACAACTCCGACAGGTCAAACTCACGCCCTGCCGTGAAGCGCGCAAAGCATTCGTGGTGGCCCAGGTTCAACCAGTTCAGGTCAATCCCTTCGGCCTTGACAACGCCGGAGCGAAAGTCCCGAAAGTGGTCATAGTCGGTGGTGGCGATGGTCAGTTGCAGTTGCGACATGGTTGCGCTTTCAAGGTGGACGGATGCAGAAAAATGAGACCCGAATGGTAGTGCAAGGCGGTCAAGGGTAATCACTGAGGCGCGTACGCCCATTTGCACTGAAAAATCCTGTCCAATTTGCACACACAGCGCCCCCTATCGCGCATGTCACGTGCGATTCAAGTGCGAGCTCATTTCACAGGAGCCAGGCCATGCAGCCACAAAGTAGAAACTTCCTTGCCACCGCGTTGCTCATCTTGGCTGTGACCTGCCCGGCTCTGGCCCAGAACACAACGCCAACGCCCGTCCCCGCTGCGACCCCGCACCCGGCACGTGAGCTGACAGTCAGCAAATGCTTTCAGTGCCATAGCGACTCCATTTGGCGCGACCAGCGGCAAGACACGCGCGCCTGGGAGGCCGCGCTCTATCGCATGGTTGCGCGTGGCGCCGTGTGGACGGGCGAGGACATCAAAACCATGGCGACCTTTTTGGCGGCGGACTACGGACCTAACTCGCCCAAATCTGCACCCGTCTCACGCTAAAAACAGGAGTTTCAAATGCGCGATTTAGTTCACAACTATCTGTCCAAAGTCATCTCCCGACGCGGATTTTTGGACAACATGAAGACGGCCGGCATGACGGTGGCGGCTGCCGAGTTGGTGCTGTCATCGCTCAACAACGCGGCCCACGCGCAAACGCCCTCACCGAGCACTGGCGCGGCAGCCAACCCACCCGTCAAAACCTTCACCGGCACAGGCGGCGCGTGCTTTGCCGAGCAGTTGATGGGCTGCGGCGTCAAGTACATCTTCGGCAACTCCGCCAGTGAAGACGCGCAGTTTTACGAGGCGCTGGTGGACCGGCCCAAGCTGCAATACATCCTGACGCCGCACGAAGGCCCGGGTGCGGCCATGGCGGCAGGCTACATCAAGGCCTCGCAAGAACCCACGCT
>JAYVPU010000043.1:0-10989 GCA_043757205.1 Comamonadaceae bacterium | reverse complement strand
GCCAGCGCCCGGTCAAGCCGATCCAGCAACAGCCGGCGATTGGGCAACTGGGTCAGCGGGTCATAGAAAGCCAGCTCGTGGAGTTGATCTTCCGTTGCCTTGCGCGCCGTGATGTCGGTGTGAGTGCCAATGTAGTGAGTGACGGCCCCGTCCTCCACTTTCACCGCAGTGATGCTCAGCCACTTTGGATAGATTTCGCCATTCTTGCGCCGGTCCCAGATTTCTCCCTGCCAGTTGCCTGTGCGCTGGATGATCTCCCACATCTGGGCATAAAAGGCCTTGTCGTGGCGGCCTGAACTCAGCAAGCGCGGGGTCTGGCCCACGGCCTCCTCGGCCGTGTAGCCCGTGGTTTCGGTGAAGGCGCGATTGACCTTCAGAATGACACTGTCGGCATCTGTGATCATCATGCCTTCTTGCGAATCGAAGGCGGTGGCGGCGATGCGCAACTGTTCCTCGTCTTGTTTGCGTTTGGTGATGTCGGCATAAATCCATATGCTGCCTTCGTGGGGGTGAGCTGGATCGACTGCTTTGCCTTTCAGTGTGCCCCAGAACAAACTGCCATCCTTGTGCCGCAGCCTCACTTCTCCTGTGTAGCCGTGGTCTTTTGCCGCTTCACTGTAGGCATACGCCCCGATATGTTCGAAAGTCTCCAGGGAGTCGTAGAGCCGCCCAGTGCCTTCACCAATCAGTTCGCCTACCTTGTATTGAAAGATGTCCTCAAATCGTCGGTTGCATGAAACGATGCGCCGTTGCCTGATGTAGGCAATGCCGACCAACGCGTTGCTCAATATTGTTGCGTTTTCCTTCAAAAGCTGACGAATTTTCTCTTCTTGTTGACCGCGCTCGGTGATGTCGGCGCCGACGCCTTGGTAGCCTTTGAAATGGCCAGCGGCATCGAAAACTGGGTCGCCGTTGATGGTGACGTAGTAAACAGCGCCACTAGGATTGAGCCGTGCAATCTCAAAATTTCGGAAGGGCAAGTGCGCGTCGAGCAGCGCGCGATGCGCCTGCCACCCCGCCTCGTCCGGCGACAGAGATGGTCTTTCCCATCGACGCGAGCCGATCAGCGGCGATAGTCGGTACAGCTGTTCCGGCAACCCAGTGATGGAATGCGCGATCTGCGTGAACCGGTGCTCGACATCGGTTTCCCCGTAGGTGTCGGAGGACATCTCGGTCAGGGTGCGGAACTTCTGCTCCTGCTGCCTAATCACTTCAAGGTCAGCTTCACGGCGCGTCCATGCCCCGACTGTCAGCCACGCAAACCCGAACGTGACGAGCGCGAAGACGGCCATAAAGATGCCATTCTTGGCCACGTCTTTCCACCATTCGCTGAGGTAATCGTCGGTGGCCAGACCGACGATGACGTAAAACGGATAGTGAGTCGATTTACGGTAGGAAAAAGTGCGCTCGAGGCGGTCGATGGGAGAACTTGCATGAAAAACTCCGGCATCGGGGGTTCTGCGAAGCTGCTCCACGAACTCGCGCGAAATGTTCTCCTGACCGATGGAGGTGGGCTTGGCGTTTCTAAAGGCCGGGTAGCGGCTGACCATCGCCAGTTCATGGTTGTAGAGGTTGAGGATTCCGTTCTGGCCGACATCCAGGGTGGCAAACTTGGCGGTGATTATGTCCAGTTCGATCACCGCCCCAACCATGCCGGCGAAAGATCCGTCTGGCTGGTTCAGTCGGCGAGACATGACGATTTGCGATTTTCCGTTCATGCGGCTCACCGTGGGCATGCCGACGACCAGCCCGGCATCCGGACGGTCGTGCTGGCGTACAAAGTGCTCGCGGACGGCAATGTTGAATAAGGTATTTGGCTGCAGCCCTGTGCCATAACGCAGATCGCCTTGGGCATCGGCGATGCGCAAATCAGTCAGTTCGGGCAGGCGTGCTGCCTGGCGCGCGATGAAGGCGTTGAGCGCGCTGGCGTCCAGGCTGCCGCTGCTGCGCAGCCGGCCCACTTTGTCCACAACGGTCAGCAGGGTCAGATTGATATTGTCAAAAGAGGCAGCGAGATCCTGCTCGAGCAGGCGCGACAAATTCTGGACGGTGACCACGGCCTGTTTTTCACTCTTTTGCCGGCTCTCGTAGATTCAGCGCCACCAGCATAACCGCAACCAGATTGAATGCCAGGATGCCCGTTAGAAGCTTTCCCGCAAAGTGGGAAGGGGCTACGGTGGGCTCAGGCAAACGGGGAACGGCAATACCGATCTTGTGCGAGCGCCACTGAAAGATATTCCAGTTCATACAGGTTTTCCCCCTTCAAATGATCAGCACTTTCGTCGAGGTACTTGATCACGCTATCAGGTCGTTTAGTCAACGACTCGACAGCCAGATACCCATTGCCAAATGAAGGAATTTCGTTTTTAGTGTGCAATATGTCCAACAACAAGGCACAGCGAAAACTACAGACCCGGTTAGGAAATGAACAATTTCCCGGGGCAACTCAGCCACCCTTCCAGAAATTCTGGGATGGGGCCTGTAGCTTTGCGTCTGTAGCTTCCGCTGCGTTTGCCAATGCAACAGAGATTAACAGGAAAAATGCCCTTGCAGTCCTGGATTTAGTTTTCTTCGAGCTGGCAAATGAGGGGGATGGGCGCCTTGCTGCGTTGGTCAAATACCCATTTTTCCCATGCGGGTATATACGCATCTTGGCCGAAAATGGTCGATGGCAGGTGCCCACTTTAACGAAACGGTCGCCTCAAAGCCGCCGGTCGATCCCCGTTTGCCAACGGCTGCTCTGGAGCATGCAGATCGCAAATCTCTAAGACCGGAATCGCTGCAAAGCCGCCATTGACGCAACCCAGCACGCGCCGCGAGTCCGTTTGCACGATGTTGTCGCCGAGGAAAAGGCATGTCGCCCGAGGCATGTGGCCACCTGAGTAGCTTGGTGGAGCTGGCTCGCCAGGGCAGTGCGCAGTAGGGGGAGGCATCCGGGCAACAGGACTGGCAGGTTGACGGGGCCAAAACAGGCGAATTTAGGCATTAAATCGGCCTGCAGCCCTTTAAAAACTTGCGTAAGCAGCTGTTAAAAAAAAGCAACTCCAGGAACCAAAAACCACACCCCAAGCTACCCGTACGCACCGAAAGTTTGACGCAGCTCCTCAACCCGCTTATCCGACAGCGGCGCAGACTGCCGCTGACTCAAGCACCACAACATGGCCGTTTCTTCCAACTCTTCCTGTGTGGCCATGGTGGCGGCGGAGCTATCGTGCCAGACGTTGGGGCCTAGGCGCACCAGCAAGTCAGCGTAGCCTTAAGTGCTGGGCAGTCCGTCAGTCTTTCAGCACATGCAGCACGTCGGAGCGAAACTCTCGGCCATAAAGAATGCCGACCACCACCGTGGTTGCCACGGCAAAGGCCAGGGGTGAGAAAAACCAGCCCAGGGCCGCGAACGAAAAATAATAGGCACGTAGGCCGTCATTAAAGGTCTCAGCCGCCAGCCCCAGCAAGGCCGCCGCACGTTCGGCGAAGATTTTTCGATCGAACAGGCCTTGCTCAAAGGCTTTGGGCGGCGGCAGTGAGCCGATGACGATGGAGGCAAAGGTGTATTGCCGCATAGCCCAGGTGAAACGGAAAAATGCGTACACAAAGATCCCCACCAGCAGCAGGACTTTGGCCTCGAACACCAGCATCGGCGTGGGCTGCGCAAACGGAATCTCGCGCACCAGCTCGGCCGCCTTGTCGGTCGTTCCCATCAAGGCAAACAAGCCGCCGATCACCAGGATGGAGGTGGAGGCAAAAAACGCAGGGCTGGCCGACAGGCTTTGGGTGATGATGCCGTCGAGCATGCGCGGGTCGCGCTCGATGGTTTGCAGCATCCAGTAGCGCCGGTAGCGGTTGGTGGTGGCCAGGATGGAGGGGCGGCGCAGACCCCAGGTGGTGGCGAACCAGGCGTAGCCCACCCACGCCCCAATGAACCAGACCAGGGCCAGCCAGTCGGCCCAAGGCAACAGGGAGATGATTTTCATGAAGCCTATGGTAACGGAGTGGTGTCAGCCACTCCGACAGATTTCAGACCTTGAATGTGTCTGTGGCCCCGCTCATTCAGTGCGGCCATCTACACTCAAACGACCCGCTCCAAAAGCCGCATAAGCGTACAAACCACCCGCGATCGCCAGGTTCTTGAAGAACATCAGCTGATTCACATAGGCCTTGTCCGCAGGCATGGCCCAGTAGTTGTGGAACAAGATACCGGCAACCACCGTGAACACCGCCAAGCCAATGGCAGCCGCACGCGTTTTATAGCCCGCCAGCAGCATCAAACCCAGGCCCAGTTCCACGACGATGGCCAGCGCTGCGCCCAACTCAGGCAGCGGCAAGCCGACGGAAGTGATGTAGCCCACCGTGCCAGCAAAGCCGGTTAATTTACCGAAACCCGCAGGCACAAACATGATGGCCAGCATGATGCGACCGACCAGAGCGAAAACATCTTGAGTGGATGAGGTGGTGGATGTAGTGGACATAAAAACTCCTTAAAAATTAAAAAAACAAACGACAAAAATAAATTCAAATTCAAGCTGTCAGGTCGAAAACCAGCACCTCGGCGTCGACCCCCTGCGCCAGCGTGAGCTGCGTTTCGCCCTCGATGTAGGCCGCGTCGCCCGTGTTCAGGCGCTGGCCGTTGACCTCAAGCTCACCGCGCGCCAGTTGCACATAGGCTTTGCGCGCCGGGTTCAATGCCAGCGTGGCTGCCTCAACGCCATCAAACAAACCGGCGTACAGACGCGCATCGGCGTGCAGCGTGACCGAACCTTGCGCGCCGTCGGGCGAAGCCACCAAACGCAATATGCCGCGCTTCTCAGGTGCTTCAAATGTCTTTTGTTCGTAGCTGGCGGGGATGCCGGTCACGTTGGGTTGAATCCAAATCTGGAAGAAATGCGTGGTGTCGTTGGGCGCATGGTTGAACTCGCTGTGCATCACGCCGTTGCCCGCGCTCATGCGCTGCACGTCACCGGGGGGGATGGCGCGGCCATTGCCCATATTGTCTTTGTGCGCCAGCTCACCAGAGAGCACGTAGCTGATGATTTCCATGTCGCGGTGGCCGTGGGTGCCAAAACCGGTGCCGGGTGCGATGCGGTCTTCGTTGATGACGCGCAGATTGCCCCAGCCCATATACCGGGGATCGTGGTAACCGGCAAACGAAAAGCTGTGAAACGACTTGAGCCAGCCGTGATCGGCATAGCCGCGGTCTTGGGATTTGCGAAGTGTCAGCATGGCGTTTCCTGATGGGTGGGTTGATGACCTGAACTTTACAGGCTCAAGGCCAGTTTGTAATCCATGCCATTTGCTGGCATCATTCAATTTATTTGAATAAAACCGGTGCATATGCCCCCACGAACCATGTCTACTGCCCGTGATGTCTTGACGCCCGATGCGCTCGCCATGCTGCAAACAGTCCAGACGGCTGGCAGCTTTGCAGCGGCGGCGCGCCTGCTCAGCCTGGTGCCCAGCGCCCTCACCTACCGGGTGCGCCAGATTGAAGACGCACTCGATGTGCTGCTGTACGACCGCAGTTCACGCCAGGCCCGCCTGACCGAGGCGGGAGCCGAGTTGCTGCGCGAAGGCAGCCGTCTGCTGCTGGAGATCGACGCCGTGGCCAATCGCGTCAAACGAGTGGCCACCGGTTGGGAGCCCCAACTCACCCTGGCGGTGGACGGCATCATCTCCCGCACGACGATGATGGAACTCTGCGAAAGTTTTTTTGCACTGAACGCCCCCACCCGACTCAAGCTGCGCGAGGAAACCCTCTCCGGCACCCTAGAAGCCCTGAACGCGGGCCAGGCTGATTTGGCCCTGGGCGTGGCATTGGAGCCCAACACCAGCACCGGCATTCACAGCAAGCCCCTGGGTGCGGTGAACTTTATTTATGCCGTAGCCCCCCATCACCCGCTGGCCGCCATCACGCAGCCGCTGACCGACACGCTGATGCAACAGCACCGCGCCGTGGCGGTGGCCGACTCGGTGCAGCGCGGCCAAGGTCTGACCGTGGGCTTGCTAGCGGGGCAAGACGTGTTCACCGTGAGCAGCATGCAGGCCAAGCTTGACGCCCAGCTGCGCGGCATGGGCGGCGGCTTTGTGCCTGAATGCATGGCACGCGGCTTTATTGAAACGGGCCGCTTGGTGGTCAAAAAAACTGAGCGCCCATTGCGCTTGGCACGCGTGATTTACGCCTGGCGCGGCACACCCACACGCGGCCAAGGACGAGCGCTGCAGTGGTGGCTCAAACAGCTGGACAGCCCCGCCACACGGTCTGCTCTTTTAGAACAACACAGAGGCGTGTAAAGTGCAAGCCATGATGCCGCGCGCATTTCAAAACAACAGGAGAACATTTTCATGACCGTACCCCGACACATAGCCATCATTGGCGCTGGCATGGCCGGCATCGCCTGTGCACGCACGCTGCTACAGGCGGGCCATCGTGTCACCGTGTTCGAGCGCAGCGCCAAATTGGGCGGACGCATGGCCACGCGCTTGACTGAGTTCGGTAGCTTCGACCACGGTGCTCAGTACTTCACCGTGCGCGATCCGCGCTTTGCCCAAGCCCTGGCCACCGTGCCCGGCCAATGCCGCCCCTGGAGCGCCAACACGGTGCAGGTGCTGGATTCATTGGGCCGGGTCGTGGCAGCCGCCCGCCCCACGCGTGAATCACATTGGGTGCCCACACCGGGTATGAACGCGCTGGTCAGCCGCTGGGCGCTTCCCCTGATGGAGGCCCAGCATGTGGAGCTGGACACCCGCATCTCCCACATTGAGCCCGACGCCCTCAACCCGCAGCGCTGGCAGTTGCGCAGCGAAGGGGCGCAGGACGCGCGACGTGTGTTCTCGGGTTTTGACGTCGTCTTGCTGGCCATGCCCGCTGCGCAGGCACATTCCTTGTTGCAATCGTCCAGCGTGGCCCTGCCTATAGCGCGTCAAATCAAACCGGTCGAAGTCAAACCCTGCTGGACACTGATGCTGGCCTTCCCGCAAGCCATGCAGCCTGGCCTCTCGACCCTGGGACCTCAGTGGAACGCCGCGCGCAGCACCCACCACCGCATCGCCTGGCTGGCGCGCGAGTCGTCCAAGCCCAAACGCGGCTCGGTGGAACGCTGGACCGTGCAGGCCAGCGCTGCCTGGTCTGAAGAGCACCTGAACGACGACGTGAACCGCGTGCAAGCCAAGCTGCTCAAAGCCTTCTCTGAAATCACCGGCATTCGCGCCCAACCCTCTTTTGCCACCGCCCACCTGTGGCGCTACGCACAGACCTCAAGTCCCTTGGGGCGCAGCCACCTGTGGGACGCAAAAGCCCGCATCGGTGCCTGCGGCGACTGGTGCATTGGGCATCGGGTGGAAGATGCGTTCATCTCAGGCTTGGAGCTGGCACTCACCGTAGCCTGATGACGGGCTACAGGGGGAGATTCGCCCCCTCCCCCACCGGCCCCTTGCATGCAGGCTCGCTGGTGGCCGCACTCGCTAGCTGGCTGGACGCCCGCACGCACCAAGGCCGCTGGCTGGTGCGCATCGAGGACGTGGACACGCCGCGCTGCGTCCCCGGCGCTGACCAGATCATCCTGAAACAACTAAAGAACTGCGGCCTCATCCCTGACGAACCGCCGGTTTGGCAATCGCAACGCACACCCCTGTACCAAGCGGCACTGGACGAATTGACCACACGCGGCCTGGCCTACCCCTGCGCCTGCACTCGCTCCGAGATTCAAGCCGAGCTTGTGCGTGCAGGACACGCGCACACCCGCCACGGCGAGCTGATCTACCCCGGCACCTGCCGCCATGGCTTACGCGGTCATCCGGCGCGGGCATGGCGGTTGTTGACTCACGTTGACACAACAAATCAGGCTGTAGAGCATGAATTACGAGCGCGAGTAGCTACTGATTTAATAGCAAACAACAAGCCACTCAACCCAACGACTTGGAATGACCGTCGCCTCGGTCCCCAATCCCAAGACGTGGAAAAAGAGGTCGGCGACTTCGTCCTCAAGCGCGCCGACGGTCTCTTTGCCTACCAGCTCGCCGTGGTGGTGGACGATGCGGCGCAAGGCATCAGCCACGTCGTACGCGGCCAAGACCTGGCCGACAACACGGCGCGCCAGATTCTGCTGCAACAGGCCTTGCACCTGCCCACCCCACAGTACCTGCACACGCCGCTGGTGCTCGGGGCCAACCACGAAAAACTCAGCAAGCAAAACGGCGCGCAACCGCTGGACACCCGCGACCCACTCCAGGCCCTGAACGCCGCCGCGCAGGTGCTGGGCCTGCGCGTGAGCACCCCTGTCTTGAGCGACTGGCTGGCACAGGCGACAGCGCAGTGGGCGCAGGAACGGGCGGCGAAGTGTGACGCCCTTTAAAATCAGCCTGTGACTGATTTGACCCCCAACCCCATTCCCACACCGCCCGCCACACCCGCTGACGCCGCGCCCCCCATCAAAGACCGCCGCCGTCTACCCCCACCCGGCGTCGAATTTCCCAAAACCATCAAAAGCTATGTGCGCCGTGCGGGCCGCACCACCACCGGCCAGGCCAAAGCGTTTGAGGAACAGGGGCCCAAGTTTCTGCTACCCTACACCGAAAGTACTATTGATTTGATAGCTGCTTACGATAGTGCCCAAAGGCCTACAGGCCAAAATGACTCTGAAATCAGGCCCACCATCCTGGAAATCGGCTTTGGCATGGGCGAAGCCACAGCACACATTGCAGCCCTGTTGCCCGAGAAAAACTTCCTGTGTTGTGAGGTGCACGAGCCCGGCGTCGGCGCACTGCTCAAGCGCATTGGCGAGCAACACTTAAGCAACATCCGCATCCTGGCGCACGACGCGGTTGAAGTCATCGACCACATGCTGCCCCTGCAAAGCCTGGACGGCATTCACGTCTTCTTTCCCGACCCCTGGCACAAGCTCAAGCACAACAAGCGCCGCCTGTTGCAACCCATGCTGGTGGCCAAGCTGGCCGCGCGCCTGAAGATCGGTGGCTACTTGCATTGCGCCACCGACTGGGAGCCTTACGCCCAGCAAATGCTGGAGGTGCTCGGTGCCGAACCCCTGCTCAAAAACACCGCACCAGACTACGCCCTCAAACCCGCCTACCGCCCGCTCACCAAGTTCGAAAATCGCGGCTTGAAGCTTGGCCACGGCGTGTGGGATTTGGTGTTTGAGCGGGTCTGATTGAAACGGGTTCAGCCATGACCCGCCCGCCTCACCGCTTTGTGCCTCCCATGCGCGACGGCGTCAGCGCCAGCAGCGTGGCCCTGCCTGTGGTGAACGCAAATCCTCGGCCCTGTCTGCTGGATTTTTTGGCCCAGCGCCTGCCCTACATCAGCCGCGACGACTGGCACGCGCGCATGACCCAAGGTGCCGTGCTGGACGAGCAAGGCCAGGCCCTCAGCCCCGACTCGCCCTATCCACCCCAACCCAGCAACGCACAACACCGACGCGTGTTCTACTACCGCGCCCTGGCCAGTGAACCCCGCATCCCCTTCGAGGCGCAGGTGCTGTTCCAAGATGAGTTTTTGGTGGTGGCCGACAAGCCGCATTTCCTGCCCGTGACCCCCGCTGGACGCTACCTGCAAGAAACGCTGCTGTTGCGCCTCAAACGCCAGCTCGGGATAGAGGCCTTGTGCCCACTGCACCGCATCGACCGTGAAACGGCAGGACTGGTGCTGTTCAGCGTACGCCCGCAAGACCGGGGCGCTTACCAAGCCTTGTTTCGAAACAAAGTCGTGAATAAAGAATATGAAGCCATTGCCCCCTGGCGCGCTGACTTGGTGCTCCCTCTCACCCGCCGCAGTCGCATCGAGCCCGACACCCAGTTCTTCCGCCAACGCGAGGTGCCGGGCGAACCCAATAGCGAGACGCGCATTGCGTTGATTGAACGGATTGAAAAGCGCGGCGATCAAAAGCATGAACTGGCCCGCTACCGACTCACCCCTGTCACTGGCAAAACGCATCAGCTTCGCGTTCACATGAACGCGCTGGGTCTGCCTATAGCGAGTGATCTGTTTTACCCCGAAGTCGTGCACGGGCCAGGGGTAAGTCAAGAAGACCACGCCCATCCGCTGCAACTGCTGGCCAAAACGGTGACGTTTGTCGATCCCGTGTCGGGCCTGAGCAGACGGTTTGCAAGTCAGCGAAAGCTGGACGGCTAGGCATAGCCGTGACCTTACTTCTGGGAACTTTCCTTGGTCTGGTCAGGGAAAGTGTCCAAAATTGCATCCGATAATTCAGCGTACTTACCGTGGATGTTGCCTGGTCCACCGAAACCGGGTTCAGTCACCCAGCCCGGGAAATTCAGCCCCGGCCTGATGTTGAGCGGATCGGCATCGGGGCCAAAAATGGCCTTGTAGCGGCTGATGACGGTGTAGTTCAGGGTCTGCGCATTGTCGTAAATGATTTTGTTGCGCGCGCTCCAGGCTGATGCTTGCGGTGCCATCGTGGCACCGATATCGACCCAATAATATTTGGCTTTGGGCGCAATCGCCTTGAGCGCTTGCATGAGTTGCTCTTGACTCTGAGCAAACGACGCCTCCATAAGATTGGTGCCCAACACCACAATGATGATGCTGGCTTTTGCGATGTAGGCCTTGTCAATTTCAACGCTCTCCAGTGCCGTTTTCTTGATCTGCGACCCCGGCGTGGTGATGGATCGTCCGATGTCATAGTTGATTTTGGAAGGACCGCCGAGTTTTTTTTGCAACTTGATCGGGAGCCTGTCTGTGTACAAACCATAGCTGATGGAGTCCCCCAGTACATAGGTCGAGCCCGGCACCTGGCAAATGACCGGGAGAGGTTTGGGTGCATTCGTTACCGCATCCACAATGGCTTTGGACAGCTCGGGGTAATAACCGTGAACATTGCCCGCACCGTTGTAACCCGGCTCGCTCTCCCAGTCAGGGAAAAGTTGACCTGCTTTGATGTTCAAAGGATCAGCACACTCACCAAAGATGGCTTTGTAGCGACTGATGACCTCGTAACCCAAAATTTTAGCGTTGTCATAGAT
>JAYVPU010000042.1:0-2810 GCA_043757205.1 Comamonadaceae bacterium | reverse complement strand
CAAACACCCGCTACGGGGGCCTGCGCCCTGGCGCAATGCATGCCGGCCAGCAAGGCCGTCACCAGTGTCGCGGACACCATGTGTTTCAGGTCTTGATAGCCGCGGTCAAAAGTTTTCATCAGGGCTTTCTACAATGAGGAATGTTTTCAGAACCACCAGATTTAGTCGCGCCAAACTCCCCGCTCCTGCAAAATCTTAATCCAGAGCAACTGGCTGCGGTGACCTTGCCGGCTACCCATGCCCTGATTCTTGCGGGCGCAGGCTCAGGCAAGACGCGGGTGCTCACCACCCGCATTGCCTGGCTTTTGCAAACCGGGCAAGTCACGCCCGGCGGCGTGCTGGCCGTGACCTTCACCAACAAGGCCGCCAAAGAGATGATGACGCGCCTGCAGGCCATGCTGCCGGTGAATGTACGCGGCATGTGGATTGGCACCTTTCATGGCCTGTGCAACCGGTTTTTACGCTCGCACTTCAAGCTGGCCAATTTGCCACAAGCGTTTCAGATTTTGGACACGCAAGACCAGCTCAGCGCCATCAAACGGCTGTGCAAACAATTCAACGTGGACACCGACGACGAACGCTTTGCCCCCAAGCAGATCGCCCGTTTTATTGGGGCCTGCAAAGAAGAGGGCCAGCGCCCCAACATGCTGGACGCACGCGACCCCGAAACCCGCAAGAAGATCGAGCTGTATCAGTTGTATGAAGAGCAGTGCCAGCGCGAGGGCGTGGTGGATTTTGGCGAACTGATGCTGCGCTCCTTTGAGCTGCTGCGCGACAACGACCCGATCCGCGAGCACTACCGCCGCCGCTTTCGCCACATCCTGATCGACGAGTTTCAGGACACCAACAAACTGCAATACGCCTGGATCAAGATGATCGCCGGGTTGCCCGCTGACGGCGGCGCTGCCGTGCTGGCCGTGGGCGATGACGACCAAAGTATCTACGCCTTTCGCGGTGCGCGCGTGGGCAATATGGCCGACTTTGTGCGTGAGTTCAACGTGCAGCACCAGATCAAGCTGGAAGAAAACTACCGCAGCGGCAGCAACATTCTGGACTCTGCCAACGAACTCATCAGCCACAACAAAAAGCGCCTGGGTAAAAATCTGCGCACCAGCCAAGGCCCCGGCGAGCCAGTGCGCGTGATCGAGTCCACCAGCGACTTTGCCGAGGCGCAGTGGATGGTGGACGAGATGAAGCAGTTGGTGCGCGACGGGTTGAACCGCAAAGAAATCGCCGTGCTCTACCGCTCCAACGCGCAAAGCCGCGTGATCGAAACGGCGCTGTTCAATGCGGGCGTGCCCTACCGCGTGTATGGCGGCTTGCGCTTCTTTGAGCGTGCCGAGATCAAGCATGCACTGGCCTATTTGCGCCTGCTGGAAAACCCGGCGGACGACACCAGCTTTATGCGCGTGGTGAACTTCCCGCCGCGTGGCATTGGCGCGCGCACGATTGAGGTTTTGCAGGACTCGGCCCGCGCCACAGGGTGCTCCCTGCACGCCGCAGTCAGCACCATCCCCGGCAAGCCCGGGGCCAACCTGGGTGCCTTTGTGGCCAAGATGGACGTGCTGCGCGAGCAGACCGCAGGTCTGAATCTGCGCGAAATCATTGACCTGGTGCTGGACCACAGCGGCCTGCTGACGCACTACAGGGCGGAGAAAGAAGGCGCAGACCGCATTGAAAACTTGGACGAACTGGTCAACGCCGCCGAGAGCTTTGTCACGATCGAGGGCTTTGGCCGCGATGCGGTGGCGCTGCCGGTGGATGAGTGGGGCGAGCCGTTGACGCAGTCGCCTGTGAGCCAGGACCTGGAGATGCCCGTTCGTGCTGAGCTTGTCGAAGCGCTCGCGAGGTCTTCGACAGGCTCAGACCGAACGGAGGATCTGGCCCCGGACGCCGAAACCGGCGAGACCCTGAGTCCATTGGCCGCCTTTCTCACCCACGCCGCGTTGGAGTCCGGCGACAACCAGGCTCAGGCCGGACAAGACGCCATCCAGCTGATGACCGTGCACGCCAGCAAGGGGCTGGAGTTTGACGCGGTCTTCATCGGCGGCATGGAGGAGGGCCTGTTCCCGCATGAGAACGCCATGAGCGACTACGAGGGCCTGGAGGAAGAGCGCCGCCTGATGTATGTGGCCATCACCCGCGCCCGTAAGCGCCTGTACCTGAGTCATTCGCAAACGCGCATGCTGCACGGCCAGACCCGTTACAACCTCAAGAGCCGCTTCTTCGACGAGCTGCCCGAGGCGGCGCTCAAGTGGATCACGCCTAAAAACCCGGGCTTTGGCAGTGGATTCGGCACCGGCTTCAATGCCGGAGGCGCTAGCAATAAAGGAGCTGCTTACGCCAGTCCTGCCTGGGGTAGAAGCGGATTAGGCTCTAATTCTGAGGTCTTCAAAAGCCCAACTGTGCCCGTGCAAAAGGCCGAGCCTGGCCACGGCATCAAAGCAGGCATGGCCGTGTTCCACACCAAGTTTGGCGAAGGCAAGGTGCAGGCCATTGAAGGCGCGGGCAATGACGCTCGCGCCCAGGTCAACTTCCCGCGCCACGGCGTGAAATGGTTGGCGCTGTCAGTGGCGAAACTGACGCCGATTTGATTCAACTCAAGGACGGGTTTTACGAGTGTGGCACGATTCGGGTCGAAAGTGGCGGTAAGACATTGCGACGACCTGTTTCCTAGGTCGTCGGATCTGAGGCATCGTGCGTTATAAAGATTCAACCTATTTCCGGCAGTTGACGCCTCATAAACCGGCTGCAAGCTAGACTGGGAGCCAGTTTCAACGAATTTATCGAGGTCACCAAATGGGTGAAGC
>JAYVPU010000041.1:0-11083 GCA_043757205.1 Comamonadaceae bacterium | reverse complement strand
ACAGGCCCTCATACGCGATCTTGATGCCCAGCGGCACGGCCAGCATGGCGAGCTTGCGCAGGTCGCGCGCAATCGCGTCCAGGTCTTGCGTGGCGTGGGTGGAGGTGGACGAGCAGGCCAGCAAGACCTTGCAGTCCAGCGCGGCGCACATCTCCAACATGGATTTGGCGATGTCCACCTTGTACTGGTGCAGGTGGCCCGACAGGCCCTCGAAGTCGCGCAGCACCTGAAAACCGGTGCCACGCAAGCCGCTGTTGCGCACGGCTTTCACGGCGGCTTTAACTCCACCGGGGTGGCCCACCAGGTCATTGGCCTTGAGCATCACCTGAGAGAAGCCCGCCTCGGCCATGGCCTCCAGTTTGGCCTCAATCGGCCCGGCCAGGGTGATGGTGTCCATGCCAAAACCGGCGATAGCACTGTTAAAGCCGGTGCTCATGCTGGCTCGCTGTGAACCAACTCAAACACCACCGAACCCAGGTAGGTCTTGGTGATGGCCCCGCGCGACTCGGTGTGTGCGGCTTGTGTCTCCACAAACTCAACGCCCAGCTTGCGCAAGGCGGCCACAGCCGCCAGCACGTCGGGCACACCCAGGCCTATGCGCTGCAAGCGCTCGTCCGCGTCCACCACATTGACTTCGGGCTCCACCAGTTGCAGCATGAAGCTGTGCTCTGGCGTCACGCTGGGCGTGCGCAGCAGCGTGCCCTTGGGCATGATGCCGAAGCGCTGCTCGTCCGGGATCAACGCAATGCCAAACAGCTCGCGGTAAAACTCGATCCAGTCGTTGCTGCGCTCGGGGCCGATGTACTGCACCACGCCAAAGAAGTGAATGCCTGCGGTGGCCGTTGGCTTTTGCTCCACCGTGGGGATGGGGATGAAGTCCACGTCGTAGATGGAGAACTCGCGGTAGCGGTCCACAAAGTAGATGCGGCTGCCACCTGCGCCATGCACGGCGGGGATGTTGAGCTCCATCACCTCCGCATGGGTGGGCACGGCCCAAGCGCCGCGCTCCAACACGTAGTTAAAAGCTGCACGGGCATCCCGCACACGCAAAGCAATGGCCGAGATGGTGGGCACGTCGTGGGTGTGGGCCGCCCCCTTGGCATCGTGGGCGTTGACCACAATGTTGAGTGCACCCTGACGGTACAGCAGCACCTCGCGCGAGCGGTGCCGCGCCACGGGCCTGAAACCCATCATTTCCAACACCTGGCCCAGCGCCTGTGGCTTGGCCGTGGCGTACTCGATGAACTCGATGCCGTCCAGGCCCAGGGGGTTGGCAGCATCGCTGAACGAGGCCTGCAAAGGCTCACGGCCATCAGCCTGGCGGGTCAACAAATCACTCATGGCATCTCCTAAACAACAGCGGGCGTGGCGGCTACAGCCCCACCCAAAAACAAACGCTCAATGTGCGGATCGGCCAGCAATTCGCTGGCGGGTTTTTGCAGCACCAAGCGGCCCGACTCCAGCGCAATGGCTTCGTCCGATATCTTGAGCGCGCTCTTGACATTTTGCTCCACCATCAGCACGGTCGTGCCCTGGTCGGCGAGCTTGCGCAAAAGCTTGAACACGTCTTGCACCACCAAAGGTGACAAGCCGATGCTGGGCTCGTCAATTAACAAGACCTTGGGCCGCAAGAGCAGTGCGCGCCCCACTTCCAGTTGCTTTTGTTCACCGCCGGAGAGGCTGGACGCCAGGCTGTTCATGCGCTCCTTGACGCGCGGGAACAACGCCAGCACCTCAGGAATGCGTTCATGCGTGGTCTTGGTGCCCAGGGTGATGCCGCCCAGCTCCAGGTTTTGCAACACCGTCAGCTTGCCAAACAGGTTGCGGCCCTGCGGCACAAAAGCAATGCCTTTGGCCAGCAGGTCTTTTTGCGTCGCGCCACTCACGTCTTGCTCGTCTAGCAGCACCCGGCCATGGCGCGGTTTGAGCAGACCGAACAAGGTCTTGAGCACCGTGGATTTGCCCGCGCCATTGGGGCCGAGCAAGAGCGTGATGGAGCCGGTCTTGGCTTTGAAGCTCAGGTTGTTGAGGATCATGAAATCCTTGTAACCAGCCACTACGTCGTCGAATTCAATGCAAGTAGTCATGTGGGCTCTTCCTTTAGCTTCCCAGGTAGGCGTCCAGCACCTGCTTGTTGGCGCGAATTTCATCTGGTGTGCCGATGGCCATCACCTGGCCTTCGACCATCACCATGATGCGGTGGCACAAGTCCATCACAAAGTCCATGTTGTGCTCAATCACGACAAAGGAACTGCATTTACCAAACTTGGGGTTGCGGTTCAGGTCTTTGAGCAAAGTGCTGATACCGCCTACCAGCGACGGGTTAACGCCCGCGCAAGGCTCGTCCAGCAGCACCAGATCAGGCTCGCTCATGAAGGCCATGGCGATGTCCACCAGCTTTTGCTGGCCGTAAGACAACTCGCCCGCCTTTTTATCGGCCACATGGCGAATGCGGAACTGGTCGATCAGCGCGTCGGCCTTTGCACCCAGGCCCGAATCGGTGGGCGCGAACATGCGGCTGAACATCGTACCTTGGTGCTCTTGCGCGGCGACGATCAAGTTGTCACGCACGCTCATCTTGCCAAACACCTGCAGGGTCTGAAAAGTGCGACCGATACCGCGCCGGTTCAGCTCCAAGGGGCCGAGTTTCGTCACGTCTTCACCATTCAATTCAATCTTGCCAGCGTCCGGTGTGATCTGGCCCAGCATCGAGTTGAACAGCGTGGTCTTGCCCGAACCATTGGGGCCAATCACACCAAAAATCTCACCCGGGAAGACTTCAAAGCTGACGCCGCCCACGGCCTGAATCGCGCCGTAAGCTTTTTTGAGCCCCGTGACTTTGAGAATCGGGTCGAAAGATGGGGTGCTCATGCTTGGGCTCCCTGTTGTGTCGCGGCCTGTGCGGCCGCAGCGCGATCCGCCGAAGCCTGTTTGGCCAACTTCTTGGCACGCATGCGATCCGGGATGCTCAGCAGCCCATCAGGCAGCCAAATCATCAGCAACACCACCGCCGAGCCAAACACAAACAAATACCAGCCTTGCGCAAAACGCAACCACTCGGGCAAGATCACGCCCGCCGCCGCCCCCAACACCGGGCCAAAGAAATAGCCCGCACCACCGAGCACCACCATCAAATACATCATGATGCTTGATGCCACCGTGAAAGGCGCGGGCTCAATGAACTCCACCAGCGAGGCAAACAAGGCCCCGGCCAAACCGGCGTACACCGCACCAATGGCGAAACTCAGCAGGGTGTAGCTGCGCACGTCCACACCCAGGCTCTCGGCACGGATGGGGTTGTCACGCAGCGAGGTAAAGGCTTTGCCCCAGGGGCTGCGCAGCAGCCTGTTGAGCAGCAGCGCCAAGATAACCGTTACGCCCAGCACAAAGTAGTAGTAAGCCAGGTTGCTGCCCATGCTGAAACCAAACACTTCAGGTCGTGCAATGTTGTTGATGCCATAGGTGCCGCCTGTGAGCCACTCTTCATTGCGCATCACCAGCCAAACGGCGGTGTTGAAACCCAGCGTGGCAAACGCGAGGTAAATGGTTTGTACCCGCAGTGCCGGGAAACCCAGAATCAAACCAATCACAAAGCACAGAACGGCGGCGGCGGGCAAGCCCAGCCAGAAACTAATACCTGCCTTCATCAAAATGGCCACGGTGTAGGCCCCAATGCCAAAGAAAGCTGCGTGACCCAGAGACTTCTGACCGGCATAACCCAGCGTCAGATTCAGCCCCATGGTGGCGATGATGAACACCAGCCAGTAAGTCAGCAAATAGATGCCGTAGTTTTTGAGGAACTGAGGGGCAATCAGCAAGGCCAACGCAGCGGCAAGCGCGCCGACAAGTTTGAGTTGTTTCATACCTTGCGCTCCTCTTTCATGCCCAGCAAGCCCTGGGGTTTGAACAGGATGACGACCATGAAGATGACCAGGGCGACAGCGTCTTTGTAGGCCGGAGAGATATAGGCCGCGGCCAGGTTCTCGGCCACGCCCACAATCAGCCCGCCCAGCAGCGCGCCCCGGCTGTTGTTAAAGCCGCCAATGATGGCGGCAAAGAAGGCCTTGTTGCCCAGCGAGTCACCCATGTCAAATTTGGCGAGGTAGGTGGGCGTGACCAGCAAGGCCGCAGCCACTGCCAGCACCGCATTGATCGCAAAGGTGTAGAAGATCATGCGCGGCACGTCGATGCCTAGCACGCTGGCGCTCTCGGTGTTTTGCGCCACGGCTTGCATGGCACGGCCTGTGACGGTTTTAGCCAAGAAGGCTTGTGTGGCCATCACTAGCAACATGGCCAACGCAAAGGTGCCAATGTCGGACAGCGACACCGTCACCCCGGCGATGTTGTAGAGCGTGTCGGGGAAAAGACTGGGGAAGGGATGCGCTTCAGCGCTGTAGGCCACGCGCACACCGTTTTTCAGGGCGATGGACAGGCCAATGGTGGCCACCACAATGGGCATCATGCCGTACTTGAACAACGGATCCACCACGCCGCGCTTGAAGGCCCAGCCCAGGATGAAGACCGACACCAGGCAAGCCAAAAAGAAGCTGGGCATCAAGGGGAAACCGGCGCTCAAAAAGGCCAGCATCATGAAGGCGGGCAGCATCACAAATTCGCCCTGGGCGAAGTTGATGGTGCCGCTGGCCTGCCACAACAGCGTGAAGCCCAAGGCCGCCAGCGCGTAGATAGCGCCGGTGGACAAGCCACTGAAGAAGAGTTGGAAAAAGTCGGTCATGGCATCCCCAGGGCTGCTTGTTTTAAGGCTTATTTTTTGGCAATGTTGCCAACCGCAGGCAAGGTTTCCACCACCACCTGGCGGCCATTTTTCACCTCCACCATGAAGCTTTCGCGATCCAGGTCGCCCTTGTCGTCAAAGGTCACGTCCATGATGATGCCAGGGTATTTTTTGGCGCTGATATGCAGGCCCTTCATGGCCTGGGCCACGGCCTTGCGATCCAACTTGCCCGCTTTTTCAATGGCAGCCTTCAGGGTATAGACGCCCATATAGCCCTTGATGCCGTTGTGGTCCGAGATGTACTGGTAAGCCTGATAGAACTTGCCTTTGAAGGCCAACATCAAAGGGTTGGGAGCATCGACCGTCAGGCCGACGTGCGCCACGGCACCGTTGGCGGCATCACCGGCCAACTCAATCACTTTTTGACCGGTCAGCGTGGTCTCACCAATGATGGGTTTGGTCCAGTTTTGCTTGCGCAACTCGCGCAGGGCGCGGGCCGATTCTTCTTCATTGGTATAGACAAACACCGCATCCGCATTGCTTTGCTTGGCTTTGAGCACGGCAGCAGAAAAGTCCACCTGACCCGAGTCGGTGGAGATGTCGGCCACAATCTTGGTGGCCGTGCCTTCCAGGTTTTTGGCGATGGCGTCACGCCCTCCCTTGCCGAAATCGTTGTTCACATAAATCACAGCCAGGGTCTTGGCCTTGGCGTTGATGTAGCGCGCCAACTTGGGGAAGCTGCTGGACTGGCCAAAGCTGGTGCGAAACACATAGGGGTTTCCCTGGGCCGTGATGCTGGCCGCCTCACCGCCGGTGAAGTTGGGCACCTCGGCGCGGCGCGAATCGGCCATGCTGACCATGATGGAGCCCGAGAACACTGGGCCGTAGATGGCGAACACGCCGTCGTCCACCGCTTTTTGCGTCAAACCTTTGGCCACGCCGGGGTTGGTCTGCGTGTCTGACGTGGTGCTCTGGATCTTTTTGCCCAAGATGCCGCCCGCCGCGTTGATCTCCTTGACCGCCAGCTCCACACCATTTTTGAAATTGGTGCCTGCCGAGGCCCCAGCACCAGAGAGCTCCACGATGTTGGAAATTTTGATAACTTCTTGGCCAAAAGAAGCTGAGTCGCTTATAGACAGAGCACAAGCGGCTATTAATTTAAGAGCAAACCGTTTGTTCATCAATAATCCTAATGTGAAGTTGGCGCCACTCACGATGCCTGTGGCCGAATGGAAACCCTGAACTCTAGCCAGTTCATCGCTGATCGACTAAAGCTTTTGCATGCAAAATGTTCGATTAACGAACATAAAAGTTCGATAATCGAACGAAACTAGGGTTTCCCCTCAAGTCACAGTGATTCCAAAGCACCTGAGCCGCTCATGGATTTAGCCACCCCGGCCCCCCTAGACAAACGCGACTGGATTGCCGGTCTGGAAAAAGGCCTGTCCATCATCGAGTCCTTTGACGACGCCAACCCGCGCCAGACGGCCAGCCAGGCCGGTCAGCGCTGCGGCATCACCCGCACCGCCGCACGGCGCTATCTACTCACTCTGTTCCATCTGGGGTTTGTGGCCAGTGACGGCAAGCTGTTTTGGCTGACGCCACGCGTGCTGCGGCTGGGCCAAAGTTACCTGGAATCTGCCCGCTTGCCGCGCACAGTGCAGCCCTTCTTACAGCGCATCACCGCAGGCACGAGCGAGATTGCCTACCTGAGCGTGCTGGATGACGATGAGACGGTGTACATCGCCCGCAACGGAGCCCAAAGAAGCATCAACACCGGTTTTGTGCTGGGTTCACGCGCCCCGGCGCAGGTGACTGCCGCAGGCCTGCTGATGCTGGCCCTGCGCACGCCCGAGGCCGTGGCGCAGTGGCTGGACACCGCCACGCTCAGGGCCTACACCCCGCACACCATCACCAGTAAAGAGCGCATGGCGGCAGATTTCGAACGCATCCGCGCCCAAGGCTGGGCCATCTCAGAACAGCAATACGAACTGGGTTTTCGCGGCCTGGCCGTGCCCTTGCAAGACCGCAACGGCACGCTGCTCGGCGGGCTCAACGTCTCTATGCTGATGGGGCAAGAGAGCAGCGAAGACGCGGTCAAGCGCGTCTTGCCGGTGTTGCAGGAGACCGCGCGGGCAATGCGCAATCTGCTTTGATCAAACCCGCTCAACAATCAGCGCAATCCCCTGCCCCACGCCAATACACATAGTGCACAAGGCGTAGCGGCCACCGATGCGGTGCAACTGGTTGACTGCCGTCATCACCAGTCGTGCGCCGCTGGCCCCCAGGGGGTGACCCAGGGCAATCGCGCCGCCGTTGGGGTTGACGCGGGCATCGTCGTCGGCCAAGCCCAAGTCACGCAGCACAGCCAGGCCTTGGGCGGCGAAGGCTTCGTTGAGTTCGATCACGTCCATCTGCGCCAGACTTAAGCCTGTGAGCGCCAGCACTTTGCGCGTGGCCGGGGCTGGGCCAAAGCCCATGATGCGCGGGGCCAAGCCCGCCGTGGCCATGCCGACCACGCGGGCGCGTGGCGTGAGGCCGTAGCGCGTGGCGGCGGCCTCAGAGGCCAGCAGCAGGGCACACGCGCCGTCGTTCACGCCCGAGGCATTGCCCGCTGTCACCGTGCCGTCAGGGCGCACCACGCCTTTGAGTTTGGCCAGTGACTCGATGGTGGTGTCACGCGGATGCTCGTCCTTACTGACGATGATGGCGTCGCCCTTCTTTTGCGCGATGCTCACCGGCGTGATTTCGGCGTCAAAGAAGCCGCTGAGTTGCGCCTTGACCGCGTTTTGTTGGGAACGCAAGGCCATCTGGTCTTGGGCCAGACGTTCGATTTTGAAATCGATCGCCACGTTTTCGGCGGTCTCGGGCATGGAGTCCACACCGTAGAGCTCTTTCATGCGCTTGTTCACAAAGCGCCAGCCGATGGTGGTGTCGTACACGGCGTTGGTGCGACTGAAGGCGCTCTCGGCCTTGGGCATGACAAAGGGCGCGCGGCTCATGCTTTCCACACCACCAGCAATCATCAGCTCAGCCTCGCCGCTGCGAATGGCGCGTGCCGCCGTGCCCACGGCGTCCATGCCCGAGCCGCACAAGCGGTTAAGGGTGGCACCGGGCACGTCCATGGGCAGACCGGCCAGCAGTGCAGACATGCGCGCCACGTTGCGGTTGTCCTCACCGGCCTGGTTGGCGCAGCCGTAGAGCACATCGCTCACCGCAGCCCAATCGACGTTGGTGTTGCGCGCTATCAGCGCTTTGATGGGCAAGGCACCCAGGTCGTCGGTACGCACCGATGAGAGAGCGCCGCCGTAGCGGCCAAAGGGGGTGCGTTGTGCGTCGCAGATGAAGGCTTGGATCATGTCGGTTTCTTTCTCAAAAAATGTGATTGTGTCTCAAACTTGGTTGGTGTTCGCCTACGCTTGTGTACGCCTCGGCACTTGGGGTAAGTGGCTCCGCGAATGTCCTCCGCCCTTCGGGCTCCTCCTTGATTTGGCAAAACCCCAAGTCCTCGCTACGCCATTCACCCCAAGCGCCGAGGCAGCAAGCATGACTGGAGTGCTGCAGTCAAATACCGGCTGCGTTAACCAGGTTGGCAAGATCAGGTCGGCGTCGCGCTCAGCGCAGCGGCATCAAGGAGGAGTCGGCGGCCCTAGGCCGCCACGGGGGACAGCCGCGGAGCTGAGTGCGACGCCGACCTGATCCCGCGAGGTCTTTACCCCACAAGGCTTCAGTAGGTCTCCAAGTGCAAACGTCCTTCGCGTTTCAAAGCTGCACCCACTACTGCCCAATCCAAACCCGCCTGTTGCGCCACATCACGCAAGGCCAGCACCACGCCCTCTTCCATGCTCTTGAGACCACACACGTAAAAGTGGCTGTTGCCGTCTTTGAGCAAAGCCACTAGATCAGCAGCGCGCTCACGCATCGCATCCTGTACGTAGCGTTTGGGTTGGCCAAGTGTGCGGGAAAAGGCGAAATGAATGTCGATGAAATCTTTGGGCAAGTTTTGCAAGGGGCCAAAGTAGGGCAGTTCGGCTTGGGTGCGTGCACCGAAGAACAGCATCAATTTGCCACCTTCAAACTTGCCCGTTGCTCGCAGGCGACGCCGCCACTCGGTCATGGCACGCATGGGGGCGCTGCCGGTACCGGTGCAGATCATCACGATGTTGGACTTCGGGTGATTGGGCATCAGGAACGAGCTGCCAAAGGGGCCGATCACTTGCACTGTGTCACCCACCTTCAGGTCGCACATGTAGTTGGAGCCCACACCGCGCACCGGTTGGCCCTGGTGGTCCTCCAATACCCGTTTGATGGTGAGCGAGACATTGTTGTAACCGGGGCGCTCGCCATTGCGTGGGCTGGCAATCGAGTACTGGCGGGCAAAGTGCGGCTTGCCTTTGTCGTCCACACCGGGTGGCAAGATGCCGATGGACTGGCCTTCCAGAACGGGGAAGGGCATGGCGCCAAAGTCCAGCACGACGTGATGGGTGTCGTAGTCACTGCCCGCCGTCTGGCCGACCTCCGTCACGCGGAAGTTGCCCGTCACGGTGGCGGTGCTTGGCCCCGTCTTGGGGCCATAAAGATTGGTGTAAGCGTGTGCTGCCGACCAGGGCGGCAATGTGGCGCCCCAGGCCGATGACACAAAGGCTGTCTCACCCGATTCGAGTTGGGTTTGCGGCACGGCTTGCGACGTACTTTGGGCTTGTGCAGCGGGTGCGGCTGCGTCAGCATTCACGCCTTCGGGTAGAGGCACTTCAGCAGGCAACTCATCCCAGCCCAATTGCTCAGTCGGCGTGTAGGCCTTGGCCTTGAACACCATGCGCCAGTTGTCAATGGAGCCCGTCGGGCAAGGCGAAATGCAGTCCATGCACAGATTGCACTTGTCGGCATCGACCACGTAGTTGCGATCATCGTGCGTGATCGCCTGCACCGGGCAGATGGCCTCGCAGGTGTTGCAGCGGATGCAGATTTCGGGGTCGATCAGGTGCTGCTTGATCACAAGGGTTTCACTGATGTCCATGGCGCTCTCCAAAACAGTTTTCTCGATTGAAACAGGGGGCTACGTGGGCCCCCTGTATTGTCTCTCTCAAACCTCAGTGATCAATTGAAGCGAACGTACTCAAAATCCACCGGCTGGCGGTTGATGCCCA
This sequence comes from Comamonadaceae bacterium, assembly GCA_043757205.1. Lineage (GTDB taxonomy): Bacteria > Pseudomonadota > Gammaproteobacteria > Burkholderiales > Burkholderiaceae_C > CANCDA01. The sequence continues at coordinate 1,201 of JAYVPU010000041.1, read as the reverse complement.
TGACCGGCGGCGCGATCCAGTTGGCAAACTTGCCGGGCTCGACGACGCGGCCCATCAGGCTGGCCACATAGGCGCGGTCTTCGGCGCTGGGGAGCCACTTGGCTTCGTTGGCCTGCCATTCCACCGCACTCACCACGCGGCCATCGGGGGAGACCTTGACGCCAGAGAGCGCGCCGATGTTACGGTGAAACGCCTTGTGCGGCACCGTCAGGCGCTGTGGCAAACCGGCTTTTTCAATCACACGGTTCCAGCGGCCCACACCGGCCACAGAGTCCTTGATGAAGTCGTCCCGCAGTACCTCGTTCAAGGCATTGAGCAGGGGCACTTCTTTCTCGACCAATTGACCATCACGGGCTTCCAGAATGCGGTAGGTTTGACCTTTGAGCACATGGTCATCGTCGCGCTTGCCTTCTTCAAAGCGGCCCTTGATGCCGGTGGAGTAGAAGGTGGCAGCGTTGCTGGACTCGTCCGCACCAAACAGGTCAATGGTCACGCTGTAATGGAAGTTGAGGTAACGCTGCAAGGTGGGCAAATCAATCACACCGGCAGCGCGCAGCTTGGTCACGTCGTCGGTCTGCAGCTCATTCATGGCGGCCACGGTGCGGGCGATCACGCGCGAGATGCCGGACTCACCCACAAACATGTGGTGCGCTTCCTCGGTCAGCATGAACTTCGTGGTGCGCGCCAGCGGGTCAAACGCGCTCTCGGCCAGCGCGCAAAGCTGGAACTTCCCGTCGCGGTCGGTGAAGTAGGTGAACATGAAGAAGGCCAACCAATCCGGTGTGGCCTCGTTGAAGGCCCCCAGGATGCGCGGGTTGTTGGCGTCTCCGCTGCGGCGCTCTAACAGGGCCTCGGCTTCTTCTCGGCCATCGCGGCCAAAGTGTTTGTGCAACAGATAGACCATGGCCCACAGATGGCGACCTTCTTCGACGTTGATCTGGTACAGGTTGCGCAGGTCGTACATGCTGGGCGCGGTGAGGCCCAGGTGACGCTGCTGCTCCACCGACGCGGGCTCTGTGTCCCCTTGCGTGACGATGATGCGGCGCAGGTTAGCGCGGTGCTCACCGGGTACGTCTTGCCAGGCTTTCTCGCCCTTGTGGTCGCCGAAATGGATCGCGCGGTCGGCCGCACCGGGATTCAGGAAGATGCCCCAGCGGTAGTCGCGCATCTTCACGTGGCTGAACTGGGCCCAGCCCTGCGG
>JAYVPU010000040.1:0-11092 GCA_043757205.1 Comamonadaceae bacterium | reverse complement strand
GACGTCGGTCGCCTTGTGCACTTGACCTATTGGGATGTGCGAAAGTGGGCACGTTGGGCTCATCGGGATGCGCTTGCAGAACGCGCAGCCGACTTGGTCAGAGCGCAGCCGCAGCCAAGTCGCTCCGCGTTCCTTGCCATAGTTGACGACGTGATAGAAGAGCTGGAGCGCATTCGCCTCGAAGACACGAACGGGCTCACTTCGCTCGCCATTAAATCGGGATCCATGCCCGAATTAAGTCAACCCGCGTGGCAATAAGCCGATCGGGCGCACAACCTAAAACGTTAACGACTGCTTAGAAACGACTCGACGTTTGGTGTTTTGTACATTTCTGGCTGCCGACGTCGTCGAAACAAGACAGCCCAAAGTGAGGTGTTAAGGTCACCCCATGAAAACACAAATAGATCATCTGGTCATCGTGGCCAAAACTTTGGAGCAGGGCGTGCAATGGTGCGAGGCCACGCTGGGCGTCACGCCGGGGCCAGGCGGGGAACATGCGCTGTATGGCACGCACAACCGTTTGCTCAAGATCGCCACGCCCGCCCATCCGCTGGCGTATCTGGAAATTATCGCCATCAATCCCGGCGCGAAACGCACCGCTGCTGCGACAACCCAGCGCTGGTTTGACATGGACGATGCGGCGTTGCAGGCCGCTGTGGCCAAGGAGCCGCGGCTGGTGCATTTTGTGGCGAGCACGGACGAGATTCAAGCGGCGCGTATCGCGTTGAAGGCGCAAGGCATTGAGCGCGGGCCTGCGATGCAAGCCAGCCGCCATTCACGGCGTGGGGTGCTGCAATGGCAGATCACGGTGCGGGAGGATGGGCAACGCATGTTTGATGGTGCATTACCCAGCTTGATTCAATGGGGCAAGCCCGACGCGGTCGAGCCGCTGCGCCTGCACCCGAGGAACAGCTTGCCGCGTTCGGGCGTGACGTTGCAGAGCATTGCCGTCACGCATCCTTCAGCCGATAAGCTGCAAGCGGCTTACGAGGCCATGGGCTTGAGCGGCGTGCCGCTAGAGACCGGCCCGGCCAACATCGTGGTGACGCTGAACACGCCCAAGGGCGTGGTCGAGTTGCAAAGCCAAGGAATTTAACCCGCGTTTTGCAGCGCCAACCCCGCATGCTCGCGCAGCGGGTGGAAGTGGATTTTGGGGAAACGTTCTTGCGCCAGCCGCACGTCATAGGGTGAGGTGCACAGGTAGGCCAGGGTGTTGGCCGCGTCCAGCGCCATGCGCAGGGGGTAGGCGTTGACGAAGGTGGCCAACTCAGCGGGCGTGTCAGCGGTGATCCAGCGGGCGCTTGTGTACTGGCTGCCCTCTAGGCGGATGTCGGCGTCGTACTCGCCTTTGAGGCGGTGCTGCACCACTTCAAACTGCAATTGGCCAATGGCGCCCAGCAGCATGTTGCCACCGGTCTCGGGGCGAAAGACCTGGATCGCGCCTTCTTCGCCCAACTGGGCCAGGCCCTGCTGCAATTGCTTGGTGCGCAGCGGGTTTTTCAGCACCACGGTCATGAACATCTCGGGCGCGAAGAAGGGCAAGCCGGTGAACTGCAAGGCCACTGAGCCGTCGGTGATGGTGTCGCCCAGTTGCACGCCGCCGTGGGTGGTAAAGCCCACGATGTCGCCCGCGTAAGCCTCTTCCACCGCCTCGCGGCGCTGGCTCATGAAGGTGACCACGCTGGTGGGGCGCAGCTCTTTGGCAGTGCGCTGAACTTTGAGTTTCATGCCCGGCGCGTAACGGCCCGAGCACACGCGCACAAAGGCGATGCGGTCGCGGTGGTTGGCGTCCATATTGGCTTGCACCTTGAACACCACCCCGGAGAACGCGTCGTCTTCCGGTTTGACTACTTTCACCACCGGTTGTTTGTTGACCGTGAGCGAGCTGGTGCGCGATTGCGGCGACGGGGCCAGATCGACCAGGGCGTCCAGCACCTCCATCACGCCAAAGTTGTTGACGCCGGAGCCGAAGAACACGGGCGTCAGCTTGCCCGCCAAAAAGGCCTCGCGGTCAAACGTGGGCGAGGCACCGGTGGCCAGCTCCATGCTGTCCAGCGCAGTTTCAAACTCGGGGCCAAAGCGCTTCAGCAGGGTGTTGTGCTCGCTCAAAGGAATGGCGTCAAAGTCTTGCGGGCGGCGCTCGCTGCCGGACTCGAACACCGACATCGACTGGGTGCGCAGGTTGATGATGCCGCCAAAGGTCTTGCCCTGGCCCACCGGCCAGGTCATGGGCACGCAGGGCATGCCCAGCTCGCGCTCGACCTCGTCCAGGATGTCCAGCGGGTCGCGCACCTCGCGGTCCATCTTGTTGACGAAGGTGATGATGGGGGTGTCACGCTGGCGGCAGACCTCGATCAGGCGGCGCGTCTGTGCCTCCACGCCGTTGGCCGCGTCAATCACCATCAGGGCCGAATCGACGGCGGTGAGAACGCGGTAGGTGTCCTCGGAAAAGTCTTTGTGGCCGGGTGTGTCCAGCAGGTTGATGACGTGGTCGCGGTACTGCATTTGCATGACCGAGCTGGCGACTGAGATGCCGCGTTGTTTCTCGATCTCCATCCAGTCGCTGGTGGCGTGGCGTGTGGCTTTGCGTGCTTTAACCGAGCCTGCAATCTGGATCGCGCCCGAGAACAGCAAGAGCTTCTCGGTCAGCGTGGTTTTACCCGCGTCAGGGTGCGAGATGATGGCAAAGGTGCGGCGGCGTTGGGTTTCGGGGGCGTAGGTCACGGGAGAAAATCCAAATCAAAGGTCAAGGTGTGCGGGGATGTCTTGGGCTTGGTGCAGCACACGCAGCACTGCAATGTGGTCGCCCTGGTCAAGAAAGAGAATGACATAGGGGAAGCGCTTGACGGGCCAACTGCGCAAGCCCGGCATCCTGAGCAAAAAGCCATAACGGGGTGAACCGGTGCGCGGGTGCTGCCTCAGGTGAAGAAGTTCTGCGTCAATCGTGCTGGCAAATTCAGCCACCATGTGGGGGGCTTCGCGCTGGTAGTACGCGCGCGCATCAGTCAAGTCGCGCAAAGCGCGACGTTGCATAACCAGCCGTTTCATGCAGCGCGTTGCCCGGATGCAGTTACGCCCGACTCGGTCAAGAAGGCTTCACGCAAGTCGTCCCAATCGCCTGCCGGGCCAGAGGCCAGACCCTCCTCAATCAGGGCTTTGAAACGCTCCTCTTGGGCCCGCTCCTCATCACGCCGAACCAGATCGCGCATGTACTCGCTGGTCGAGCTGTAGCCGCGAGCCTTGACACGCTCGTCCACGAAGACTTTGAGGTCTTCGGTCAGTGAGATGTTCATGGTGACAGTGGTCATGGCATGATTTTAGCGTTGCTTGGCAAAGATTGCCAAAACAAACAAACACTACCGATCCAAGATCGCCTGGCTACCCGCCACCCGCCCAAACACGATGGCGCGCAGCATGGCAACCGCGTTCGGCGCTGTGCCGTAGAAGTGCCCGGTGATTTCTCCGGCGGCGTAGAGGCCGGGGATCGGGCCATGCGCGCCCAGCACTTGCGCGTTCGGGTTGGTGGCGATGCCGCCAAAGGTGTAGGCCACGGCGCCGATCAGCGGCCAGGCGAGGTAGGGCGGCTGCGTCAAGGGGCGTGCCCAGTTGGACTTGGGCGGCGTGTAACCGGGGGCGGTTTGGATGCCGTCGGTGTGGGTGGCGTCGAACGGTGAGGTATCGCCCGTGGCGGCGGCGTTGTAGGCGTCCACCGTGGTTTGCAGGCGGTCGGCGGGAATGCCGAGCAGCGCGGCCAACTCCACAATCGAATCGGCGCGGATGGGGGCGACTTCGGAGCGGATGGCGCGCTCGTAGTTCGGGATGTCCAGCAAGCGGCTGTCCAAAATGGCGTAAGCCTGGTGTCCGGGCAGGGTCATCTGGATGTGGCGCGCAAAGGTCTCCCAGGTCTCATGCACCAGGCCCGCGCCTTCGTCAAAGAACCGGTCGCCGTTTTGATTCACCACGATGCCGTAGGGATAGATCAGCACCACCGGGGCCGGGCCGGTGCTGCGTGCGTCAATGGGCTCGGCGTGCATGCCCTGCCAGTCGCCAGCGGGCCTTGCACCCACGGCCAGCGCCATGTGGATGCCTGCTCCGGTGTTGGCGCGCGTGCCGGGGGAGATGGGTTTCATGCTGCGGGCGGCAGGGCCAAAGTGCTGGCCCAGCATGTCGGCATTGCCCGCAAAGCCGCCGCTGGCGAGGATGGCCCGGTCGGCCGGGATAACACGGCCATCATCCAGGACAACGCCACTGACTGCGCCTGCCGGATCCATCTGTAATGCCTGCGCCGCATGGCCGTAATGGAAGTCCACGCCCAGGTGTTTGGCGCTGGCCAGCAGAGCCGCAATAACAGCGGCCCCGCCACCGACTGGCTGGATGCGCGCAGGCCCGGCTGCCAGGTAGTACACAGGGGTATGGAGGGCCACGCCGTGCTGTTGCAGCCAAGCGACCGAGGGCCCGGCATCCGCTGCCAGGCGCTCGAAATAAGCCGCGTCGGCCCGACCGCCGGACTCGCGCACGATGTCTTCGACAAAGCCATCGGCCACCCCCGCCACCGAGGGCATGCGGATGTAGGACGGCGTCCAGCGGCTGTTGCCGCCGTGTTCGGCTTCGGGCGCACGTTCAATGACGGTGATGCGGGCTGTGATGCCGCGCTCTAAAGCGGCTTCTGCCGCCGACACCGCCGCGCACAGGCCCGATGCGCCGTGGCCGACGATGACGATCTCGCAGGAGTTCATGGCTTGGCTACTGCGCCGTAATCCCCGCCGCCTTCACCAGCGTCGCGTTAGCCGCCACCTCGTCACGCAGGTAGGCATCAAACTGATCGGGCGTGAAGATGTGCGCATCAATGCCCATCTTGGCGTAGCGCTCTTTCATCTCGGGTGAGTTCAGCGCCTTCACGGTTTCTGCGTGCAGCTTCATGACGATGTCACGCGGCATCTTGGAGGGCACAGACAGGCCCACGTAGAAGTTGTAGGCGGACTTGGGCACACCGGCCTCTTCGGTGGTGGGGATCTCGGGCGCGCCCGAGGCACGCTTGCTGGAGCCAACCGCCAGCATGCTCAAGCGCCCGTCTTTGGCCAGCGGCAGCACATTGCTCACCGGGCAAAAGCAAAAATCAACACGCCCGGCCATCAGATCGGTCAGCGCCTCCGACGTGCCTTTGTAGGGAACTTGCAGGCCAGTGATGCCCGCGCTCATGCGAAAGCGCTCGGCGTTCAGGTGTGTGGCGCTGCCCGAGCCGACGGTGGCGTAATTGATCTTGCCGGGGTTGGCCTTGGCGTAGTTCACCAAGTCTTTGACCGAGTTAAAGCCCTTGCCGGGTGCCACGGCCAGCGCGTTCGGGATGTTGGCCAACATGGTGACGCCAGACAAGTCTTTCAGCACGTCAAACGGCAGATTCGGGATGGTGGAGGGCACCACCGTGCCGGAGGACGAATGCGCCAACAGGGTGTAGCCATCGGGCTCGGCCTTGGCCACCAGGTTCATGGCAATCGAGCCGCTGGCACCGGGCCGGTTTTCCACGACGAACGGCTGGCCCAGTTGCTGGGTCAAGCGCTCAGACAGGGCGCGGGCCACGATGTCGGTGGCGCTGCCCGCGGGCAGGGAGACGATGAAGCGCACGGGCTTGGTGGGCCAGTTTTGCGCTTGCGCGGCCAGGCAACACAGTGTTGCAGCGAGGGTGAAAACAAAACGGTTCATGACATCTCCGATGGATTTGAAAAATACTTGCTATAAAAATATGAGCTGCTAACGATTGTATTTAAAGGGCTTTAGGCTAATTTTATCCTTGAGTTCGGGTCTATCAGGGGCTGGAGACGCCAGTGAAAGTCTGGTGAAGGGTTCTGTTGGACAATCCTGCATCGCCTTCACACTTCCATTCACACCATGCCCACCAAATCAGAAATAGCCGAGTTCCTCGCCGCCTCTTTCCCTCAAAGCAAATGCATTGTGGACGAAGTGGGCCATGCCGCCTCCACCATTCGTCACCTCATTGGCGTGGATGAGTTGCGCCCCGGTGGCACGGTGTCGGGTCCGGTGCTGATGACGGTGGCCGATGTGGCGCTGTACGTGGCCATCTTGGGGGAAATTGGCATCGTGCCGTTGACGGTCACGACCAGCCTGAACATCAACTTCCTCAGAAAACCCGCCGCCGACAAAAGCATTGTGGGCGTGTGCAAGCTGATCAAGGTGGGCAAGACGCTGGCCGTGGGCGAGGTGAGTTTGTACTCTGAAGGCAGCTCCGAGATGGTCGCTCATGCTGTGGGCACCTACGCCATTCCAAGGCGTTCCGTATAATCGCGGCATTCCGAGGAGCGTTGCAGCGTCACCCGCAAGGGGTGCGTGAGGCTCGGATCACAAGGCTGACTTCGTCGCTTTGCACACCCCAACCGCGCTCACCCACTGGTACTGTGCGGTGAGACTTCTCCCCCATAGCCGCCAGTGGACCTCAAACTTTGATTTGGAGCCCACCATGAGTGCTGTTTTGAAACCTGCCCCTGATTACGTGATTGCCGACCTGGCGCTGGCTGCCTGGGGTCGCAAAGAACTCAACATTGCCCAGACCGAAATGCCCGGCCTGATGGCGATCCGTGAAGAATTCGCCAAAGCCCAGCCCTTGAAGGGCGCGCGCATCACCGGCTCGTTGCACATGACGATCCAGACTGGTGTGCTGATCGAAACCCTGCAAGCCCTGGGCGCTGACGTGCGCTGGGCCTCATGCAACATCTTCTCGACGCAAGACCACGCTGCGGCTGCCATCGCCGCTGCCGGTACGCCCGTGTTTGCGATCAAGGGCGAAACGCTGGCTGACTACTGGGACTACACCCACAGCATCTTCGAATTCAAGGGTGCCAAAGGCACGCCCGAAGAAGGCCCGAACATGATCCTGGACGACGGCGGCGACGCCACGCTCTTGATGCACCTGGGCACCAAGGCCGAGAAAGACGCCAGCCTGATCTCCAAGCCCGGTAGTGAAGAAGAAATCTGCCTGTTCAACTCCATCAAGGCCAAGCTCGCGCAAGACCCGACCTGGTACAGCCGCCGCCTGAAAAACATCATCGGCGTGACCGAAGAAACCACCACCGGCGTGCTGCGCTTGAACGAAATGTCGGCCAAAGGCACGCTGGCCCTGCGCGCCATCAACGTGAATGATTCGGTGACCAAGTCCAAGTTCGACAACCTCTACGGCTGCCGCGAGTCGCTGGTGGACGCCATCAAGCGCGCTACCGACGTGATGGTGGCTGGCAAGGTCGCCTGCGTGGCCGGTTACGGCGACGTGGGCAAGGGCTCGGCCCAGGCCCTGCGCGCCCTCAGCGCTCAGGTCTGGGTGACCGAAATTGACCCCATCAACGCCCTGCAGGCCGCGATGGAAGGCTACAAGGTCGTGACCATGGAATACGCCGCCGACAAGTGCGACATTTTTGTGTCCGCCACCGGCAACAAAAACGTCATCACGTATGAGCACATGGCGGCTATGAAAGACCAGGCCATCGTTTGCAACATCGGTCATTTCGACAATGAAATCGACGTCGCCTCGCTGGAGAAATGCCAGTGGGAAGAGATCAAGCCGCAGGTCGATCACGTCATCTTCCCCGACGGCAAGCGCATCATCCTGCTGGCCAAAGGTCGCTTGGTGAACCTGGGTTGCGGCACGGGCCACCCCAGCTTTGTGATGTCGTCGAGCTTTGCCAACCAGACCATTGCGCAGATCGAGCTGTTCACCAAACAGGCCGAATACGAAGTCGGCAAGGTTTACGTTTTGCCCAAGCACTTGGACGAAAAAGTGGCGCGCCTGCACCTGAAGAAGGTCGGTGCCATGCTGTCCGAGTTGAGCGACGAGCAAGCCGCTTACATCGGCGTGAGCAAGTCCGGCCCGTACAAAGCCAATACGTATCGCTACTGATGCGCATTGATCAACTCTTGGTGCAACGCCAACTCGCCAGCACCCGCTCCCAGGCCCAGCGCCTGATTGCGGGTGGGGTGGAGTGGCTCTATGCCGACGTGTGGAAGCGCGTGGTTAAAAATGGCGATGAGGTGCCGGACGACGCGCAGATACGCTTGCTGGACGACTCCGAGGCGCGCTACGTGTCACGCGGTGGTTTGAAGTTGGAGGCTGCGCTCAAACACACGGGCTTGTCGGTGCAGATGCTGACTTGTTTGGACGTGGGTCAGTCCACCGGTGGCTTTACCGATTGTCTTTTGAAGCACGGTGCGGCTCGCGTGGTGGGCATTGATGTCGGCCAGGGGCAATTGCACCCGGCCCTGCGTGCCGACGAGCGCGTGCTGTGCCTGGAGACGGTCAACGCACGCGATGCCGATGCGATTGCAGCTGCGTTTGCCGAGGCGGAGCTGATCGCCAGCGACCCCGATGCTGATCTTGAAGACATGGATCACGACGAGGATGCGCCAGACCTGCCGAGTTTTGACGTGCTGGTGGGCGACTTGTCCTTCATCTCCCAAACCCTGGTGCTGCCTGCGGTGGTGCCCCTGCTCAAAGCCGGTGGCCACTTGCTCGTGCTGGTCAAGCCGCAATTCGAGTTGCAGCCCGGCCAAGTGGGCAAGGGCGGCATTGTGCGCGATGCCTCGCATTACCCCTTTATCGAGCAACGCCTGCGGGATGCCTGCGTCGCTTTGGGGTTGACCGTGCACGACTGGTTTGACTCCGCCATTGAAGGTGGTGACGGCAACCGAGAGTTTTTTATTCACGCGATAAAAGCATGACCACATTCCCCCTCAGCATTGAATTCTTCCCCCCCAAAACCCCCGAAGGCGTGGAGAAGCTGAGCGTGGTACGCCAGCAGCTCTATGCCTTGAAGCCCGAGTTCTGCTCGGTTACTTTCGGCGCGGGTGGATCGACCCAAGAGGGCACCTTCTCCACGGTGCGCGATATCCAGGCTGAGGGCATGCCCGCAGCGTCTCACCTGTCTTGCATTGGTGCGACACAAGAAACTGTGCGCGCGCAACTCGCCATTCTTAAAGCCATGGGCATCAAGCGATTGGTGGCCTTGCGTGGCGATCTGCCCAGTGGTTACGGTATGGGTGGCGCCTTTCAGTACGCGAGTGATCTGGTGGCGTTTATCCGGGCCGAGACCGGCGATGATTTTCACATCGAAGTGGCCGTTTACCCGGAGGCGCACCCGCAAGCCCGCTCCCCGGCGAGCGACTTAAAGGCTTACGCCGCCAAGGCAGAGGCCGGTGCCAACGCCGCCATCACCCAGTATTTTTACAACGCCGACGCCTACTTCCGGTTTGTCGAAGAAGCTGACGCTTTGGGCATCACCCTGCCCGTGGTGCCGGGCATCATGCCCATCATCAGCTCCATGCAGTTGATGCGCTTCTCAGACGCCTGCGGCGCAGAAATCCCGCGCTGGATTCGCCTGCGTCTGCAAAGTTTTGGTGACGACAGCGCCTCCATCAAAGCCTTTGGCCTGGATGTGGTGACGGCTTTGTGTGAGCAACTGCGCGCAGGCGGTGCGCCGGGCCTGCACTTCTACAGCATGAACCAGAGCGGGCCGACGCTGGAGATTTGCAAGCGGCTGGGGATATAGCCCCCACGGTCGCCCACTGCGTGTGGTTCCCTGCCCCCCGAGGGGGCCGTGCCTTGCTTGGGGCGGCCCTGCGCTGCGGCGCTTGTAGCCCCCATGCTCAGACTACGGCAAATACCCTCTCGGATTCTGGCTCTGCCAGCGCCAACTGTCTTGGCACATGGTTTGCAAATCGCGCTCGGCACGCCAGCCTAAAAGTTGGAGGGCTTTGGCGGGGTCGGCGTAGCAGGCGGCCACATCACCGGGGCGGCGTGGGGCAACGTGGTAGGGCACGGGTTTGCCACTGGCTTTCTCAAACGCAGTCACCATGTCGAGCACGCTGTAGCCGCTGCCCGTGCCCAGATTGACCGTGAGGCAATCGGGCGTGGCTTGCAAATACGCCAGCACTTTGAGGTGGCCCAGCGCCAGATCCACCACGTGGATGTAGTCACGCACGCCGGTGCCGTCGGGCGTGGGGTAGTCGTCGCCCCAGACGTTGAGTTTCTCGCGCCGCCCCACGGCGACCTGGGCCACAAAAGGCATGAGGTTGTTGGGCGTGTCTTGTGGGTCTTCACCGATCAGGCCGCTGGCGTGCGCGCCCACGGGGTTGAAATAACGCAGGATGCCCAACCGCCAACTCGGGTCACTGGCATACAGCTCACACAACATGTGCTCGCACGTCAGCTTGGTTTGGCCGTAGGGGCTGGTGGCACTTAAAGGGTGGGCCTCAGGAATGGGCAGTTGCTCGGGCGTGCCATAGACGGTGGCGGAGGAGCTGAAGATCAGCGTTTTGACGCCGCACTCGTTCATGGCTTGCAGCAAGTTGAGCGTGCCTGCGACGTTGTTGTCGTAGTAGCTCAACGGCTTTTCCACCGACTCGCCCACGGCCTTGAGGCCAGCGAAGTGGATCACGGCCTTGGCACCGCTGGTTTGCAGGGCTTGGGTCAGGGCCGCGCGGTCGCGGATGTCGCCTTGAATCAGCGTCACGCTTTTGCCGGTAATGCGTTGGATGCGCTCCAACACTTCGGGGTTGCTGTTGCAAAAGTTGTCGAAGACGGTGACTTCATGGCCCGCGTTGAGCAGCTCTACGCAGGTGTGACTGCCGATATAGCCTGCGCCGCCAGTAACAAGAATCATGGTGCGTTTCCTGAAAGAGTTTTAAGGGCTAAATCGGGCTGAAGCCCTTTAAATATAGGCGTACGCAGCTATCAAATAAGTAGCTTCTTGAAGCTGATTTAGCCACCAGCATCCAGTGTAAAAGCCGCATTGCGGTCTTGCGCCAGCAGCTTGGCCATTTGGGGCAGGGCCAGTTGCAGCGCGGCCTTGAGGGTGTGCGGCGGGTTGATGACAAACATGCCGCTGGCCGGCAGGCCGGGGCGCTGGGTTTGTCCTTCAGCGTCGGTCAGCAGCTTGCTGGACTTGACGGTGAGCGTGGCGTTGAGCCAGCCCTTGCCCGCCTTGGTGGCCAGGGTTTTGAGCTTGCGCGGCAAGTCGTGCGCTTGCGGGCGCGGGATGATGGGGTACCAGACCACATAGGTGCCAGTGGCAAAACGCTTGACAGCGTCGGC
>JAYVPU010000039.1:0-11137 GCA_043757205.1 Comamonadaceae bacterium | reverse complement strand
GATGCACTGAAATTTCGAAGCCGTCTTCACCGGTGTAGCCGCTGCGGGTGATGAAGCAGTCGATCTTTTGCGTTGAACCTGCGCTCTCTACTGTGATGCACAAGCTGCCGCCACTCATGAACACCAGCTTCTCTGCACCGGGGCACAGCCGTTGCAGCGCCTGCACGGCCAGCGGCCCTTGCAGTGCCAGCAGCGCCTGCTCAGGCAGAAGGATGACCTGGCAGCGCGCACCGATGTGCGCCTGTAGGTGCGCGATGTCTCCGGCTTTGCAAGCCCCGTTGACGACGATGAAGATGTCCGCGCCCCGGTTCACCAGCATCAGGTCGTCCATGATGCCGCCCGCGTCATTGAGCAAGAGGCCGTAGCGCTGCCTGCCCACGGCCAAGCCCAGCACATCCATGGGCATGAGGGACTCCAGTGCGGAGGATGCATCCGGCCCCACCAGGCGCAACTGCCCCATGTGCGACACATCAAACAGGCTGGCGGCGGTGCGCGTGTGGTGGTGCTCGGCCATCAGGCCTGCGGGGTATTGCACCGGCATGGCATAGCCTGCAAAGGGCACCATGCGCGCGCCCAGCATGACGTGCAGGTCGTGCAGCGGGGTGTGAAAAAGATCGTGGTCGGTGGGGTGCAAATCGGGTTCCTAGGGCGAGTCTTGGCATTACGATAGCTCAAAACCATACGAACCAGACAGCTTTGACACAGCGAAGACCCCATGACATCAGAACGCACCCAGATTTCCCGTGCTTTGTCCGCATTGATCGGCCAAAGCGTTGACAACATCGACACGCCCGCACTGGTGATTGACCTGGATGCCATGGAACGCAATCTGCGCGTCATGCAGCGCTTTGCCGAGCAGCACCACGTCAAGCTGCGTCCGCACGCCAAGATGCACAAAAGCGTGGAGCTGGCGCGCCAGCAGATGGCGGCGGGGGCGGTGGGCGTGTGTGTGCAAAAAATCTCAGAAGCGCGCGCCATGGCGGAAGGTGGTGTGCGCGATATCTACATCAGCAATGAAGTGGTTTCGCTATCAAAATTGGAGCTGCTTACGCACATATCTATTGGCTTATCGGCGCAAAATGGAAAAATTTCCATCGCTGTGGACAGCCTGGAAGGCATCCGCAACCTGGCGCAGGCCTTGCAAAATGTTGATCCGCAGGGCAGCGCCCGCATTCACGTCTTCATTGAAATTGACGTCGGCCAAACGCGCTGCGGCGTGCCCCCTGGCGACGCAGTCTTGCCCTTGGCACGCGAGATTGATCTGCATCCGCGTCTGCACTTCGCCGGATTACAGGCCTACCATGGCCGCGCGCAGCACCAGCGCACGGTGGCCGAGCGCCGCGCCACACTGGCGCAGGTGATCCAAGATGTGCAGCGCACGCGCTCGGTGCTAGAGCAAGAAGGCTTCACTGTGGAACTGGTGACCGGTGCAGGCAGCGGCACTTTCTCCATCGAGGCGGCCAGCGGCATCTTTGGCGAACTGCAAGCGGGCTCCTACCTCTTCATGGATGCCGACTATGCGCAAAATGAAGTCGATCCGGAGCAACCCGTTTTCGAGCACGCGCTGTTCGTCAAATCACAAGTCATGAGCGTGCAGCCGGGCCGCGCCGTGTGCGACGCAGGCCACAAAAGCCACGCCATCGACTCAGGCCTGCCGCGTGTGCATGGGCGGGCTGATGATTTGCGCTACACCAGTTGCAGTGACGAGCACGGTGTGTTGCTCGGCAGCCATTTGCCGCAACTGGGCGATGTGGTCTGGCTCATTCCCGGCCACTGTGACCCCACCGTTAACCTGCACGACCACATGATCGGGGTGCGCGGCGGCCTGCAAAACGGCGTCGTGGAGCGCGTCATTGCGGTGGATGCGCGGGGGGCGTTGACCTGAGCCGCAAAGCAGCGTAACGTGAGCCCTCATTCAAAAACGGGCGTGATTGCAATGCTTTGGGTTAGCTTGGTCTTGCTTACGGGATCGGCGCTTGCTCAAACCCCTCCTGTTCAGACGACCCCATTGCCGTCTTGGGCCTACCCTTGGGTGCCGGATTTCAAGCTGCATCCCGATGACGGCATCCCGCGACGCGTGCCGGACAGCACCGTAACTCATACGGTGACACAGGAGCGCGATCTTTTCTTCGCACCAGTCTGGCATCCGGCGGATCACCCAGCACTGCCAGAGGTGGTAGCGCGTGGCCGCAAACCCGATGTGCGTGCCTGTGGTTCTTGCCACCGTGCAGAAGGCACCGGTGGCCCGGAAAACTCCAGTCTCGCGGGTCTGCCAGCTGCCTACATCATTCAGCAAATCATGGACTACAAAAGTGGTGCCCGGAAATTTTCTGGGCCACAACGCTCCCCCAACGTGCTGATGACGGCCATTGCCAAAGGCATGAACGAGGCTGAGATTCAAGAAGCGGCGGCCTATTTCTCGGCGCTCAAACCCAAACAAAACACGACAGTCATAGAATCAGACACGGTGCCCAAGACTTTCATCGCCCGGGTTTTTGTGGCCAAACTGCCCGGCAACGAAACCGAAGCCCTGGGTCGTCGTATCGTCGAGTTTCCGGTCGATGTTGATCAGTTTGAACACCGGGACACGCGTTCAAAATTCATGGCCTACGTGCCGCCCGGCAGCATCGCCAAGGGCGAAGCCCTGGTGAAAACTGGCGACCAGGGTAAGACCATGGCTTGTGCGGCCTGCCATGGGGCTGACCTCAAAGGGCTGGGTGACATCCCCAGCATTGCCGGGCGCTCACCCAGCTACATCGTGCGCCAGCTCTATGACTTGCAGCAAGGCACACGGGCCGGTGCGTTCAGCGCACCGATGAAGTTAGTCGTTGAAAAATTGACAGACCAGGACATGATGTCGATTGCAAGCTACCTGGCGACTCAGACGCCTTGAACCCGTCATTGAGTAACACGTCATCGAACAATACTTTTAAGGTGAGGCGCGCTGCATGACAATTGCGGTCATGACAGACGCAACTTCAGATCCTCAGCCGAACGCTTCTCTATTGAGCGAGGTCGCCGCGCTGCCCCCTTTGCCCGGCGTTTACCGCTATTTTGACGCTGAGGGGACGGTGTTGTACGTGGGCAAAGCGCGCGACTTGAAGAAGCGGGTGGCCAGTTATTTTCAGAAGAGCCACGGTGGCACGCGTATTGCCCACATGGTGAGCAAGATTGCCCGGATGGAAACGACGGTGGTGCGCTCTGAAGCCGAGGCGCTGCTGCTGGAAAACAACCTCATCAAGACGCTGAGCCCGCGTTACAACATTTTGTTCCGGGACGACAAGAGCTACCCCTATTTGCGCATGACTGGCTCCAGCGCGCCCAAACCGGGCGTGACCGGGGCGCAGGCAGCGGTGTTTCCCCGCGTGTCTTATTACCGGGGTGCGGTGGAGAAGAAGCACCATTATTTCGGCCCTTATCCCAGTGCGGGTTCGGTGAAAGAAGGGATCTTGTTGCTGCAAAAAGTGTTTCACCTGCGCACCTGTGATGACCCGGTGTTCAGCAATCGCACGCGGCCCTGTTTGCTGTACCAGATCAAGCGTTGTTCGGCACCCTGTGTGGGGCACATCACGGCTGAGGCCTATGCCCAGGACGTGGCCCACGCCGAGGCTTTCTTGAAGGGCGATACCGAGCAGGTGATGTCGGTGCTGGAGACGCGCATGATGGCGCATTCCGACCGACTGGAGTTTGAGCAAGCCGCGCAGTTGCGCGACCAGATTGGGGCCTTGTCCAATGTGCTGCATCAGCAGGCGGTGGACAACGTGGCGGACAAGGATGTAGATATTTTGGCGGTCAAGGTGCAGGGCGGTCGCGCCTGCGTCAACCTGGCCATGGTGCGCGGTGGGCGACATCTGGGCGACCGCGCCTATTTTCCCGTGCATGTGGAGGACGCAGCAGGGGTTTACCGGGGTGATGAAGAGAGCGAGACGCTGGACGAAAAATCCCCTTCCGTCGAGGTTCAGGTGCTGGAGGCTTTTATTGCGCAGCACTACATGGACGTGCCGGTCGTGCCCTCGCTCATCACCAGCGAGCCGGTGGCCAAGAGCCTGATCGAGGCGCTGACGGTGCAATCGGGCGTGAAGGTGAGTGCAGTGCACCAGCCTAGGGAGCAGCGCCGCATTTGGCTGGAGATGGCGCAGACCAATGCCGGGCTGCAATTGGGTCGCCTGCTGGCCGAAGAGGGCTCGCAGCAGGCGCGCACCCGTGCGCTGGCGCAGGCGCTGGACATGCCGCAGGATCAGTTGGATGAATTTCGGGTGGAGTGTTTTGACATTTCGCACACGGCGGGCGAGGCCACGCAGGCGTCTTGCGTGGTGTTTCATCACCACAAAATGCAAAATGCGGAGTACCGCCGCTTCAACATCGAGGGCATCACGCCGGGTGACGACTATGCGGCCATGCGCCAGGTGCTGACGCGCCGTTATGCCAAGCTGGCTGAGAGCCTGCGCCTGGAGGGTGGCGGGGCGGATACACCCGCCGCTACGGGGCGGCTGCCTGATCTGGTGCTGGTGGACGGTGGCGTGGGGCAGGTGAGCATGGCGCGCGAGGTTTTTGAACAACTCGGGCTGGATTTGTCGCTGATCGTCGGGGTGGAGAAAGGCGAGGGGCGCAAAGTGGGGCTGGAAGAGCTGGTGTTTGCCGATGGTCGTGAGAAGGTTTACCTGGGCAAAGATTCGGCCGCACTGATGCTGGTGGCGCAGATCCGTGATGAGGCGCACCGTTTCGCCATCACCGGCATGCGCGCGCAGCGTGCACGGGTGCGGGTGGGCGGCAGCAAGATCGAGGAAATCCCTGGCGTGGGCCCCAAGCGTCGCGCCAAACTGCTGCAACGCTTTGGTGGCGTGCGGGGTGTGGCGGATGCCAGCGTGGAGGACATGGCCTCGGTGGAGGGTATCTCCAAGGATCTGGCGGAGTCGATTTACCGGGCGCTGCATTGATTTCACTCACAGCGCTCATGCCACAATCACGCCATGTTCCTCACCATTCCCACCATCATGACCTGGACGCGCATTGTCGCGATTCCCTTGATCGTGGGGGTGTTTTACCTGCCGCTGGATTCAGCAACCCGTAATTGGGTCGCCACCGTCATGTTTGTGGTGTTTGCTGCGACGGATTGGCTGGATGGCTACTTGGCACGCAAGCTCAACCAGACCTCTGCCTTCGGTGCATTTCTGGACCCGGTGGCGGACAAGATTTTGGTGTGCGCCAGCTTGCTGGTGCTGGTGCACCTGGGACGGGCTGACGTGTTTGTAGCGCTCATCATCATTGGGCGCGAGATTGCCATCTCGGCCCTGCGTGAGTGGATGGCCCAGATTGGCGCGGGCAAAAGTGTGGCGGTGCATATGGTGGGCAAACTCAAGACCGTGGCGCAAATGGTGGCCATTCCTTTCTTGCTGTTTGATGGCCTACTTTTTGGCGTGATCAACACGCGCAACTGGGGTAATTTTCTGATCTGGGTGGCCGCCGTTCTCACGGTCTGGTCCATGATTTATTACCTGAAAAAAGCCGTGCCCGAGATCAGGGTGCGGGTGAAATGACCGAGCGTACCCAAGAGGACGCTCTGTTGCGGGCGATGCCCTTGGTGTTTGTGCTGATTTGGAGCACCGGTTTTATCGTGGCGCGTTATGGCATGCCCTACGCACCGCCGATGAAGTTTCTGGTGGTGCGCTATGCCCTGTCCATTCTGTGTTTTCTCCCTTGGATCTTGCTGGCCCGTGTGGCCTGGCCGCGCAATGCGGCGCAATGGCTGCATCTGTCGGTGGTGGGGGTGCTGATGCATGCGGGCTACCTGGGCGGCGTGTGGTCGGCCGTTAAGGCGGGCATGGGCTCGGGCTTGAGCGCGCTGATTGTGGGCTTGCAACCGGTGTTGACGGCGATTTGGTTATCGTCCATCGGTAGCCGAGTGACTCGGCGGCAGTGGCTGGGTCTGGCCATGGGCTTTGCGGGGCTGACCATGGTGGTCTCGCGTAAATTTGGTCAGGGCGGCGAAGTTGATGTGGTGAATTTTTCGTTCGCCTTTTTGGCCTTGCTCAGCATCACCATTGGCACGCTGTATCAAAAGCGTTTTGTCACGCCTTGTGATGTGCGCAGCGCCAATACGGTGCAGCTCATCGCGGCTTTGCTAGTCACGCTGCCCTTGACGCTGCTGGAGTCGGAGTCCATGCAATGGAATACGCAGCTTGCATCGGCCATGGCGTGGTCGGTGTTGGCGTTGACGTTGGGGGGTAGCTCGCTGCTGTACCTGTTGCTGCAACGCGGCGCGGCCACAGCCGTCACTAGTTTGTTGTATCTGGTCCCGCCCACCACGGCACTGATGGCCTGGGTGTTGTTTGACGAGTCCATCACGCTGCTGACTTTGCTCGGTACGGCGATCACGGTCTTCGGCGTGAGCCTCGTGGTGCGCACGCCGCCCTCACCAACAACTTCGGCATGAAGGCTCAGCTATGAACCCAGAGATCAACCTATTCCCCGGCTTTTCGATTGACCGCGCGGTGCGCGACGGCGTGACCCTGCACACCCGGCGCGCGGGCCAAGGCCCTGCCTTGTTGTTGCTGCACGGCCACCCGCAAAGCCAGGTCATGTGGCACCGAGTGGCATCCACATTGACGCAACACTTCACCGTGGTGATGATGGATTTGCGCGGCTATGGTGACTCGGATCGACCTGTGAGCGACCCCGAGCACCGGGTCTACAGCAAGCGTGAGATGGCGCTGGACGCGATGGCCGTCATGCAGCACTATGGCTTTGAGCGTTTTCAAGTGCTGGCGCATGACCGGGGCGCGCGTGTGGCACACCGTTTGGCGCTGGACCATGCGCAGGCGGTAGAGCGGCTGATGCTGCTCGACATTGCTCCCACGTTGGCGATGTACGAGAACACCACCGAAGCGTTTGCCAAGGCCTATTGGCACTGGTTCTTTTTAATTCAGCCACCCCCCTTGCCTGAGGCTTTGATCGAATCCGACCCGGTGCGCTACATCCGCAGCGTGATGGGGCGTCGTCATGCGGGCTTGGCAGCCTTTGCGCCCCAGGCCATGGCCGAGTACGAGCGCTGTGTTCAGATCCCGAACACTGCGCATGGCCTTTGCGAAGACTACCGTGCCAGTGCCACGATCGACTTGGCGCATGACCGTGCGGATGTGCAAGCGGGCATCCAGCTTGCACAGCCCTTGCGCGTGCTGTGGGGTGATCACGGCGCGGTGGGGCAGTGTTTTGATGTGATGGGGCTATGGCAAGCGCGCGCGGTTCAGGTGACAGGGCAGGGTTTGCCCTGCGGGCATTACATTGCCGAGGAAGCACCAGACGCTTTGCTGGCAGAAATTTTAAATTTTTTTAGGAGAGAGTCATGAGCAAACAAAGAATCGCAGTGATTGCCGGTGACGGCATCGGCAAAGAGACCATGCCCGAGGGCGTGCGTGTGATGGAAGCGGCGGCCAGCAAGTTTGGCATCGACTTGCAGTTCGACGACTTTGACTTTTCTAGCTGGGACTATTTTGACAAGCACGGCCGCATGATGCCGGAGAACTGGAAAGACTTGGTGGGCGGCCATGACGCCATCTACTTTGGCGCGGTCGGTTGGCCTGAGAAGATTGCCGATCACGTCTCGCTGTGGGGCTCGTTGATTTTGTTTCGACGCGAGTTTGACCAGTACGTCAACCTGCGCCCGGCACGCCTCATGCCCGGCATCATCGCCCCCGTAGTGCGGCGTGACGGCAGCCGACGCGAGCCGGGTGAGATCGACATGTACATCGTGCGCGAAAACACCGAAGGCGAGTACTCCAGCATCGGCGGGCGCATGTTCCCTGGCACAGATCGCGAGATGGTGATGCAAGAGTCCATCTTCACCCGTCACGGGGTGGATCGGGTGCTGAAATTCGCGTTTGAGCTGGCCCAGTCGCGCCCCAAAAAGCATTTGACCAGCGCCACCAAATCCAACGGCATTGCCATCACCATGCCCTACTGGGATGAGCGGGTGGAGGCCATGGCCAAGAGCTACCCTGACCTGACGCTCGACAAGTTTCACATCGACATCCTGACCGCACACTTTGTGCAACGCCCCGACTTTTTTGACGTGGTGGTGGCCAGCAATTTGTTTGGCGATATCTTGAGCGACTTGGGGCCCGCTTGCACGGGCACCATCGGCATCGCACCCAGCGCCAACTTGAATCCTGATCGCTTGTTTCCTTCGCTGTTCGAGCCGGTGCATGGCTCGGCCCCTGACATTGCGGGCCAAGGCATTGCCAACCCCATCGGGCAGATCTGGTGTGGCGCCATGATGCTGGAGTTTTTGGGCCACAAGGCTGCGCACGATGCGGTGTTGTCGGCGATTGAAAAAGTGCTGGATCCCAAGAACGGCGCCCCCCGCACGCGCGACATTGGTGGCACGGCCAGTACCTCGGATGTGGGGCGTGCGATTGCGGCGGCCCTCTAACCGATTTCGCGCTTGGCGTGAAGTTGTGGCTTACCCGTGTGTCGAATTATTTTTCTGCAATTGACGTGCAAAGCGTAAGAGAAAGCCGTCTAAAATTCGCACCCACGCTGTTGTTAAGCGGCCGTTTGAATTGACACAAAAAATAGGGTTGGCTCTTAGCATAAGCAGGAGCTTTCACAAGCTGTCAAAGCAAAACAGACCCTCATTGATCGGTACATTGGTCCGGTAGATGAGCCCCGGATTTGTGAAGAGCCAATTCAATTAATGCAGTTTCTATAAGAGGAGATAGTTGTGAATAAAACAGAACTGATCGAACATATCGCCAAGCACGCTGATATTTCCAAAGCAGCAGCCACCCGCGCACTGGAGTCCACCATTGGTGCGGTCAAGACCACGCTGAAAAAAGGGGGCACTGTTTCCCTGGTGGGTTTTGGTACGTTTGCGGTGGGTAAACGTGCCGCTCGCGTGGGCCGCAATCCACGCACGGGCGATGCGATTAAAATCAAGGCCGCCAAAGTGCCCAAGTTCCGTCCGGGCAAAGGTTTGAAAGACGCCCTGAATTGACTAGTTATCGGTGGGGTGCTTAGCTCAGTTGGCAGAGCGGCGCCTTTACACGGCGTAGGTCGGCGGTTCGACCCCGTCAGCACCCACCACCCCCACAAAGGCGAACACTGTGTTCGCCTTTTTTATTTTTTTGTTGGAGAGTTCTCGCATGTTTGATTACGTTCGCAAGCACACGAAGATCATGATGGGGCTGCTGTTTCTGCTGATCATCCCCTCGTTCGTGCTGTTCGGGATCGATGGGTACAACCGTTTCCGCGAGAAGGGCCAAGCGGTTGCCTTGGTGGGTGGCCACGAAATTACCCAAGCTGATTGGGATGCGGCTCATAAGCAAGAGGTTGATCGCTTGCGTACCTCCATGCCCAACCTGGATCCTAAATTGCTGGACTCTCCCCAGGCCCGTTACGCCACGTTGGAGAACCTGGTGCGTGACCGGGTGCTGACCGAAGCGGCCGTGAGTGCGCACTTGGTCACCAGTGACGCCAAACTGGCCCGTGACTTGCAAAACAATCCTGCCATCGCCTCCCTGCGTCGCCCGGATGGCACGTTGGATATGGATCAGTACCGGCAACTGGTGGGCAGCCAGGGCATGACGCCCGAGATGTTTGAGGCCCGTATGCGCAGCGAGATTGCCAAGCGCCAAGTGGAGGCCGGTGTGGTTCAGACCGGTTTTGCTTCGCCTGCGGTCGCGGATATGGCATTGAGCGCTTTTTACGAACGGCGCGAGGTGCAGCTGGCACGTTTCAATGGCGCTGATTTTGCAGCGCAGGTCAAGCCGACCGACGCTGAACTAGAGGCCTACTATCAAGCCAATCAAAGCCAGTTCCAAGCCGCAGAACAGGCCAACATCGAGTACATCGTTCTAGACCTCAACGCGGTGCGCAAATCGATCACGCTGAACGAGCAGGATCTGAGGGCTTATTACGAGCAAAATGCGGCGCGTTTGAGCGGCACGGAAGAGCGCCGCGCGAGTCACATCTTGATTACTGCGGCTAAAACCGCACCAGCCGCCGAGCGCGACAAGGCCAAAACCCGCGCCCAAGAGTTGCTGACTTCTGTGCGTAAAACGCCCGCCAGTTTTGCAGATACCGCACGCAAAAATTCACAAGACCCCGGCTCAGCCGCCAAAGGCGGTGATCTTGATTTCTTTGCCCGAGGTTCCATGGTCAAGCCTTTTGAAGATGCGGCTTTTGCGCTGAAAAAAGGGGATATCAGCGACGTGGTGGAGTCCGATTTTGGTTACCACATCATCCAGGTGACGGACATCAAAGCGCCCAAGCAAAAAAGCTTTGAAGAACTCCGCGCCAGTTTGGAAGAGGACCTGAAGAACCAGCAAGCCCGCACCAAATACGCTGAAGCGGCAGAAGCCTTCACCAATGGTGTGTATGAGCAGTCAGATGCTTTAAAGCCCACGGCTGATCGGCTCAAACTGGAGATCCAAACGGCCGCTTCTGTGAAGCGCACCCCCTCCCCAGGGGCGTCCAGTGTATTGGCCAATGCAAAGCTGCTAGCGGCTCTTTTTAACTCGGATTCAGTAGAGAAAAAACGCAATACCGAAGCGGTAGAAATAGCGCCCAACCAGCTTGCTGCCGCACGCATCACGCAGTACACGGCAGCCCGTACGCTGCCGTTTGCAGAAGTTCGCCAAATGGTACAGGTTCGGGTGGTGGCCAGCCGGGCTGCTGAGTTGGCGAAAAAAGAGGGTGAGCAAAAGCTGGCTGCGTGGAAAGCCAACCCGACAAGTGCAAACCTGTTGGGTGCGCAAGAAGTGTCACGCGACCAGCCTAAAAACTTGCCTGTTCTGGTTTTAAATGCCCTCATGCGAGCAGATTCAAGTAGCTTGCCCGCTTGGGTTGGCGTGGATCTCGAAGCGCAGGGTTACGTGGTGGTTAAAGTGAACAAACTTCTGCCGCGCCCAGCGCAGACGCCAGACGTGCAAAAGCAAGACCGTGAGCAAGTGGCTAAATTCTGGGCCTTGGCAGAGAACCAAGCCTATTACAAATTGCTCAAAGCTCGCCTCAAGGTGCAAATCAAAGTGAATCGGCCTTCTGATTCGCTCTTGGGAACCGGGTTGAGCACAGTTTCCTGAGCATCATTGGTTATAATCAAACTCTTACGGTGGCTGTAGCTCAGTTGGTAGAGTCCAGG
>JAYVPU010000038.1:0-2845 GCA_043757205.1 Comamonadaceae bacterium | reverse complement strand
GGGCATGGACTGGATCAGCGAAAAGTTCGGCATCTTCGCCTCGTGGACCGTCCTGCTAGCGGCCATGATCAGCGCGGCCAATGCTTTCGTGCGCTACGGTTTTGACTGGAGCTCCAACTCCTTCATCGAGATTCAGTGGTATCTGTTTGCCTACATGGTGATGGTGGGCGCGCCCATTGTGCTCAAGCTCAATGAGCATGTGCGGGTGGACCTGATCTACGGCAAGCTCAAAGGCAATCGTCCGGTCTATGTCGATTTGTTTGGCCTGGTGGTCTTTTTGCTGCCGGTCATTGGGGTACTGGCTTACCTCTCTTGGCCCTACTTCCTCAACACCTTTATCTCAGGTGAGCAGTCGCAAAACGCCGGTGGACTGATCCGCTGGCCCGTCGTGCTGGCTCTGCCGCTGGGCTTTGCCATGATGTGGCTGCAAGGCTGGGCCGAGATCATCAAGCGCGTGGCCTACCTGCAAGGCAAGTTCCAGATGGACACGCACTACGAGAAGCCTTTGCAATAAGTGCGGAAGACTCCACCGTCACATCTCAAGACAAGCAATTCAGAAAGATAAAAAATGGAAATGGTCAATTTCGCCCCCGTCATGTTTGCGGGGCTGGTCGTCATCATGCTCATCGGCTTCCCTGTGGCGTTCTCGCTGGCGGCACTCGGTCTGGGCAGCGCGTTTTACGCCATCCAGATGGGCTGGTTCCCGGCGGCCTTCATGGGCAATTTGCCAATTGCCATTTTCTCGATTCTTAGCAACGAGCTGCTGCTGGCCATTCCCTTCTTCACCTTCATGGGCACGATTTTGGAAAAGTGCGGTCTGGCCGAAGACATGCTGGACTCCATGGGTCAGTTGTTCGGCCCCACGCGCGGCGGCATTGGGTATTCGGTCATCATCGTGGGCTTCATCCTGGGGGCCATCACGGGCACGGTGGCGGGCCAAGTCATCGCCATGGCCTTGATCTCTTTGCCCGTGATGATGAGGTACGGCTACAACATGCGCTATGCCACAGGCGTGCTGGCCGCGTCGGGCACCATCACCCAACTCGTGCCGCCGTCGCTGGTGCTGGTGGTGCTGGCCGACCAGTTGGGCAAGCCCGTGGGTGACATGTACAAGGGCGCTTGGGGCCCATCACTGCTCCAGGTGGGCATGTTTGTGATCTACACCTTTGTCTTGTCGCGCATGAAGCCCAGCTACTTGCCCGCCATCCCCAAAAGCGAGCGCAGCTTGGACGGCTGGGCACTGTGGAAGAAATGCCTGCGTGGCATCATCCCTTCAGCGGTGCTGATCTTCACGGTGCTGGGCTCCATGGGCGGCTTGCCATTTCAGAGCAGTGCCATCGCTACACCCACCGAAGCCGGTGCGATGGGCGTGGTGGGGGCCTTGCTGCTGGCGGCCATGTCCCGACGCCTCACCAAAAACCTGATCTGGCAGGCCATGACCGGCACCATGCGCCTGACCGCGATGGTGGTGTTCATCCTGATCGGCTCG
The DNA here is from genome assembly GCA_043757205.1 of Comamonadaceae bacterium. Lineage (GTDB taxonomy): Bacteria > Pseudomonadota > Gammaproteobacteria > Burkholderiales > Burkholderiaceae_C > CANCDA01. Next base: position 1,356 of record JAYVPU010000038.1, on the reverse strand, counting down.
CGCGTGTTCAGCCAGGTGTTCCAGGGCGTGGACGGGGCCAAGTGGGTCGAGCATCTGCTGACGGGCTTGCCCGGCGGGCAGGTGGGCTTTTTGATCGTGGTGAACATCTTTGTGTTCTTCCTGGCCTTCTTCCTCGACTTCTTTGAGATCGCCTTCATCATCGTGCCCATGCTGGCCCCGGTGGCGGCCAAACTGGGCATTGATCTGGTGTGGTTTGGCGTGCTGCTCTGCGTGAACCTGCAAACCAGCTTCATGCACCCGCCGTTTGGCTTTGCCCTGTTCTACCTGCGGGGCATTGCGGACACGCTGTTCAAAGACAAGCGCATACCCGTGCCGGTGCAGTCCAACGACATCTACATGGGTGCGATTCCTTGGGTGATCATGCAGGTGATTCTGGTGTTCGTCGTGATTTTTGTGCCGCAGTCGGTCACCATGTTCCTGGACAAAGAAATTGAAGTCGATCTGGACAAGGTGCAGATTGAAATGCCGACAGAAGAACCCGTACCTGCTCTGGAACTGAAACCCGGTGAGTTGCCTCCCTCCACCGACCCCAAGGACATGGCTGCTGCGGCTGACAAGGCCGCCGATAAGTCGGCCGCTGAAGAGCAGCAAAAAATCGACGACTTGTTCAAGAAGTGAGCGACTCGACCCCCTTTTCTTTCACGCCTGAAGGCGGCCGCATGGAGTGCAGCGCCTTCACCAAGCCCTTCAAAGCGCTGGCCGTGCTGCTGGTGAGCTCGGCCCTGATCTGGGGCTGGCGCATGTGGGCTGATGGCGTGCTGGAAGCGAGCTGGCGCTCCAGCGGCTGGCTGCTGGCGGCGCTGATCATGATGGCCTATACCGAGTGGCATATCCTCAAAGGCAAAACCTCGCTGGACAGCACGACATTGAAACAAAGCTGGATGTGGAACAAACAGGTCAGCGTGCAAGACCTGGCCTATGCGAGACTGTTTCGCGTGCGGGGTCTGGACTGGCTGATCGCACCTCGGCTGTACGTCAAGACGCACTCGGGGAAAATGGCCGCTTTTTATGCGGCCGATCCCTTCATGCTGGCCGAATTCAAACGGCTGGCGATCGAGCTTCAACAAAAAACCGCGCCGTAGCGCGGTTTTTTTATTAGCTTTGCGGGACAGTCCCCAGCGACGCGCTGCGTGCCAGCTCTGTCCCCAACTGATCAGAAATTAGAGTTTTTGCGACTGCATGAAGCTGTCGAACTTGGCTTCGGTGAAGCGGAACCACAGGTTGGCATCGGCGCGGTACTTGCTGTAGTCGGCGTAGATTTTTTTCCAATCTTCGTTCTTGCCGCTCAGTTCGTCATACAGCTGCATCGACTGCTTGAACGCCTCGTCGAGCACC
>JAYVPU010000037.1:0-2846 GCA_043757205.1 Comamonadaceae bacterium | reverse complement strand
CGAATCGCACGGATCACCAGGCTTGACTCTTGGTAAATCAGGAAGGCACCTTTGGCACCGTTGATCGCGCCGTCGATGGCGCTCCAGAGCTTGAGCAGCAGTTCATGGCCCACGTCATGCCCGAGCATGCGGCCCGCGTCAAGCGCTACCGCGACGATGCCCCTCTGTTCAGCCGTTTTCAGATCGAGCACCAGATCGAGTCAGCCTACGCCCGCACGGTGCAACTGCCCTCGGGCGGCGCCATCGTGATCGACCACACCGAGGCCCTGGTCTCGGTGGACGTGAACTCGGCGCGCGCTATCAAAGGCAGCGACATCGAAGAAACTGCCACCCGCACCAACCTGGAAGCCGCTGACGAAGTGGCCCGCCAGATGCGCCTGCGCGACCTGGGTGGCCTGATCGTGATCGACTTCATCGACATGGAAGAATCGAAGAACCGCCGCGAAGTGGAAAATCGCCTGCGCGACGCGCTGCGCCAAGACCGCGCCCGTGTGCAGTTCGGCACCATCAGCAAATTTGGTTTGATGGAAATGAGCCGCCAGCGCTTGAAACCCGCGTTGTCCGAAGGCTCGTCCATCCCCTGCCCGCGTTGCGGTGGTGCGGGCCACATCCGTGACACCGAAAGCTCGGCGCTGCAAATTTTGCGCATCATCCAAGAAGAGTCGCAGAAGGACAACACTGCCTCGGTGCTGTGCCAAGTGCCGGTGGACGTTGCCTCGTTCCTGCTCAATGAGAAGCGCACCGAGATCGCCAAGATCGAGTTGAAGCAACGCATCCACGTGCTGATGGTGCCAAACAAGTCGCTGGAAACGCCGAACTACAAACTGGAGCGCCTCAAGCACGACGACCCGCGTCTGGACAACATCGAAGCCAGCTACAAACTGGCCGAAGAAATTGAAGACCCGACCGCCGTGACGCGCCGCTCGCAAGAGCCGACCAACAAGCAAACGCCCATCATCAAAGGTGTGCTGCCCGATGCACCCGCACCTGCCGCAGCACCCCGTGCCGTGGCCGCGCCAGCGAAAGAAGTTGTTCAAGCCAAGCCCGCCCCAGCAGCCGTGGCAGCACCGGCCAGCAGCGGATTTTTTGGCTGGATCAAAAATCTGTTTGGCAGCGCACCGGCTGAAACGCCGAAAGCAGCGGCCGCCGCTGACAAGAAAGACGCGCCTCACGACGCCAAAGGCAACGGTGGTCGTGATGGCCAACGCCCAGGTGGCCCTCGCGGTGAAGGCCGCAACGAGCGTGGTGACCGCAATGGTCGTGGTGGCCGCGGTGGCCGTGGTGGCCGCGACGCTGGCTTAGAAGCTGGCCGTGAAGGTGGTCGCGAAGGCGGCCGTGAAGGCGGACGCGGCGGTCGCGGTGGTCGTGAAGGTGGCCGTAATGATCGCCCCGCTCCCGAGCGCATGGACGCTGGCAACTTTGACGCCAACGCACCACAAACCGTCAACGCACCCCAGCCCCTGATCGCCGCAGAAGGTGCAAATACCGAAGCTCGCCAAGACCGCCCACCACGCGGTGACGAAGGGCGTGGTCGAGGTGATCGCAACGACCGTGGTAACCGTCCAGAACGCTCAGAGCGTCAAGATCGTCCTCAGCGCCCACAGCGCCAAGACAACCAGCACCCGTCTGACGCAGGCAGCGAGGAAGCCAACCGCCAGTCCGCACCGGCCATAGCGCAAGCGGCTCCACAGGGAGCAGGTGACCACGACATATCGCAAGGCAATGCCGATCAAAACGCTCAGCAACAACCAGGTCGTGATGTCGCCCCCGATGGCAACAACAACGGCAACCGCGAAAAACGTTCGCGTGACCGTTATGGCCGCGAACGCAACCGCGGTGAGCGTGGAGATCGTGGTGAGCGCGCTCCACGCAACGACGCACCGGCCGATTTGGAGCAAGGTGCAGCCAGCAGCCAAGCTGAAGCCCCTTTGACAGCCCAAGCCAGCCCAGCCCAAGCAGCACCGGCTCCAGCAGCGCCAGCACTGCCCGTAGTTGCAGTACGCCAAGCTGAGCCGACCCCGTCCAACCTCATGCCAACCGCCGCCCTACCTGTTGTGGCAGCACCGGCGTCAACCGTGAAGCCTGCGACAGTGCCTGAAGCAGTTTCTTCATCATCGCCGCGCGAACTTCCCCGCGTGTCAACGTTTGAGTTGCCGATGGATGACCTCAACCAGGTCGCTCAAAGTTCTGGCCTCCAATGGGTCAACTCGGATGCGGACAAAATCGCCGCCGTGCAGGCTGCCATTGCCGCCGAACCCAAAACCGTGCATGCCCCACGCGAACGCTCGGCCCCAGCCGTGTTCAACGAAGGCCCACTGGTTTTGGTTGAAACCCGACGTGACCTGAGCCAGATGCCATTGCCACTCGATCAGTAAGGCAACTAGACTAAAAAAGGGGCACATAGTGCCCCTTTTTTCATGGTGCCTTGGCGGTACACGCTTCAGTACACGATTCAGTACCCATTGCGCTCCAAATCCAAATGGCTACACACCTGATTGCCGCCATTTTTTTGCGCAAAATCGATGGCGTCACCGATGCGTTCCAGCGCGGTGGCGGGTGAGTCATCCATGACGATGCGGGTAAATCCGGCACTGATGGTCATATGCCCCACTTGGGAAAATTTCAATTTCTCAACGTTGCCCCGCATGCGCTCGAACGCGCCCAGCACCAGCGACTCTTGCGGGCAGTGAAAGAGCACGACGAATTGGTCTCCGGTCAAGCGGTAAAGCCGGTCATGCGTGCGAAAGGTGTTGCCCATGATGCGCGCCACCAACATGGTGACCTCCTCCATGACCAAGTGGCCATGCAGGTCATTGAGCTCAGAAAAATGGTCAATCACCACCATG
>JAYVPU010000036.1:0-11188 GCA_043757205.1 Comamonadaceae bacterium | reverse complement strand
AACCATGAGGGCAAGAACCCGGCCTGGACCAGCTACGAGAAGCTGCGCACGGTGATTGAGAAGAAGATGTTCTCCAACACCGAGGATCTGCTGCCAGTGATCTCCTTCAATGCCAAGGCCAGCGCAGACGAGCAGAAGAAGCACGAAGACTTCGTGAACCGCATGGTGGACAAGGGCTACACCGCACGCCAGGTTCGCCTGCTGTGCGACTGGTACTTGCGGGTTCGCAAGAGTTCTTGATAGAAAGGCTGACCCGCGGTGTGCACATCGCGGGCGGTCATAACGGAGAGCGCGATGCTGAACATCATCGACCGACGCTTGTCAGGCAAGAACAAGTCGATCGGCAACCGCGAGCGGTTCTTGCGCCGTTTCCGGGAGCAGATTCGCGAAGCGGTGCGCCGCGCAGTGAGCGGGCGCGATGTTCGCGATATCGAGCAAGGCCAGGACATCACGTTGCCGCGACGTGACGTGTCTGAGCCGGTATTCGGCCACGGCCCTGGAGGTCAGCGCGAGACCGTACACCCTGGCAACCGCGATCATGCACGTGGCGACCGTATTGCGCGCCCCCAGGGTGACGGTGGCGGCGGCTCAGGCGAAGGTTCTGACGGCGATGAGACGGGAGAGGATGATTTCGTCTTCAGCATCACACGCGAAGAGTTTATGCAGTACTTCTTCGATGATTTGGAGCTGCCGCGCTTGGTGCGCACCCAGTTGCTGCCCGACGCGCCGGAATGGAAATCGCAACGCGCTGGTTTTGTGTTGGAAGGCACGCCGACGAGCTTGCATGTGGTGCGGTCGATGCGAATGGCGCTGGGGCGGCGTATTGCCATGGGTGGCGAAGTACGGCGGGAGTTGCATGCGCTCGAAGCGCGTATGGAGAAAGCGCTCGCGAAGTCACCGCCGGACAAGTCAGAAATCGAGGTGATTCAAACCCAGATGGATGCCTTGCTGTCACGCTTGCGCCGCATACCGTTTCTGGATCCTTTTGATTTGCGATTTCGCAACCACGTGCGGGTGCCCTTGCCCAGTGCCAAAGCGGTGATGTTTTGCCTGATGGATGTGTCGGGATCGATGGATGAAGGTCGCAAGGACTTGGCCAAGCGTTTCTTTAGCTTGCTGTATTTGTTCCTGACCCGGCATTACGAGCGAATCGATGTGGTTTTCATTCGTCACCACACGCAGGCGGCCGAGGTGTCGGAGCAGGAGTTTTTCCACTCTACCGAGACCGGCGGCACGATTGTCTCCAGCGCCTTGGAGTTGATGGAAAAGATCATCCAGGCGCGCTATCCGCGTAGCGATTGGAACATCTACGGTGCCCAAGCCTCAGACGGCGATAACTGGCAGCAGGATTCGCCCGTTTGTCGGGACTTGCTGGTCAGTCGATTGCTGCCCATGCTGCGCTACTTTGCCTATGTCCAAGTGGCCGAAGAAAATCAGAACCTCTGGGAGGAATATGAACGCGTGGCACTGGCGAACCCCAACTTTGCGATACAAAAAGTTCTTGAGCCATCGCAGATTTATCCGGTGTTTCGAGCGCTGTTCAAGAAAGGGGTCAGCACATGACAAGGAACGAAGCCCCGCTTACACCAGCGGCGAATGACCCGCATCGCCGTGAGCCGCTGCCCAGCCCATCTGACTGGACCTTCGAGCTGATCGATACCTACCACCGTGAGATCGAGCGCACGGCTCGGCGTTTTGGTCTGGACACTTACCCGGTGCAAATGGAGGTCATCAGTTCCGAGCAGATGATCGACGCCTACGCCTCGGTGGGCATGCCAGTCAACTACCGGCACTGGTCATTTGGCAAGCAGTTCATCACCAGCGAAAAGAGCTACCGCCGCGGCCAGATGGGTCTGGCCTACGAGATCGTCATCAACTCCAACCCCTGCATCGCCTACCTGATGGAGGAGAACACCATGCCCATGCAAGTGCTGGTGATGGCGCACGCCTGCTACGGGCACAACTCTTTCTTCAAGGGCAATTACCTGTTTCGCATGTGGACTGACGCTGACGCGATCGTGGACTACCTGGTCCATGCCCGCGCTTACATTGCCGAGTGCGAGGAGCTTCACGGTGTCGATGCGGTTGAGCAGTTGCTCGACTCCTGCCATGCACTGATGAGTATCGGCGTGGACCGCTACCGCCGTTCGCAAAAGCGATCTTTGGCCGAGGAGGAATCGCGGCGCAAGGAGCGGGAGATTTATTTGCAACAGCAAGTGAACGACCTGTGGCGCACGCTGCCAAAATCGGCGCACAAGCAGGCGGAAAAAACCAACCGACGCTTCCCCCCCGAGCCTGAGGAGAATTTGCTCTACTTCGTGGAGAAAAATGCGCCCCTGCTGGAGCCCTGGCAGCGTGAGGTGGTGCGCATCGTGCGCAAGGTGGCCCAGTATTTTTACCCGCAGCGGCAAACCCAGGTTATGAACGAGGGCTGGGCCACGTTCTGGCACTACACGATTCTCAACGCTATGTACGACGAGGGTTTGCTCAGCGATGGTTACATGATCGAGTGCCTGCGTTCGCACACCAATGTGATCTACCAACCGCCGTCCAAGCACCCGGCCTTCAGCGGCATCAACCCCTACGCGCTGGGTTTTGCCATGTTCAGTGATTTGCGCCGCATCTGCGAGCAACCCACAGAGGAAGACCGCCAATGGTTTCCCGACATTGCGGGAACCGATTGGGTCAAAACCCTGGATATGGCCATGAGGGGTTATCGCGACGAAAGTTTCATCGGTCAGTACCTCTCGCCGCATTTGATTCGGGAGTTTCGGCTGTTTTCAGTGATGGACGATGCCGACCAGTCTGAGCTTGAGGTCGCCGCGATCCACGACGACGCTGGCTACAAGCGGGTGCGCGAGACACTGGCTCGCCAATACGACCTGAGCTGGCGCGAGCCCAACATTCAGGTCTGGAATGTGAACCTGCGCGGCGACCGAGCGCTGACCTTGCGCCACTGCCGCAGTGACGACCGACCGCTGCATAGCGAAGCTGATGAAGTGCTCAAACATGTGGCACGACTTTGGGGTTTTTCGGTCAGGCTTGAAAGCGTGGATAAGCACGGTAAAGTAATGCAACATTGGGACATTGCGGCCCAAGCCCAAGCGGATCAATCTTAAGATGGTCAGTGGGCTATGGAGGTCAAACGCGGCGCCCCGGCAAGCCGCAGCGCGGGTTTTACAGCGTCTGTGAAGACCTCAAGCCTGCCCGTAAATACAGAGTTCACACGCGCGCAGATCGCTACCCTTTGGTGACTGGGTGGAGGCGATGGGGCTGCGAGAACTCACGCAAATGAACAGGGAGCCCCGACAGTGATATCAAAATCAGGTGCGCTTGAAGCGCAGCATCGCCAAATTCGTTGGGCGCAGACCTTGTTGTGGCTGGTGCCTGCGCTGTGGACGGTCAACTACATTGTGGCGCGCAAAGCGCCCGGGGTGATTGGCCCCTATCTGCTGGCGTTGGGGCGTTGGGCTATTGCGGGGTGTGTGCTGCTGGTGATTGCCGGGCCCGAGCTATGGCGCGAGCGTGCGGCTGTGTTGCGCGTTTGGTGACAGTATTTGATTTTGGGTGCCTTGGGCATGCTCGTTTGTGGGGCCTGGGTTTATCAAGGTGCGCGTTCGACTGAGGCTATCAACATTGCCTTGATTTACGCGGCGTCTCCGGTGCTCATCGGCCTAGGTGCGGCTGGGTGGTTGGGCGAACGATTGGGCCTGCGCCAGATGCTGGGGGTTGCTCTGGCTTTGGCGGGGGTGTTTAACGTGGTCGTCAAAGGGCAGTGGGCGCAACTGGCCAACGTGCAATTTGTACCGGGTGATTTGTGGATTGTGGCCGCCACTGTGGCGTGGGCGGCGTATGCCTTGCTGCAAAAGCTGTGCCCCAGCGGCTTGAGTGCGACGGCGCGCTTGGCTGCCATTTTCATGGGTGGTGTTGTGACGCTGCTGCCTTTTGCCCTCTGGGAATCAACACAGACAGGATTCACACAGTGGGGTATGTCCGCTTTGTGGTTGGTGCTGGCCGCAGCCATCGTGCCTGGCTTGGGGGTGTATTGGATTTATGGCTGGGCGCAACAAGTTTTAAGTGCCAGCCGCGTGGCCGTGTCGCTCTACCTGGGGCCGCTGTTCGGTGGTTTGGCAGCTTGGTGGCTGCTGGGAGAAGTGCCGGGCTGGCACCATCTGGTGGGTGCCGCACTCATCTTGCCGGGGGTGTTTTTGGTGACCACGGGGGCGGCTCAATCCGCCCGAGGTGGTGTGCTGGTCGTTGAGCGGGGTGTGGAGTAAGTCTCCAAGGCAATGGGCTACGATGGCGGGATGACTCAAGCCGATACCCTCAACTCATTTCCCCCTGCTGCTGAAGTGGCCCTGCGCCAAGATGCCAGCGTCATTGGGCTGGTGGGGCTGGCGCATGCCAGTTCGCACTTTGCGCACCTGCTGCTGCCCTTGCTGTTTCCCGTGTTCATGAAGGAGTTTGGACTGAGTTTTTCTGAGCTCGGTTTGTTGACTTCGGTGTTTTTTATCGTCTCTGGGGTGGGGCAGGCGTGTGCGGGTTTTGTGGTGGACCGCTTGGGCGCGCGGCCCGTGCTGTACACCTCGTTTTGTATTTTTGTGTTGGCCTGCATTGCCGCTTCACGGGCCAATGGTTATGGCGATTTGATGTTTGTTGCCGTGCTGGCGGGTTTGGGTAATTGCCCGTTTCACCCGGTGGACTTCACGATATTGAACCAGCGCATATCGGCCCCGCGCCTGGGCCACGCCTTCAGCATGCATGGTCTCACCGGTAATTTGGGTTGGGCTGCGGCACCGGTGTTTTTGGTGGGCATCGGCAGCTTGGTGGGTTGGCGCAATGCTTACCTGGCTGCCGCCTTGATGTATGTGGCTATTTTGGTGCTGCTGGTGGTGCAGCGCGACAAATTGCAGACCGAGGTGCTGGTGCATCAGCCGAGTGAGGGCGCGCGTGAGCATGACTTGGCATTTTTAAAGCGGCCGGTTGTGTGGTGGTGTTTTGCGTTTTTCATGTTCTCCACTATGACGCTTTCGCTGGTGCAGAACTACGCGGTGTCGATTCTCAAAGCGGTGCATGACGTGAGTTTTAATGCAGCCACGGTCACGTTGACCGCCTATATGTTGTGCGCGGCGTTCGGGATTTTTGTTGGCGGTTTTGTGGCGGCACGCAAGCCCAACAGCGACGCGGTGGTGGCCGTGTGCATGGCGGTGGGCGCGCTGATGCTGGCCTTGTGCGGGACGGGTATTTTGGGCGCGACGGGGACCATGGTCGTGTTGGCGGCAACGGGCTTTGCCACAGGCATTGGCGCGCCGTCACGCGACATGATGGTGAAAAAGGCCACACCCAAGGGGGCAACGGGTCGGGTCTATGGCACGGTGTACTCAGGTTTTGACGTGGGCTTTGCCGTGTCGCCTTTGCTGTTTGGCGCGTTCATGGACCGGGGCTGGTACAACGGCGTGTTTTACGGCGCGGCCTTTGTGCTGCTGGTGAGTGTGGTGACGGCGCTGGGCGTCGGTAAGCGCACGGGCTCCTAGTTGGATCATTTTCAGAAATTTGTTGTTTAGAAATAGTGCTCATGAAATCTCAAATCGCTGGCCATCTTCTTGTTGAATGTCTCGTGGCCCAGGGCGTGACCCATGCGTTTGGCGTGCCGGGTGAGAGCTACTTGGCGGTGCTCGATGGCTTTCATGCCTACCGCGAGCAAATCAAATTCATCACCAACCGACAAGAGGGCGGCGCGGCCTTTATGGCCGAGGCGCATGGCAAGCTCACCGGCCAGCCCGGTGTGTGCTTTGTCACGCGCGGGCCGGGGGCGACCAATGCGTCGATTGGCGTGCACACAGCCTTTCAGGACTCCACGCCCATGGTGTTGTTTGTGGGTGATGTGGCGAGTGACATGCGCGACCGCGAATCCTTTCAAGAGGTCGATTACGGCACCTTCTTCGGCCCCAATACCAAGGGCATGGCCAAGCGGGTGGAGCGCATTGACGATGCGCGGCGCATCCCCGAGTACGTGGCACGCGCCTTTGCCACCGCCTTGAATGGCCGCCCCGGCCCGGTGGTGCTGGTGCTGCCAGAGGACATGCTGACGCACACGGTTGAGGTGACTGCCTTGCCGCGCGTGTTGCCGGCCAAGGCCAGTCCGGCACCAGAGGCGTTGCAGAACCTGCGCGAGCTGCTATTAAAAGCTGAGCGACCCTTTGTCATCGCGGGCGGTGGTGGCTGGACCCAGCAGGCCGCTCAGGCTTTGCAGCGATTTGCCGAAAACTGGCAGTTGCCGGTGGGCAATGCGTTTCGTTTTCAGGATACGTTTGACAACTTCCACCCCTTGTACGCGGGGGATGTGGGCATTGGCATCAACCCCAAGCTGGCAGCGCGTGTGAGGGAGAGTGATTTGATTGTGGCCATTGGCCCACGTCTGGGCGAGATGACCAGTGGCGGCTACACCTTGTTTGAGGTGCCTCAGATCAAGCAAACGCTGGTGCACATTCACGCCAGTGCCGAAGAGCTCAACCGGGTGTACCAGGCCGATCTGGCGATCAACGCCACTATGAACACGGCAGCGCTTGCGCTAGAGACGCTAGAGCCCCCAGTGAGCGTGCCGTGGGGTGCGTGGTCGCAGGGCTGCAATGCGGACTATCTGGCCAATATGGCGCCGCAGACCTTGCCGGGTGACATCGACATGCCAGCCATCGTGGCCAGCCTTCAGAAGCATTTGCCCGATGACGCTGTGCTGACCAATGGCGCAGGTAATTTCGCCAGCTGGGTACACCGCTTCTTCAAACACCACGGGCTGGCCAAGGGGTTTAAAACCCAGTTAGCGCCCACCAATGGGGCCATGGGCTATGGCGTACCTGCGGGGATTGCGGCGGCCATCACCACGGGGCGTACGGTGCTCACCATGGCGGGGGACGGCGACTTTTTGATGAACGGGCAAGAGTTGGCCACCGCCGTGCAGCACGGGGCTAAAACCATCATCGTTCTGCTCAACAACGGCATGTACGGCACCATTCGCATGCACCAGGAGCGCGAGTACCCGCAGCACGTGAGCGGCTCAAGTTTGCAAAACCCCAACTTCTCGGTGTTGGCGAAAGCCTATGGTTACCAGGGCGTGCGCATCACCCGTACGGACGAGTTTGAATTTGAATTGCTGGCGGCGTTGGCTCGTCCGCAGGGCACCTTGATTGAGGTGAAGCTGGACCCGGACGTGATCACGACTCGTGGCACCTTGTCGGCCATCACACAGTCGGCTTTGGACCGGGTGAAGGGCGCTTGAGGAGGGTTTCCCCTGGTGCAAATCAAGAATGTCTCAACGAAAAAGGCCGACTTACGTCGGCCTTTTTTCGTAACGGGAGAGTCCGATTACTTGAGGTGCTTGCCGATCAGGCCAGCCATCTCAAACATCGTCACCTGAGGTTTGCCGAAGACTTCCTTCAGCTTGGCATCGGCGTTGATGTTGCGCTTGTTCACAGCGTCTTGCAGCTTGTTCTTTTTGATGTAAACCCACAGCTGTTTGACCACCTCGGTGCGTGGCAGCGGCTTGTTGCCCACGACAGCAGCCAAAGCGGCGCTAGGTGTCAAGGCCTTCATGAACGCGGGGTTTGGCGTACGTTTTTTGGCGGGCGCTTTTTTAGCGGCTACTTTCTTGGCCGGAGCAACTTTCTTTGCTACAACCTTTTTAGCGGGTGCCGCTTTTTTTGCAGGGGCTGCTTTTTTCGCAGGTGTCGCTACTTTCTTAGCCGGAGCTGCCTTTTTTGCAGGCGCTTTTTTAGCCGGTACTTTCTTTGCAGTTGCCATGATTGATTGTCCTTCTTGAAGTTGATTAATCTCCAGCGAAAAACTGCTTCTTCACTGGTAAGCGCATGCTACTGGAGAAAAATGGCATTTCATAGTTAAAAAGCGATTTTTTCACTCGGAGTTGTTGTTTTTTCAGTTGTTTTCAACAATATCGGTCACGTTAAAATCCTGCCTCGCTACTCATACAACAACACACCATGATTCAAATCACGCTCCCCGACAGCTCCAAACGCGATTTCCCCGGCCCAGTGACCGTGGCCGAGGTCGCCGCCTCCATTGGAGCAGGCTTGGCTAAAGCCGCGTTGGCGGGCAAGGTGGACGGTCAAGTGGTGGACACCAGTTTCCTGATGACGGCCGACAGCACGTTGGCCATCATCACAGCCAAAGACGCCGAAGGCTTGAACGTCATTCGACACTCGACAGCGCACCTGTTGGCCTACGCCGTCAAGGCGTTGTTTCCTGATGCCCAGGTCACGATTGGTCCGGTGATTGAGCACGGTTTCTTCTACGACTTTTCCTACAAACGCCCCTTCACCCCCGAAGACTTGGCTGCGATTGAAAAGAAGATGGCAGAACTTGCGGCCAAGGACGAACCTGTGTTGCGCCGCGTGCTGCCGCGTGATGAAGCCGTGGCCTATTTCAAAGGCTTGGGTGAGCATTACAAGGCCGAGATCATCGCCAGCATCCCCGCCAATGAAGATGTAAGCCTGTACCGGGAAGGCGCGTTTGAAGACCTGTGCCGCGGTCCCCACGTGCCCAGCACCGGCAAGCTCAAGCACTTCAAGCTGATGAAGGTGGCAGGGGCCTATTGGCGTGGCGACCACCGCAACGAGATGTTGCAGCGCATTTACGGCACGGCGTGGGCGACCAAGGATGAGCTGCAGCTTTACCTGACTCAACTCGAAGAGGCCGAGAAGCGCGATCACCGCAAACTGGGTCGTGAACTCGATCTGTTCCATATCGACGACCATGCCCCCGGCTTGGTGTTTTGGCACCCCAAAGGCTGGACGGTGTGGCAGGGCGTGGAGCAGTACATGCGCCAGGTTTACAGGGACAACGGCTATCAGGAAGTTAAAGGCCCGCAGGTCATCGACAAGACGCTGTGGGAGAAAACCGGTCACTGGGATAAGTACCGCGAGAACATGTTCACCACGGAGAGCGAGAAGCGCGAATACGCGCTCAAGCCCATGAATTGCCCGGGTCACATCCTGATTTTCAAACAGGGCATTAAGAGCTACCGTGATTTGCCTCTGCGCTACGGCGAGTTTGGTCAGTGCCACCGCAACGAGCCTTCGGGTGGCTTGCACGGCATCATGCGCGTGCGTGGCTTCACGCAAGACGATGGCCACATCTTTTGTACCGAAGACCAAATCTTGGACGAGTGCGTGAACTTCACGGCTTTGCTGCAAAAGACCTACACCGACTTCGGTTTCAAAAACATCATCTACAAAATTGCCACGCGCCCGGCGCAACGCATTGGCTCTGATGAGGTGTGGGACAAGGCCGAGCATGCGCTCCGGCAAAGCTTGGAGGTGTCGGGCTGCGAGTTTGAAATCGCCCCAGGCGAGGGTGCTTTTTACGGCCCCAAGATCGAATACACGCTGAAAGACGCCATTGGCCGTCAGTGGCAATGCGGCACGATCCAGGTCGATTTCTCCATGCCCGAGCGGCTGGATGCGGAGTACGTAGGGGAAGACGGTGCGCGCCATCGCCCCGTCATGCTGCACCGCGCCATCGTCGGCAGCCTGGAGCGCTTCATCGGGATTTTGATCGAAGAGCATGCGGGCGCGCTGCCAACTTGGCTGGCGCCGGTGCAGGTGGCGGTGCTCAATATCACCGACGCGCAGTCCGATTACTGTCGCGAAATTGCCGAGAAATTGAAGAAATCACTGCCAAATCAAGCGCTTAGAGTGATCACCGATATGCGTAACGAGAAAATTACGTATAAAATACGGGAGCATTCAATGCAAAAGCTGCCTTACATCCTGGTCGCAGGCGACAAGGAAAAAGCAGCCGGTGCCGTTGCAGTGCGCGCCCGGGGTAATCGTGACCTCGGTGTGATGTCTCTGGATGAGTTCGTTGAAATCATCAAACAAGACATCGCTCACCAGTCTGGTGTCTGAGTCGGTTTAACAAAGCCAAGATGACAGATTGTTCGCGTGTGCAGGACGGCTTTAGCCACGTTTGTGGCAAAAATTGTGAAGGATTGAACCATCGCTACTGAACCTCGTGATCGCCGCCAACGCGAAGAACGCAAACATCGTCTGAACCGTGAAATTATGGCCTTGGAAGTCCGTCTCTCTGGGCCTGAAAACGAGCCTTTGGGTGTCGTGAGTTTGATGGAAGCCCTGCGCATGGCGGGGGAGCTTGATGTTGATCTGGTTGAAATTGCTGCCACGGCGAATCCGCCGGTCTGTCGTTTGATGGATTACGGCAAGTTCAAATACCAAGAGCAAAAAAAGGCGGCCGAAGCGAAAGCCAAGCAGACGGTGATTGAGATCAAGGAAATCAAGTTCCGCCCAGGCACCGATGACGGTGACTACAACATCAAGCTGCGCAATATCAAGCGCTTCTTGGCGGATGGTGACAAGTGCAAGATCACGCTGCGTTTCCGGGGTCGCGAGATCACGCACCAGGAGTTGGGTTTGGCGCTGCTGAACCGGATTCGCGATGAGTTGGCGGATCAGATTGTGGTGGAGCAGTTCCCCAAACTGGAAGGTCGGCAGATGATCATGATGATCGCGCCGGGTAAAAAGAAGGTGGCTGTTGCCGCTGTCAAACCGGCTGCGGAAGCAGTCTGAAGTTTTCGCGCAGAGCTAAGGCTTTGTGCAAAAGGGGAGAGCCTAAAAACTCTCATAAAAGTGGTGAGGTAAAACTCTCCACACAAGTGGAGAGGTAACACTCACCACACAAGTGGTGAAGTAACACTCGCCACACAAGTGGCTCGGGGCCAACAAGTTCGGAATCGGTTTTTCGAACGCCTCACGAGCACAATGTAAAGGAGCATTGAAATGCCCAAGATGAAGACCAAGAGCGCAGCGAAGAAACGCTTCCGCGTTCGTCCCGGTGGAACCGTCAAGCGCGGCCAAGCCTTCAAGCGTCACATTCTGACCAAGAAGACCACCAAAAATAAACGCCATTTGCGCGGCTCAACTGCAGTTCATGAGACCAATATGGGTCATATGGCGCAGATGTTGCCTGGCCGTGGTATTTAATTAACGACGAACAAGGAGTAATCACATGCCTCGCGTCAAACGTGGTGTAACGGCTCGCGCCCGCCACAAAAAAGTTCTAGCCCTTGCAAAAGGTTTTCGCGGTCGCCGCGGTAATGTCTTCCGGGTCGCCAAAGAAGCGGTCATGAAGGCAGGGCAATATGCCTACCGTGACCGTC
>JAYVPU010000035.1:0-2880 GCA_043757205.1 Comamonadaceae bacterium | reverse complement strand
GCGCGTCTGGCCGAATTGAGTGGCACGGGAGGCCCCTCCGGTAGCCGCGCTTTCATTGCCAACGACACGCACCTGAGCGCCAAGCAGCGCATGCAGATCATCACCGGCCCCAACATGGGCGGCAAATCCACCTACATGCGCCAGATTGCCGTCATCACCCTGCTGGCCAGCATGGGCAGTTACGTGCCCGCCAGCGCCTGCCGCCTGGGGCCGATTGACGCCATCCACACCCGCATCGGCGCGGCGGACGATCTGGCCAACGCGCAGTCCACCTTCATGCTGGAGATGCTGGAGGCCGCGCAAATCCTGCACAACGCCACGCCCAACTCGCTGGTGCTGATGGACGAGATTGGCCGGGGCACCTCCACTTTTGACGGTCTGGCGCTGGCCAGCGCGATTGCCACCCAGCTGCACGACCGCACCCAGGCCTACACCCTGTTTGCCACCCACTACTTTGAGCTGACCGAGTTCCCCGCCAAGCACCACGCCGCTGTGAACGTGCACGTCAGCGCCACCGAGTCTGGCCACGACATCGTCTTTTTGCACGAGATTCAAAGTGGCCCTGCCAGCCGCAGCTACGGCATCCAGGTCGCCCGCCTGGCCGGCATGCCCGCTGCCGTGCTGAACCACGCCCGCCACGCCCTGGCCACGCTGGAGACCCAGGCGCTGGCGTCTCAAGCGCAAGTGGATTTGTTTGCGACGCCGGTGATGCCTGAGGTTGCTATAGAAAACGGAGCTGTCAACGCCATAGAACAGGCGCTTGCAGCCATCAACCCTGATAATTTAAGCCCCCGCGAGGCGCTGGAGGCGCTGTACCAGCTCAAGCAGATTCAGACCAAGCCACCATGAACGGCAAGTGTGGGCGCGGACTACGGGGCGCGGGCGGGGCAGATGCCAGGGGCTCATACGCTGCGCTTTTTGAAATCGCCCCCGACCTCCGCCCCACCCACACCCCTCCTCACTTTCCCTCTTATGATGCAGCTCGTGGGTGTACCCCGATGGGAAAGCATCCCTGTTGACATCAAAGCGATACGAACATGAACACGCCATTGAAACAACGCATTGACGAAAAATTGGAGCACATGTGCGCTGGGGAAGACACTCAGGACAGCAACACTTACTTGCTCGGCGTTGAACAAACCCTGAGCGAATGGGACAGCGATGCGGACGAGCGGGCCTACCATGGCCTATAAGCGCGTTGAGGTACTACGCGTACCGTTTCTATTCGCCGATAAAGACAATGCGGGCTGCGTTCAAAAGGCCTTAACCCGTCTTTTGAGCTTGTAGTTCCCCCTCATGACCCCCCAAGACTTCATCGCCAAATGGGGCGTCGGCGGTCCGGCCTCGGCGCTGAACGAGCGCCAAGGCGCGCAGGCGCACTTCATCGACCTGTGCCACCTGCTGGGCGTGCCCACACCGGGCAGCGAGGGCGATTACATCTTCGAGCAAAACACCCTCTTGCTGGGTGAAGCTCGCGGCTATGCCGATGTGTTCATGCGCAACCATTTCGCGTGGGAAAACAAGGCCCCTGGCCGCAATCTGGACACGGCACTCAAGCAGCTCCTCAACTACAGCCTGGCCCTGAGCAACCCGCCGTTGCTGGTGGTGTGCGACCGCCTCACCACCCGCATCCACACCCAGTTCAACGGCCACCCCTCCGAGGTGCACACCGTGCTGCTGCACGAGTTGGACCAGCCCGACAAGCGCGCCCTGCTGCGCCGCCTGTGGACGGATCCCGAGAGCTTTCGCCCCAAAAAGACCAGCCGCGACATCACCGAAGCCGCCGCCAAAAGCTTCAGCACCCTGGCCGATGGCCTGCGCAAGCGTGGCCCAGACAAAGCCGCCAACCCGGTGGGCTGGCAAACACGGGCCGACGAAGTGGCCCATTTTTTAACGCAGTGCCTGTTCTGCTTTTTTGCCGAAGACGTGGGCCTGCTGCCGGGGCGCATGTTCGAGCAACTGGTGAACAAAAAAACGCTGACCAGCGACAAACTCACCGAAGGCTTGACCAATCTGTTCACCGTCATGCGCAAGGGCGGCTTGTACGGCAATGACGAGATTCCTTGGTTCAACGGCGGTTTGTTCAAAAAAGTGAGCGTGCCTGCCCTGTCCATCATGGAGGTGACCGAGCTGCGCAACGCCGCCGCGCTGAACTGGTCGGCCATTGACGTGTCCATTTTTGGCACCCTGTTTGAGCGCGGGCTGGACCCGAGCAAACGCAGCCAGTTGGGCGCGCACTACACCGACCCGGCCACCATTTTGCGCATCGTTGAGCCGGTGTTGACGCGCCCATTGCTACAAAAATGGGAGCTGCTTGCGCAATCCCTGCAAGCTCTACTGGCCAAAAGCACCCGAAAAGGTGACAAAAATCACCGCGCCGCGCAGACCCGCTTCGTGGAGTGGCTGGAGCAGCTCAAAGACTTCCGCGTGCTGGACCCGGCCTGTGGCAGTGGCAATTTTCTATTTCTCGGCTTGAAGGCGCTCAAAGATATCGAGCACCGCAGCCACATTAAAGCCGCCGCCTTGGGGCTGGACCGGCAGACCGATCTGGTGACCGGCCCGCACAACGTAGTGGGCATCGAGTTGAACGAGTACGCCGCCGAGTTGGCGCGGGTGACGGTGTGGATTGGCGAGTTGCAGTGGCGCATGGCCCACGGCTACGAGTTTAAAACCAACCCTGTTTTGGAGCCGCTGAACCACATTGAGTGTCGGGATGCGCTCATCTCTTTTAACCCTGAGTCTCTTTCCGTTAGCTCTGAGTCCCTCTCCGTTCGCCCTGAGCTTGTCGAAGGGTTGAATGCAGAGGTGGTGGGCGCGGACGCCGGGGCGCGGGCGGGGCAGATGCCGGGGGCTCATACGCTGCGCTTTTTGAAATCGCCC
>JAYVPU010000034.1:0-37851 GCA_043757205.1 Comamonadaceae bacterium | reverse complement strand
CCCCGGATGGGGGCAGCGCAGTACGCGCGGCGACAAGCGTGGGGGCTTCATTAACAGAGAGTTTTTTTTTGAAAAAGCTGAACATAGTGGACGTTCTTAGAATCAGAGCATTCTATGAAACGTCTCACACCACTCCTCCCCCCGCTTGTATTGACCCTGATGGGTCTGTTGGGCGGCGCCGCAGCGCAGGCCCAAACCCAAACCCAAACCCAGGCCGAGCAATTCATCCTGCCCAATGGCATGACGCTCATCGTCAAGCCGGACCGCCGCGCCCCGACGGCCGTGCACATGCTGTGGGTGCGGGTGGGGTCGATGGACGAGGTGGACGGCAATTCGGGCTTGGCGCACGTGCTGGAGCACTTGATGTTCAAAGGTACGCCCACGCTCAAGCCGGGTGAGTTTTCGCGTCGGGTGGCGGCCTTGGGCGGGCGCGAAAACGCGTTTACCAACGCGGACTACACCGGCTACTTCCAGCAAATTCCGGCGACTCGACTGGCCGACGTGATGAAGCTGGAGGCGGATCGCTTTGCCCACAACCAGTGGAGGGATGAAGAGTTTAAAAAAGAGATCGAGGTGGTCAAAGAAGAGCGCCGCATGCGGACCGAGGACAACCCGCGCGCTCAGTTGCACGAGGCGCTGAGCGCCACCACCTTTGTGGCCGCGCCTTACCGTCGCCCGGTGATTGGCTGGATGAGTGATCTGGATTCCATGACGCCTGACGATGCGCGTGTCTTTTATCGACGCTGGTACACGCCCGCCAACGCCGTGGTGGTGGTGGCGGGTGATGTGGACGTGGCCCAGGTGCGAAAACTGGCCGAGCGCTACTATGGCTCTGTGCCCCGGCGCGCTGTGCCTGTGCGCAAGCCCCAGACCGAACCGGTGCAGATGGGCTTGCGCCGCATTGAGTTCAAAGCCCCGGCCGAGCAGGCCTATGTGGCGCTGGCTTTTAAAGTGCCGGGCTTGCAGTCCTTGGCAGCGCCAGGGCCGCAGGGGGACGATGCCCTGGCCTTGACGGTGCTCTCCGCCGTGCTGGATGGCTACAGTGGCGCCCGCTTGGACCGGGCGCTGACGCAAGGGTCAGACCGGGTGGCCGACAGTGCGGGTTCGTCCAATGGGCTGATGGGGCGTGGGCCACAGCTTTTTTACCTTGAAGGCGTGCCCGCCAAGGGCAAGACGCCTGAGCAGGTGGAAGCGGCCCTGCGTGAACAGGTGGCGCGGGTGGCGCAAGAGGGTGTGTCCGAGGCCGAGCTGCAACGCGTCAAGACCCAGTGGGTGGCCAGCGAGGTGTACAAGCTCGACTCGGTGTTCAACCAGGCGCGCGAGTTGGCCAGCTACTGGATACAGGGCTTGCCGCTGGACGCGGGGGAGCAACTGATTGCGCGTTTGCGTGCGGTCACGGCTGCGCAGGTACAGGCTGTAGCAGCGACCTATTTTGGGGACGACCAGCTCACAGTGGGCGTACTGCGGCCCCAGCCACTGGATGCCAAATCATCCGCTAAATCACCCCTCAAAAGCAAGCCCAAGGCGGCTGCGGCGTCTGGCCTTCGGCATTGAAAGAAATTATGCTTGCTATTAAAAATCTAGCTGCTTACGCTACTGTTTATTGGGTTGCAGCTATTTTTGGCACGCAAACCGCGTTCGCGGCCCTGCCCATTCAGCATTGGACGCAGCCTTCGGGCGTGGCCGTGTACCTGGTGGAAAGTGCGGCCATTCCCATGGTGGACGTGCAAATCGATTTTGATGCGGGTAGCCGACGCGACCCGGCTGATAGAGCGGGGCTGGCCTCGGTCATGGCAGGCATGACGGCCAAGGGGGTGAGGGCCATTGCGGGGAACGCCGTCGCATCCGGCTTAGACGAGAACGCTTTGAGCGAAGCCTGGGCCGATCTGGGCGCTTCCTTTGGGGCCAGCGCAAGCAGCGACCGCCTGAGCTTTTCCCTGCGCTCACTCACCTATCCCGATCTGCTGCCCAAAGCCGTGGCACTGGCAGCGCGTCAGATGGGTGAGCCCGCGTTCCCGGCTGCCGTCTGGGCGCGCGAGCGGGCACGCCTGAGTGCCTCCATACGCGAAGCCAATACCAAACCCGCCACCTTGGCTGCCAAGGCGTTTGGCGCAGCCGTCTATGGCGATCATCCGTATGGTTTTGAAATGACCGAGGCCACGCTGGCCCGCATCTCGGTGGACGACATGCAAGCGCTGCATGCGCGTTTGTTGGCCCCGTGCCGCGCACGGGTGAGCATGGTGGGAGCCGTCACGCGGGCGCAGGCGGATGCGTTGGTGACGGAGTTGTTTGCACGCCTCACAGCCAGCCTTGTGGGTTGTGCCGCCCTGCCGGTGGTGCCCAGGGTGGCCGCGCTGAGCCAGGCGGTGGACCAACGCATCGCCTTCGATTCAGCCCAGGCCCATGTGCTGATCGGTCAGCCTGGCTACCCGCGCAATGACCCTGATTTCTTTGCGCTGACGGTGGGCAACTACATCTTGGGCGGCGGTGGCTTTGTCTCGCGCTTGACCGAAGAGGTGCGCGAGAAGCGCGGCCTGAGCTACAGCGTGTACAGCTACTTTGCACCCGGCTTGCACGCGGGCGCTTTCACGCTGGGGCTACAAACGCGGCCCGACCAGGTGGAGCAGGCGGTCAAGGTTTCACGCGATGTTCTGGCGAGCTTTGTGGCCCAGGGGCCAACGGCCAAGGAACTTAAAGCGGCTAAAGACAACCTGATCGGCGGCTTTGCCCTGCGCATTGACAGCAACCACAAGCTGCTGGACAACGTGGCCAATATCGCCTGGAACCAGTTGCCGTTGAACTACCTGGACACCTGGACGCAGCAGGTCGAGCGCGTGGGCCTGGCCGATATCCGGGCCGCTTTCACGCGCAAGCTTCAGCCTGAAAAAATGGTGACGGTGGTGGTGGGTGGTGCACCTGCCGCTGCTACCCCTGCAACAGCGGGTACTGCGAAATGAAAAAAATCAAATCTTCGGTGACGAAGAAGTCCAGCCCTGCACCCGTTAAAAAAGCAGCCTTACCCGGCGAAATCCGCATCATCGGCGGACTGTGGAAGCGCAGCAAGCTGCCGGTGCCCGATAAGCCCGGCCTGCGCCCTACGCCCGATCGGGTGCGTGAGACCCTGTTCAACTGGATCGGCTCGGACGTGCAGGGCGCGCGCTGCCTGGACGCCTTTGCGGGCACGGGGGCACTGGGTTTTGAGGCGGCCTCTCGTGGTGCTGCCGAAGTGCGCTTGGTGGAGCAAGACAGTGCCCTGGTGGCGCAACTCCAACGCATGCAGACGCAATTGAAGGCTTCTATGGTTGAGGTGGTGCGTGGCGATGGCCTGGCCGCGCTCAAGGCCTCAGCACCGGCGAGTTTGGACTTGGTGTTTTTAGACCCGCCGTTTGAGGCGACTTGGTTCGAGTCGGCCTTAGCTGCAGCCACGAAAGCCCTCAAGCTCGAAGGCAGCATCTACTTGGAAGCCCCCATCGCTTGGAGCGAAGACGCGTTGGCAGGCCTTAACCTGAACTTGCACCGGTATATGAAGGCTGGAGCCGTGCACGCGCATGTGTTGCGCCGCATAATCGACTAACCCAGCCCTAAAGAGAAACTTCCGTTCGGGCTGAGCTTGTCGAAGACTCAAAAGCCCTTCGACAGGCTCAGGGTGAACGGGACCATTAAACGAGATCCTCACCATGGCCCGTCACATCACCGCCATCTATCCCGGCACTTTCGATCCCATGACTTTGGGCCACTTGGACATGGTGGCGCGGGCCAGTCAGATGTTTGACAAGGTGATCGTGGCCGTGGCCGCCGGGCACCACAAAAAAACCATGTTCACCGTACATGAACGCATCGACATGGCGAGCGAACTTGTTAAACCTTATCCGCAGGTTTCGGTTGAGAATTTCTCAGGTTTGGTGATCAATTTTGCAAGCTCGCATGGGGCCAAAGTTATGATTCGCGGCCTGCGTTCAGGCACTGATTTTGATTACGAGTACCAATTGGCGGGTATGAACCGAAGTTTGATGCCGAATGTGGAGACCGTGTTTCTGACACCGGGCGACAAGTACCTGTTCATCTCCAGCACGCTGGTGCGCGAAATCGCCACCCTGGGCGGCGACGTGGATCAATTTGTGCACCCTGTGGTGGCGCGGAGTTTGCGCGCGAAGTTGCGAAGTTTGGGTGAGTCTTGATGGTGCTTGAACTGTTGCGGGAGGTGACATGCCATGAATGATCGGATCCGGGAACTGCTCGCACAAATCAAGGTGCTGGAAGAAGAGTTGCAGACTGCCGTGCACACGCAAGAGCACAGCATGTTCTTCCAGATCCAGGGCAAACGTATTGAGTTTGAGCAAACCATTCGGCAAACGCATCGGCGTTTGAAGCGGAGTTTCTTCCGCTGGCTGGTGACGAACCGGCCTCAGAACCTGATCACTGGCCCCATCATTTACAGCATGATTTTTCCAATGCTGGTACTGGATGTGTGTGTGAGTTTTTACCAGGCGACGTGCTTCCCGATTTACCGAGTGGCCAAGGTGCGCCGCGCGGATTACATCGTGCTGGACCGGCAGCATTTGGCTTACCTGAATTTCATTGAGAAATTTCATTGCACTTATTGTGCTTATGGCATGGGTTTGCTGGCCTACGTGAGCGAGATTGTGGCGCGCACTGAGCAGTACTTCTGTCCGATCAAACATGCCCGCAAGGTGCTTGGGACGCATGCACGCTACGCGCATTTTTTGGACTATGGGGATGCTGCTGACCATGCGGTCCGGGTAGAAGAATTTCGTTGTGCATTAGAGGAGAAGAAGTCATGAAAATACTGCTACCAGTGGATGGTTCTGAGCTGTCGATGGAGGCAGTTCGTTTTGTGGTGGGTCTGGTGCGCCAAGGCCTGCAGGCCGACGTGGTACTGGCCAATGTGCAAGAGCCGGCGTCTTTGTACGAGCTGGTGGTGGCGCACGATGCCGACATGATTGAGCGCATCTGCGCCGAGGCCGGGGCCCACGCGCTCGCGCCCGCGCAGGCGCTGCTGGACCGGGCGGGCATCGCCTACGAGAGCGAAGTGGCCAAGGGCGACCCGGCGCATACCTTGATCGATATTTTGGAGCGCTATGGCTGTGAACTGGTGGTGATGGGCGCACGTGGGCAGGGGATGTTGCGCAGTGCCTTGCTGGGCTCGGTGGCGCATGAGGTGCTGCACGCGGCGGGCGTCCCGGTGATGATCGTCAAGCGCGCGCAAGCCGGTTTGGAACGTGACACCGTCAACGAAAGTGATGAGGGAATAAGCGAAGCATGACTGAGTTGATTCTGATCCGCCACGGCGAGACCGACTGGAACCGTGAACTGCGTTTTCAAGGGCAAATTGACGTGCCCCTGAACGCCACTGGCCATGAGCAGGCGCGTCGCATCGGGCTGCGCCTGGCGCAGGAAGAGGTGCACACACTGGTGTGCAGTGACCTGATGCGGGCACAGCAAACGGCCATGCCAGTGACGCAGCATCGACCAACAGATCAGGAACTCCAGCCCGTATTGGACGTGGCCCTGCGCGAGCAAAGTTTTGGTGTGATCGAGGGCCTGCAAGTGGCCGACATCAAGACGCAGTTCCCCGAGGAGTGGGCGCAGTGGACGCAGTTTGATGCGGACTATGCTTTTGCGGGTGGTGAGAGCGTGCGGCAGTTTCACACGCGGGTGTTGGCGGCTGTGCGTGCACTGGCCCTGGCCTACCCACAGCAAACGGTGGCGGTGGTGACGCACGGCGGTGTGCTGGACATGATTTACCGCTCGGCCAAGGCGCTGCCGCTCTCAGGCCCACGCCAAAGCCTGATTCCCAACGCAGGGTTGAACCGGGTGCGTGTGCAGGGTGATGTGATAGATATTCTGGAATGGGCCGATACCGAGCATCTGGCCGACATGCCACCTCAGCCGGTGTACGACCAACGCAAACAGTAGAAGACGTCATGGCCTTAATCATCACCGACGAGTGCATCAACTGCGATGTATGTGAGCCCGAGTGCCCGAATGAGGCGATCTTTCTCGGGCCGGAGATCTATGAGATCGACCCGCACCGTTGCACCGAATGTGTGGGACATTTTGACGAACCCCAGTGCGTCCAGGTTTGCCCGGTGGCCTGCATTCCGCTGAACCCGCAGTTTGTGGAAGACAACGAGACCCTGTGGCAAAAGTACCGGCGATTGCAGGCTCAAGCCAAGCCCGGGCCAGCCGTACCGTAGCCTTGCACCGCTTCATCCCCTTGTGAATTTAGGGGGAGGTGGTGGCGGTAGTCGGCTTCGTTTTCTTCTTCTCGCTTGGGGCTTTTGCGGTGAAGTTGTCCGGATTTCTCGGATTGTGTTTTCTGATGTGTCGCACGGGCTGAGCGATCTTCTTCTCTGTACCGGGGTTCTTGATGGCTTGCTCTGGCGCAACGCTGCCTTGTTTGCGCCGCAAGGCTTCTTCCTCTTGCAGGCGTGATTTTTCCATGCTGCTGGCGGTTGATTTATCACGCTGAATGACGGCATCTGACTGCGCCTTTTGTGCGCTGCTTCGGCTATCGGCCGCGTCCACCGGCGTACCGCCAGGGCAAGGGGTCTGGCTGTAACTGTTGCCGCAGCGATAGGCATTTGGGGTCTGAGCCTTGGCCTGAAGAGCGCAAGAGGCTATCAAAATAAGAGCAACGATGGAAAATTGTTTCATGCGGGATCTCCCTGTTCTTTGGTTTTTGGATCGGTAGTGGGGGCGCTGGAGTCGGGTAACCTTGGCGGTTTAGGTCGCGGTGGTTTGCTGGTGTGGATCAGCAGCGTGGCCTTGTCCATCTCGCCCGCCAGCAGGGGCTGCAGAGCTTTGAGGCTGCGTTGCACGGTCTCTTCAATGGCCAGACGGTGCTCTGGGGACGGCTTCTTTAACACCCAGTGGATGACCTCGGATTTGACGCCGGGGTGGCCTACGCCCAGACGCAGACGCCAGTAGTCGTCAGTGCCGAGCTGGGCGTGGATGTCGCGCAGGCCGTTGTGGCCCGCATGGCTGCCCCCGAGCTTGAGTTTGACCTGGCCGGGGATGATGTCGAGCTCGTCGTGCGCGACCAGAATCTCATTCGGCAGGATTTTGTAAAAACGCGCCAGTGCGGCGACCGATTTGCCTGACATATTCATGAAGGTTTGGGGCTTGAGCAGCCACACCGTTTGGCCATGCAGACTGGTGCGGGCCACAAAGCCGTGGAAGTTCCTGTCCGGCTGCAAGCTGACTTTGAGCTCATTGGCCAGCGCGTCTATCCACCAAAAACCGGCGTTGTGACGGGTCGCTTCGTACTCAGGGCCGGGGTTG
Source organism: Comamonadaceae bacterium (assembly GCA_043757205.1). GTDB lineage: Bacteria > Pseudomonadota > Gammaproteobacteria > Burkholderiales > Burkholderiaceae_C > CANCDA01. Next base: position 30,546 of record JAYVPU010000034.1, on the reverse strand, counting down.
CCTAGGCCTACAAATAACTTGATCATGGGCAAATTATCCCGCATGGCTCACACATGAAAAAGGCCCACCGAGGTGGGCCTTTTTACGGAGCCGGGAAGATTACTTCTTGGCAGCCGGAGCTTTGGCAGCGGCGGGAGCCTTGGCTGCGGGGGCCTTGCCACCTGCTTTGCCCGCAGGTGCTGCGGCTGCATCGGCGGCTGCCGGTTCAGCGGCCACTTCGGCGCCAGCCACCATCACCACGGACACCAACACGTGGTTGTTCTTGCCGTGGGTCACAGCCGTCACGCCCTTGGGCAGAGCGACGTCATTCAGGTGCAGCGAGCGACCTTTCTTCAGGCCGCTCAAATCAACGGCGATGAATTCAGGCAGGTCGGCAGGCAGGCAAAGAACTTCGATCTCGGTCACGACGTGGTTGGCAATGCAACCTTCGGTCTTGACAGCGGCGGAGTTCTCGTCACCGCTGTAGTGCAGTGGCACTTTCATGTGCAGCTTGGTGGTGGCGTCCACGCGCTGGAAGTCAATGTGCAGCACGAGTTGTTTGAACGGGTGCATTTGCACGTTGCGCAGCAAGACCTTGTTGACCTGACCGGCGATTTCCATGTCCAGCACGCTGGAGTGGAAAGCCTCTTTCTTCAGGGCGTGCCACAAGGCGTTGTGATCGAGTTCGACCATGGCGGGCTCAGTGGCTCCACCGTAGACGATACCGGGCGTGCGACCGGTGATGCGGAGACGGCGGCTCGCACCCGTGCCCTGCTTAGCGCGCTCAAAAGCGACAAAATTCATAACTTACTCCTGGAGGAGTCCACCGCGACCAGTGTGACTCCGGTTTTAAAAAGGCGCGGCACGCTCAATTGGCATGCACGAGCCCACTTTTTGTCTGGATCAGAAAAGGCCTTCCTGCTCCGAGAACAAACTCATGACAGACTCACCTTTGGCAATGCGCCGGATGGTCTCTGCAATCAAGGGGGCCACATTCACTTGGCGAATTTTTGAGCAGTTGGATGCCGCTTCGCCCAGAGGGATGGTGTTGGTGACGACCACTTCGTCCAGTGCATCACCTTTGGAGATGCGCTCGATGGCGGGGCCGGAAAATATCGGGTGCGAGCAATAGGCGTAGACCTTTTTGGCACCGCGCTCCTTGAGCACTTCAGCGGCCTTGACCAGCGTGCCTGCAGTGTCAATCATGTCGTCCATGATGACGCAGTTGCGGCCATCGATCTCGCCGATGACGTGCATGACTTCGCTCACATTGGCCTTGGGGCGACGCTTATCGATGATGGCCAGGTCGCAGTTGAGCTGCTTGGCCAGCGCACGGGCGCGCACCACGCCGCCCACGTCGGGAGAAACGACAATCAGGTCTTCGTAGTTCTTCTGACGCAAATCGCCCAACAGCACGGGCGAGGCGTAGATGTTGTCCACCGGGATGTCGAAGAAGCCTTGGATTTGGTCGGCGTGCAAGTCCATGGTCAGCAGGCTGGTGACGCCCACGGCTTGCAGCATGTCGGCCACGACTTTGGCCGTGATGGGCACGCGGCTGGAGCGTGGGCGGCGGTCTTGGCGAGCGTAGCCGAAATAGGGGATGACGGCGTAGATGCGCTCGGCCGATGCACGCCTAAGGGCGTCCACCATGACCATCAGTTCCATCAGGTTGTCGTTGGTGGGTGCACAGGTGGACTGCACCACAAACACGTCGCGAGCACGCACGTTTTGGTTGATCTCGACCAGCACTTCGCCGTCGGAGAATCGACCTACTGTGGCCGCACCGAGCGAAACGCCGAGATTGCGGGCAATGTCGGCGGCTAGGCCGGGATTGGCATTGCCGGTAAAAACCAAAAAGTCAGAAGTTTGTACGGCCTGCATGATCGTCCCAGCGCTCAAGAGTGAGAAAAACGGGTCAGAAAAACGACTCGGAAAATTTGGCAGGGGAAGAAGGACTCGAACCTTCGCATGCTGGAATCAAAATCCAGTGCCTTAACCAACTTGGCGACTCCCCTACACGGGTGAATCGTTTAACACGACTCACCGATAAACCAATTTCAAGAGGCCCATCCCGCCAAAGGGTGAACCTCCAGATTGCTGCACAACCTGACCTCTAGTGTTTGCGGCACCTCACCCAACTTAAACAGAGAGGGCACACACGCAAAAACAGCACTTCCAGAACCTGACATTCGACCTTGGAATCCGAGTGAATCCAGCCAATCAAGGGCTTTTGTCACATCGGGACAAATTCTTTGCGCAACAGGCTGTAAGTCGTTGCGGCCAAAGCCAAATGGGTTAGCAGCGAAGCCTGCAATTATAGCTGGATTGCTGTCCATTTTTAAGTCTGCGGCTGAAAAAATCGCCTGTGTTTGCAACCCGGCGGCGGGTTTGACGACCAAAAATTGAGCACGCGGCAAGGCGAGGGGGCTGATCTTCTCCCCGATGCCTTCGACCCAGGCGTTGTGGCCGCTCAAGAAAAACGGCACATCCGCACCCAGGGTCAAGCCGATCTGGGTGAGCTGTGCCAGGCTCAGTCGCAGCCCCCACAGTCGGTTGAGGGCGAGCAGCGTGGATGCGGCGTCGGAGGAACCGCCGCCCATGCCGGCCTGCGCAGGCACGCGTTTTTCAACGCGAATATGCGCGCCCAGTGTCGTGCCGCCGAGGGATTGCAGTGCACGGGCGGCGCGCAAGATGAGATCGTCTTCAGGCAGCGGATCGAGAAGGTCTTCGCGACTGATTTGAGAGCCAGACCGCTGCTCAAAATGCAGCGTGTCATGCCAGTCAATCAGCATGAAGGCGGACTGCAAGAGGTGGTAGCCGTCGGCTCTTTGACCGGTGATGTGCAAAAACAGGTTGAGTTTGGCGGGAGCGGGGATGTCGTAGATCGACTTCATGGCGCGATTATCGCAAGAGGGCCTTGCGACAGACTTCAGGGTTCAAGAATGAGGCGCAATTCTGCGGCGGGTTCGGGTTGTGTACGACGTGCGGTGAGACGGCCATTGGCCAGTTGCGACAGATCGGCTTGCCAGCCCGCAGCCACGACGTCGCGCCCAGCCAGCCAGTCAAAGAGTGCCGCGATGGGCAGGGCGGTGCCGGTGGCTTGGATGGCCAGCTCATGGAGTGAGTTGAACTGGCGCACGGAGCCATTGCTGCGCAGGGTGGCAGATTCAGGTGTCCAGACCAGATGAGCCGCAGTGCTGCCCAGTGGGCCGGAGAGGATTAACTTACCGGCTTGGGCTTGTCCGATGAGGTCAAAGCTGGCTGAAAAAGATTGGGGCTCTTGGCTGTCGATGCGCACCGCCAATCGCCCTCGCCAGGCTTGATGTTCTGTGCCATAAGGGCCTGGAGCCAAAGGAGACTGAGCACAACCAGCTATTAAAAAAATAGCAAGCAGGAAGATGCTGGAGGCCAGCCGTAAGCGTGCATTCACAGCTTCACACGCAGGCGTTTGAGGGTTTCGAGCAGGGTTTCGTTGTCCGCGTTGATCTGAAGTCCTTCTCGCCAGACGCTCAGAGCCTGCTCTTTTTGCTCAAGACTTAACAGCACCTCGCCTAGGTGGGCGGCAATCTCGGCATCCGGGCGGGCCTTGTAGGCGTCTTGCAGGATTCGCAAAGCCTCCGTCTTGTTGCCACTTTTGAATTCGACCCAGGCCAGGCTGTCCGAAATGAAGGGGTCGCCGGGTGCAAATTCAAGCGCTTTGAGGATGAGTTGGCGGGCTTCGTCCAGGCGGATGTTGCGTTCGGCCAGGGAGTAACCCAAGGCGTTGTAAGCATGGTGGTAGTCGGGTTTGCCTGCGATGATGCGGCGCAGTAGGCGCTCCATGTCGGCGGTATCCTCCAGCTTTTCGGCCAGCGTGGCCTGGTCGTAGAGCAGGTCAAAGTCGGGCGGATTTTGCGAGTTGGCTTGTGCCAGCACGTCGTAGGCGGCTTGGTAGAGTTTGTTGTCACGCAGCAGTTGAACTTCGGCCATCAGTTTGGTGCGTGCTTGGGCAGGCGTGCGCTCGGGCAGGCTCGCCATGAGCCTGCGGGCTTCAGCCAAGCGCCCCTGACGCGCCAAAATGCCAGCGCGCCGAGTTTGGGTTTGAACCAGATCTTCCTCATTGTTTATTTTGCTCAGCCAGTTTTCTGCCTGTACAAAGTCTTTGCGCTGTTCGGCCAACTGGGCCAGCATCAAATAGGCCTGCACCAGCCCTCTTTCCTGATTGGCGTTCGGTTTAGGGTCGCTTGAGAGCGTGAGTTCAACATAGCGCTGAAGGGATTTTTCAGCCAAATCCCCCTGCTTGTGTTGTAGCGCCAGCGCCCCTTGGATCAACCAGGGCTCTGCAAAAGCGGGGGTTTCTTGGGTGAGGATCTGGATTTGAGTCTCTGATTCTGAATAACGCTGCGCATCGAGTAGCGCCCTGGCATAAGCCAAGCGCACTTCCACATGGGGTTTACCCGCCAGGTATTTTTGAACAATGGCTTCGGCTTGTGTTTGAGCTGGGCCCATCAAGACCAAGGCCAACAGGGCTGGTCCATCGGCTAGGGGGTCAATGGCTTGGCCACGGCGGGCCGCTTCCAGTGCGGCATCCCTCTCGTTGGCGATCAGTCGCATGCGGCCGATCGTGGTCCAGGCGGCCACGGCCGTGTTTGCATTGGTTTTTGAAGGGCCCAGATAAACATCGAGAGCCTGCGCGATGGCTTGGGCTGCCGCTTTTTTGTCGGCGGCTTTAGCAAAGTAATTGGGCAGTGCTGCAATAGAGGTTGGGCGATCTTGATCCGGTGCCAGCGCAACCTCACGCTTCATGGGCTCCACGGTGTCACCCAGACGGTTCAGTCCAATCAGGATTTGCAGCACGAAACGGTTGGCTTCGCGCGATTTGGGAAGTGCCTGTCTCCAGGCACGGGCGGCCTGGAGGGCGGACTCGCCGGAGCGGGCTTGCAGGGCGATTTCTACGGCGCGTTGAAAAAGTTGAGGATCTTCAGTTTTGCGGGCCGCATCCAGTATGAGTGAGTAGCCCAAACTTGGATCCGACTCCTGAGCGTTGAGCTCGCCCAGCAGCACTTGGTAAAAGAGATCGGCATCCAACGCGGAACTGACGGGGGGTGGTGCGGGTAGTGAGGTTGAGGGCGCTTGAGCGTGCGCCGTGAGCGCCGCCGTCATAAGCAGTGTGAAGAGGGGATGCAGTAATCTTTGAAGTGGCAGCATCAGGCCATAATAATCCAAGCCAACATAACCGTTTTGACATGCCTGAATTACCTGAGGTTGAAGTTACCCGTCTGAGTTTTGCCAGCCGAATTGCCGGAGCGCGGATTACCTCTGCTCAGCTGGGTAAGCCCCTGCGTTGGCCATTGGGCGTGCCGGTGCAGCAGCTGCTGGGGCAAGTGGTGCAATCGGTACGCCGACGTGGCAAGTACCTGCTGCTTGATTTGGATGAAGGGCTGTTGCTGATTCATATGGGTATGTCAGGCAGTTTGAGCTTTTCAAGCCAGCCACCCGCCTCCGGTGTGCATGACCACTTTGAGCTGGTCACGAACCAAGGCACTTTGCGCTTGAATGATCCGCGTCGCTTTGGTGCTGTGGTGTACGCCCCAGAGGAGGACTCAGAAATCGCCCAGAAGTTGTTGGGCAAGCTGGGCGTGGAGCCTTTGTCAGACGCGTTTGAGGCGCGCACCTTTCACGCCGGTCTTAAACGACATCACGCCGTTATCAAGCAGGTGTTGCTGGCGGGCCATGTGGTGGTGGGTGTGGGCAACATTTACGCGTGCGAGGTCTTGTTCCTGGCGGGTATTCGGCCGACCTTGCGTGCCGATCGTTTGAGTCTCCCGCGTGCCGTGAAGCTGCATGCAGCCATACGTCAAGTGCTGGCCCGCGCGGTTGAGCGGGGCGGCAGCACGCTGCGGGATTTTTCAAATGCCAGTGGTGAGGCTGGCCATTTTCAACTTGAGGCCATGGTGTATGGGCGGGCGGATCAAGCCTGTCAGGTTTGTGGCACCCTAGTTAAGTCCATTCGGCAGGGCCAGCGCGCTACGTTTTTCTGCCGCGTTTGTCAGAGGTAGCCAGGCTATATCGGCTCGATGCTATATTGAGCCTTGGCATGGGGGAAAAACTTGACGCAGTCATTCAACGAACAATTTCAGCAGCATGGAACGTGGCGGCACGGGTTCTCGCTGCGCCTGAAATTTCTCATCGAATGGATGCGGGATCAGGACTTGATGGACGCTGCGATTGAAGAGCGCCTGAAGCGACTGGGGGAGCAGGTCAGAGCGGACAAGGTCATGGTGGCCTTTGTGGCTGAATTCTCTCGCGGTAAGTCTGAACTGATCAACGCTATTTTCTTCTCTACTTATGGCCGGCGCATCATGCCGGCCAGTGCTGGGCGCACCACCATGTGTCCCACTGAAATGGGCTTCGATGCCGATGTTCCGCCCTGCTTGCGATTGCTCCCCATAGAGACCCGGTTGGAATCCCAATCGCTGATGGAGTGGCGCATGGTGCCTGAGAAGTGGACGCAGTTTGATTTGAACGTGAATGACCCTGATCAACTGGCCCGTGCACTTGAACCTTTGGCACAGACCCGCCGCGTGACGCAGGACGAAGCGCATGCGTTGGGTTTTTGGCACAAGCAAACACCGCAAGACAACCCCTTGGTCGACGCGAAAGGCTTGGTTGAGGTGCCTCGCTGGCGCCACGCGTTGATCAACATTGAACACCCCTTACTTAAGCAAGGCCTGGTGATTCTGGATACGCCAGGCCTCAATGCCATCGGCGCTGAGCCGGAGTTGACCGTGAGCCTGATCCCGCAGGCGCAGGCGGCGGTTTTTGTGCTGGGTGCGGACACCGGGGTCACCAAGTCTGACTTGTCCATCTGGCGTGAAAACCTGATCACTGAAACGGGCGACACCGATACCCGTCTGGTGGTACTCAATAAGATTGATACGTTGTGGGATGCCTTGAGTTCACCCGCGCAAATCCAAAGTCAAATTAATCGTCAGTGCGACAACACGGCAGAGATTTTGGGTGTGCCGCGTGAGCAAGTGTTTCCGGTGTCCGCTCAAAAAGGACTGGTGGCCAAGGTGACCAACGATGCTGAGCTGCTGTTGGCCAGTCGGCTGCCCGCACTCGAAGCGGCCTTGGCCCAGCGCATCATGGCCCAGCGCCAGAAAATTTTGGGCACTGCGGTGGCTAAAGGTGTTTCTGAGTTGCAGGTGGAGGCGGGTCGAATGCTCAACATCCGTCGGCGGGATTTGACCGAGCAATCGCTTGAATTCAAGAGCTTGATGGGTAAAAACGCCACCGTTATCAAGCACATGCGCATTCGCATTTCGCGTGAACAGTCCGAATTTGATCTGGGGGGTGCCAAGATCCACGCGGTGCGATCCGTTCATCACAAACTTTTGCGCGAGGTCTTCAAGCTGCTGGGCGCCACCAGTTTGCGACACGAGATGGCGCAGTTGAAAATGGCGTTGAATCAAAAAGGGCTCAAGCTGGGCGTCAAAAGGGCTTATGGAGAAACCTTTGATCGGCTGCGCGACAACTTGGCACAGGTTCAAACCTTGACGCAAGAAATTCAGACGATGCTGGGGGCCACCTTTCGGCAACTCAATGCGGAGTATGGCTTTGCCTTGCAGCCGCCCAGAGAGCCGAAAATGCTGGAGTTTTTCAATGAGCTGGACCGGGTTGAGCAGGGGCATCTCCAGTATTTGGGCGTTGGCAATGCCTTCAGACTGGCGCAGCCTGAGTTCACAGACCGACTGGTGCGTGCCCTGGCAACGCGGCTGCGAACCCTGCGTCAAACCTTGCTGAGCGCCATTGAACTGTGGAGCAAATCGGCTTCTGCCCAACTGGACGTTCAACTCCGGGAGCGGCACCGCAACTTTGGGCGTCGCATTGAGGCGATTGACCGTATCCAGCAGGCTGCGGGTGGGCTCAACGAGCGCTGTGCAGAGATTGACGCACTGATCGTGGCATCCAGCCAGCACGATAAGAAATTGTTGGAGCTCACCGGCTTGTTGCTCAAAGCGCTAGATGCATCGGCTGAGTCTGCGCAGCCCGTGCCCGTACTCACAAAAGCCTGAACTTCATGAATGCTGATCTGGCCACGCAAGTGGTGCGCTGGCAAGCGACATTTGGCCGCCATCATTTGCCGTGGCAAAACACTACAGACCCTTACCGAGTCTGGTTGTCTGAAATCATGCTTCAGCAGACCCAGGTGATCACAGTGCTGGACTATTTCCCCCGCTTTTTGGCGCACTTTCCCGATGTTCGCTCACTGGCGCTTGCTCAACTGGATGAGGTTTTGTCGTTGTGGAGTGGTCTGGGTTATTACAGCCGGGCTCGAAACCTTCATGCGTGCGCAGTTCAGGTGGTGGCACTGCATGGCGGCGAGTTTCCCCGGGCGGCACAGACGTTGACGACGCTGCCCGGAATTGGTCGCTCTACCGCAGCGGCTATAGCTTCCCTTTGTTTTGGTGAGCGAGCGGCGATTCTGGATGGCAATGTCAAACGTGTGCTGACGCGTTTCCTGGGTTTTGGTGAAGACCTGGCCAAATCGGCGAACGAGCGCGCCCTGTGGGAGCTCGCCACGCAAGTGCTGCCGGTTCAGGATTTACAGCGAAGCATGCCGCGCTACACCCAGGGCATGATGGACTTGGGTGCGACGGTGTGTCTGAGTAAAAAGCCGCTGTGCCCGAACTGCCCCGTGGTGCTGTCGTGTCGCGCTCACGCAGAAGGCGCGCCGCAAAAGTACCCGGTCAAGACGCGCAAACTCAAACGAAGTGTGCAGTCGATCTGGATGTTGTGGGCACAAACGCCTTTGGGTGCCGTGTGGTTGAGCCGTCGGCCCACGCCGGGCGTTTGGGCTGGTCTGTATTGTTTTGATCTGTTTGACAGCCGTGAGGCGCTGGAAGAGGCTGTGCCAAGCGAGTACCGTGTCGCCTTGGAGGACGCCGCCGTGGTGCCTCACGTGCTGACGCACAAGGATCTTTTTTTACACCCGGTTCGGCTGAGTTTGCCCGCTGGAGCATTGACGCCCAACACCGAGAATCAAACTTCTGGGGCCTGGTTTGCCGCCGAGCAATGGCCCGGTCTGGGTTTGCCAGCTCCGGTGAGAAAGTTGCTATTGCGCGATGCCCAGATCACGGTGCCGCTTGAGTGTGCGCCACTGTGATTCAAAGCGCGCAGCGAGCTGCTCCACCAGATAGACGGAGCGGTGCTGCCCACCCGTGCAACCAATGGCCACCGTGACATAGCTGCGGTGGTTGCGCGACAGGGGCTCCAGCCAGTGTTTCAGGAACTGGACGATCTGCTCTTGCATTTGCCGCACCTCGGGTTGCGCCTTCAAAAAATTGGCCACCGCCTCATCCTTGCCGCTGAGCGCCTTGAGTGCAGTTTCGTAATAGGGGTTGGGCAGCATGCGCACATCAAACACGTAATCCGCCGCGCCAGGAATACCGCGTTTGAATGAAAAGGACTCAAACACCAGCGTCAATTGATCGCCTGAAACAGAGACCAACGACTTCACCTGATCTTGCAACTGCGCATGGCGCAGCAACGTGGTGTCGATGACGTGCGCATGCTCACGCAGGCTGCTGAGCAATTGGCGCTCAAGCTCAATGGCATCCACCAGCGCGCGGCTCAAGTCATCGTGAGCAGCGCCCGGGTCGATTTGCGACAAGGGGTGCCTGCGCCGGGTTTCGGAAAAGCGCCGCACCAAGGCGTCGGTGTTGGCATCCAGAAACAAAAACTTCACGTCAATGCCTTGATGTCGCATATTGGCCAGCAAGGCGGGCACTTGAACCAGGGAGGATGAGCTGCGCACGTCCATGGCAATCGCCAGCCGACGCGCATTTTTTTTGCGCTCCAGCGCCACCAAGGGCAGCAGCAACTCGGGTGGCAGGTCGTCCACGCAGAAGTAGCCCGCGTCCTCCAGCACGTGCAGCGCCACGGTCTTGCCTGAGCCGGACATGCCGGAGATGAGGACAATTTCCATGGACATCGTTATAGCCTCTAGCTCTGCGTTTGCAGCATTTCCTTGGCGTGGGCCAGCGTCGTGCCGAGTAGGCGCTCACCACCCAGCATACGCGCAATCTCTGCCACCCGCTGCTCGCCCTGCACGGCGCTGACCATGCTGAGCGTGGTCAGGCCTTGCAACTGCTTGGCCACCACCAGATGATGGTCGGCGCAAGACGCCACTTGCGGCAGGTGCGTCACCGCCAGCACTTGCCGATCCAGGCCGAGCTGCTTCATGAGCTGCCCCACCGTCTCAGCCACCGCCCCGCCCACGCCCGCATCCACCTCGTCAAAAATAAGGGTTTGCGCCGTGCCGAGTCGGCTGGTGGTCACGGCAATGGACAGGGCCATGCGCGACAACTCTCCGCCCGAGGCCACCTTGCTGACGGGCCGGGGTGTGCTGCCCGCATGGCCTGCCACAAGAAAGCTCACCTCCTCTAGTCCGCTTTGCTGCGGCTCAGGCGCCGCTTGCAGCGCCACTTCAAATCGCCCGCCTTGCATGCCCAGGCCCTGCATGGCTTGGGTGATGGCCTTGGCCAATAGCGGCGCGGCTTTGGCCCGCGCACGCGAGATTTTTCGGGCTTCTTCGGTGTAAGCGCTTTGTGCGGTTTGGGCTGCGGCTTGCAGCCCGGCCAGATCACTGGCCGCTTCGAGCCGAATCAGTTCTTCTTTCCAGGCGGCCAGCAAAGCGGCCAGTTCAGAAGGAGGGCGCTTGTAGCGGCGTGCCAGTGAGACCCACTGCGTCATGCGCGCGTCCAGTTCGGCCAGTCGTTCGGGGTCCAGGTCGGTACGGCGCAGGTAGGCGTGCAGGGAGTGCACGGTGTCCTCCACCTGCGCTAGGCTGGACGCCAACACCTCGCTCATGTCCTTGAAGTCGGGCTCCAGATGGGCTTGTTTTTGCAACAGTTGCTGGGCTGTGTTCAGTGCGCCCAGCGCGCTGACCTCATCACCCTCCAGCGCGGCCACGGCCCATTGTGCGGCGTCGAGCAGCGCTTGCACGTGAGACAGACGGCCATGGTCGGTGTTGATCTCTTCCCACTCTCCCACCTTGGGCGCGAGTTTTTCAAGCTCGCCAATTTGCCAACTCAGGCGCTCGCGCTCTTGGTCTAAAGAGTCTTGCGCGGCGCGGGCCTCGGCCAACGCCGATTGGGCGCGCCGCCAATCCTGCCAGAGCGTGCTCAGCGTCGTGGTGCTGCACTGCGCATACGCATCCAGCAGGCCGCGCACGGCGTCGGGACGCGTCAAACTTTGCCAGGCATGCTGGCCATGAATGTCGAGCAACTGCTCACCCAGCTCGCGCAATTGCGTGGCCGTGGCGGGGCTGCCATTGATCCAGGCGCGGCTCTTGCCTTGCGAGTCCACGGTGCGGCGCAGCAGCAGGGATTCACCGGCATCAAAGCCAGCGTCTTCCAGCCAAGCGTGCAGTCCCACAGGGTTGTCGAATTCGGCACTCACCTCGGTGCGAGGCGCCCCTTCGCGGATGACGCCGCTATCAGCCCGGGAACCGGTGACCAGTTGCAGCGCGTCAATCAGGATGGACTTTCCCGCACCGGTTTCGCCGGTGAGCACGGTGAAGCCACTCTCCAAATCCAGCTCCAGCTCACGCACGATGACGAAATCGCGCAGGGCAATGCGTTTGAGGCTCATGGTCAGGCCATCCCTTCGTTCCAATGAAGTTTTTGCCGCAGTGTGTGAAAGTAAGTCCAGCCGATGGGGTGCAGAAAGCGCACTCGGTGCTTAGAGCGATTGACGATGATGCGGTCGCCAATCAACAAAGAAGCCAGCGACTGCATGTCGAAATTAGCGCTGGCGTCGCGCCCCGAGACGATCTCAATCGCGATCTCCGACTCGTTGGAAAACACGATGGGCCGATTGGACAAGGTGTGCGAGGCAATGGGGGCCAGCACCCAGCCTGCAATCGAGGGGTGCAGGATAGGCCCGCCCGCTGACAACGAGTAAGCGGTAGAGCCCGTGGGCGTGGCGATGATCAGGCCGTCGGCCCGCTGGTTGGCCACGAAGTTCCCGTCAACTTCTACCCGCAACTCCACCATGCCCGAGGTGGTACCCCGGTGCACGACCACATCGTTCATGGCCAACGCATCAAATACGCATTGACCATCACGCATCACGCGCGCATGCATCAGGCTGCGATGGTCTTCCTCATACTCGCCGCTCAGGATGGGCGTCAGGGTGGCTTTAAAACTGTCAAAAGGAATGTCGGTGATGAAGCCCAGCCGGCCGTGGTTGATGCCCACCAGCGGTACGTCAAAGCGGGCGAGCTGGCGACCAATGCCCAGCATGGTGCCATCCCCCCCCACCACCAGACCCAGATCGCAGTGCGCGCCGATGGTGGCCACGTCCGTGACGGGGTAGCCGGTGAGACCGGTGTTGTTGGCCGTCTGCGCCTCCAGCACCACCTCGCAACCTTGATCGTGCAAAAAGTGGGCAATCTCTTGCAGCGCTGAGCGCGACGAAGAGGCCTGAGCCACCGCGCCCGACGTCTGGTATTTGCCAATCAGCGCAACCTTGTGGAATTTGGACTTCATGCGCAAATTACATCATTAAAATGAACCCATGCTGGATGATCGTGCCAAGTTGTTGTTGAAAGCGTTGGTCGAGCGCTATATCGCCGACGGGCAACCTATCGGCTCGCGTACCTTGTCGCGCGCCAGCGGGCTGGAGTTGTCGCCTGCCACCATCCGCAATGTGATGTCTGATCTGGAGGAGCTGGGCCTCATCGCCAGCCCGCACACTTCAGCCGGACGCATCCCCACGGCGCGCGGCTACCGTCTGTTCGTGGACACCATGCTCACCGTCCAGCAAGGGCAGTTTGCAACGCAAAGCCTGGCCCCGGATCAACCGCAAAAAGTCATCTCCAACGCCGCCAACCTGTTGTCCAGCCTGTCCAGCTTTGTGGGGGTGGTGATGTCGCCCCGGCGTAGCTCGGTGTTTCGACAGATCGAGTTCTTGCGCCTGTCTGAGCGGCGTTTGCTGGTCATCATCGTCTCGCCCGAGGGCGACGTGCAAAACCGCGTCATCTTTACAGAGCAGGACTATTCGCAAGACCAGCTGGTGGAGGCGGCCAACTACCTCAATGTCAACTACAAAGGCTTGACCATCGAGCAGGTGCGTGAACGGCTGAAAAACGAAGTCGAGACGCTACGCTCTGAAATTGCCACTTTGATGCAGGCCGCTGTGGCAGCCAGCTCGGAGGCGATGTCTGACACCCGGGACGAGGTCGTCATCTCTGGCGAACGAAACCTGCTGGCCGTGACGGATTTTTCCAGCGACATGGGCCACTTGCGCCGGGCCTTTGATTTGTTTGAAGAGAAGGCACAGCTCATGCGCCTGCTCGACATTGCAGGCCAAGCCGAAGGCGTGCGAATTTTCATCGGCGGCGAAAGCAAGGTTGTACCGTTTGAAGACCTGTCCATCGTCAGCGCCCCTTATGAGGTGGACGGCCAGGTCGTCGGCACCTTGGGCGTCATTGGTCCCACCCGCATGCCCTATGACCGCATGATCCAAATTGTGGACATCACCTCCAAGCTGGTCAGCAACGCGCTGAGTCACCACAAATAGTCCGTCATAGCGGCCCTTACAATCAGCGCTTCGGTTGGGGCGTTAGCTCAGTTGGTTAGAGCAGAGGACTCATAATCCTTTGGTCGAGTGTTCAAGTCACTCACGCCCTACCATTCAAATTAGGTTATAATTCAAAGCTGCGCGGCTGTAGCTCAGTTGGATAGAGTACTTGGCTACGAACCAAGGGGTCGTGGGTTCAATTCCTGCCAGCCGCACCAAAAAGATAAAGCCTGCAACTAAAAAGTTGCAGGCTTTTTTCTTGGACGTAAACTCATCCGAAGTCAGCCCCAAGAGAAGCCGTCATGAGCAAGGCCTTTACCAAAGAAAGCGATGCCGCAGACGATGATGAGCTGCCGCTACCGCCATTGCAAACGGGTGGCAAAAACTACATCACACCGCAGGGCTACGCCCGTTTGCGCACTGAGCTGCTGGACCTGATTGACAACGAGCGGCCCAAGATTGTCGATGCCGTTTACTGGGCGGCCAGCAACGGCGATCGCTCAGAAAATGGCGACTACATCTACGGGAAAAAGCGATTGCGTGAGATTGACCGGCGCATCCGATTTTTGACCCAACGTCTAGAAATGGCGGAGGTGACTGACCCCAGCCTGCACCATGGCAACGATCAGATATTTTTTGGAGCCACGGTGACCTATGTCGATGCAGCAGGTCAGGAGCGAACCATCACGATCCTGGGTATTGATGAGGCCGACAGTGCCCAGTCTCAGGTGAGCTGGGTGTCGCCGATTGCACGCACCTTGATCAAGGCGCACGCCGGTGATGTGGTCCGATTGATCACCCCGACAGGGGTTGAAGAGCTTGAAGTGCTGGCCGTGCACTACCCCGCACCTCAGGGGCCTTGATCAGGAATGGCCCTTGATGCGGCTGGCGTGCAACACTGAGGGCGCTCGTTTGAGGCTACGCAAGGCGGTTTCCAGATGAGCGGTGTCTCTGACCGCAATGACAAAACGCAAATCAGTGGTGTCTTGCGCCGACTCCTCGCCCATGTCAATGTGGGCAATGTCGGCCTCTGCGGAGGCCAATGCCGATGCGACACGGGCCAGCACGCCTTTTCCGTTGGTCACGGTGACGAGAATGCCGGCTTCGAAGGCTCTTGCGGGCTCATCTGACCACTCGACGCTGATAAAGCGGTCACTGTCCCTGTTCTGAAGTTTTTTGGCCACCACGCAGTCATCTGTGTGCACGGCCAAGCCTTCGCCGCGACCCAGGTAGCCCAAAATTCGGTCCCCGGGGAGGGGGCGGCAGCAGGTGGCGAACTGGACGGAAGCATTTTCACTGCCGTCAATGGTGACCGTGCCTTGCGTTTGAGATTCGTGTGGGGCAAAGCGCTCTAGCGTAAGCAGCAAGGCATTGGGCCTTTGACCGCTCTCCATCAACAGTTTTAACAGGCGTTTGGCCACAATGGTGGCAATGCGTTTGCCCAGCCCGATGTCGGTCAGTAGTTCTGAGCGACTCTTGCTGCCGGTAAAGCGCAGCAGCTTGTCCCATAGACCCTGGGACGCTTCATCTTCTTCAGGCAGTTTTTCGATGCCCTCGGCGCGCAGGGCCTGTGTCAACAGTATTTGACCGAGCAATTCAGACTCGTTTTGCGCCATGGTCTTCAGGTGATGCCTGATCTTCGAGCGTGCACGCGCTGTGCGCACAAAGCTCAGCCAGGCTGGGTTGGGGGTGGCGTCGGAGGCGGTGCTCACCTCCACGACATCACCATTTTTAAGCTTGGTGCGTAAGGGCGCTTGATCGCCGTTGATTTTCGCGGCGACGGCATGATCACCGACATTGCTGTGAATGGCGTAGGCGAAATCCACCACCGTGGCTCCGCGGGGCAGAGCCATGATGCGGCTCTTGGGGGTGAAGACATAAACCGCATCGGGGAAAAGATCGACCTTGACGTGGTCCCAAAACTCGGCGGCGTCGTGGGTTTCGAGTTGTATGTCGAGCAAAGACTGTAGCCACTTGACCCCGAGACGGTCGGTCGTGGCGCTGTCGGATTCGGAGGTCTTGTAAAGCCAATGGGCCGCCACGCCAGAATCCGCCACGATGTTCATGTTCTCGGTGCGAATTTGAAACTCCACATTGATGCCTGAAGGACCCACTAACGTGGTGTGCAGTGATTGGTAGCCGTTGGGTTTGGCAATGGCAATATGGTCTTTGAACTTGCCCGGCACCGGTTTGTAAAGTTGGTGCAGAACACCCAAGGCGGTGTAGCAATCGCTCAAGTTGGGAACCAGCACGCGAAAGCCGTAAATATCCGTAATTTTGGCAAAAGACAGGTGTTTTTCATCCATCTTTTTGTAGATGGAGTACAGCGTTTTTTCCCGACCGGTGACACGCACGGTCATGCCGGGTGTTTTGAACGACGCTTCCACTTCTCGTTGGACTTTTTGAAACAGGTCACGCC
Source organism: Comamonadaceae bacterium (assembly GCA_043757205.1). Classification (GTDB taxonomy): domain Bacteria; phylum Pseudomonadota; class Gammaproteobacteria; order Burkholderiales; family Burkholderiaceae_C; genus CANCDA01. The sequence continues at coordinate 14,579 of JAYVPU010000034.1, read as the reverse complement.
GGCGCCCGCGCGCCTTCGTAACAGCTTTGGCCAGCGTGGCATGGCGCCAGGGGAAGAGGTGGCTAAAGGCCAGGTCTTGAAGTTCCTGGTAAGTCTGGTTCAGACCGAGGCGGTAAGCAATGGGTGCATAAATGTCGAGCGTCTCAGACGAGATGCGGGCCCATTTGTCACGTGGGGCATCGGACAAGGTGCGCATATTGTGGGTGCGGTCGGCCAGTTTGATCAAGATGACGCGAACATCGCGCGCCATGGCCAGCAGCATCTTGCGGAACGACTCAGCCTGGTTTTCTTCACGGGTCGAGAAGTGCAATTTTTCCAGTTTGGTCAGGCCGTCAACCAACTCAGCGACGGGGGAGCCAAAGCGCTCAATCAGCTCGGTTTTGGTAACGCCGCAGTCCTCTAAGGCGTCGTGCAGCAGCGCGGCCATGAGGGCCTGCGCGTCCAGTTTCCATTCGGCGCATTGGGCCGTGACTGCAATGGGGTGGGTGATGTAGGGTTCACCGCTGTTGCGGAGTTGACCCAGATGGGCCTCGTCGGCAAAGCGGTAGGCCAGGCGAACTTGCGCCAAGTCGGCCGGGGAGAGGTAGTCCAGCTTGGCGATGAGGCCCGCAAAGCTGGCCGCTGTGGCATTGGCGGCGGCCAGGCTGGAGACGTCCACGCCTTTGAATGCGTTGAGGCGGTCTGCTTTATTTAGAGCGGTGTTTGTTCCAGGTGCCATGCCCTAAATGTAGCGTGCTGATCTGGGGCTGGCAGCACTACCCATGAAAAAAGCACCCGTCAAGGTGCTTTTTTCATGGGGTGAGTGAGGGCTTACAGCGGCACTTTTTTCAGCATTTCAATGCCAACTTTGCCTTCTGCAATTTCACGCAGGGCAGTGACGCAGGGTTTGTTTTTGCTCTCGATTTTGGGGGCATGGCCTTGGCTGAGCATGCGGGCGCGGTAAGTGGCAGCCAGCACCAACTGAAAACGATTGGGGATCTGCACAAGGCAGTCTTCGACGGTGATACGGGCCATGAAATGCTCCAGAAGGCTAGGGGATATTTAACGCTTTGAACGTATCAGTTCTGGCGCGATGTTGCGCAGAATACTTGAGTCGTTGGGAGTGAACAATCGCTTTCAGGTCAAAAAGCGCTCGGTCAAACAGCTCGTTGATTATAACGAAGTCGAATTTATGGGCTTGGGCCACTTCAATCGCGGCATTTTTCAAACGCAGTTCAATCACCTCGGGGGCATCTTCACCACGACGCTCTAGCCGTGATCGCAATTCTTCCCAACTGGGGGGCAGGATGAAAATACAAATGGCGTTGGCGAATGTTTTCTTGATTTGAACAGCACCCTGAAAGTCGATTTCCAAAATGACATCACCCCCTTGAGCCATGCGATCTTCGATGGCTTTCTTGGACGTGCCATAGCGTTGGCTGTGGACATGGGCCCATTCCACAAAGACATCGGCCTGCACCATGGCATCAAACTCGGCCGGTGAGACAAAAAAGTACTCGCGCCCTTGCTTTTCCTGGCCTCGGGGTGCACGCGTGGTGTGCGAGATGGAGAGTTGTAGATGCGAGTCCAACTCCATCAAGGCTTTGACCAAGCTCGACTTGCCCGCCCCGCTAGGGGCCGCGATGACGTACAGGTTTCCGGGGTAGTCCATAGTGAGTCTCAAAGAACAAGGGCGGTGATGATCAAACTATTCTATGTTTTGCACCTGCTCGCGCATCTGCTCGATCAGGACTTTCATGTCCACGGAAATATGAGTCAATTCCAGCGCGGCTGACTTGGAGCCCATGGTATTAGCCTCGCGGTGCATTTCCTGAATCAAAAAATCAAGCCGCTTGCCCACTTCTCCGCCTTTGGTAATCAGTCGCTCCACCTCATCCAGATGGGAGTTGAGGCGGGTGATTTCCTCGTTCACGTCGATGCGAATGGCAAAAGCCGTCGCCTCGGTCAGCGCCCGGTCCTGGGCCGATTCGGGTGTGGCGCTGCCTTCGGTCAAGGCCATGGCATCCTTCCAGCGCTCCAGAAAACGCTGGCGCTGCTGCGTCACGAGTTGCGGCACCAAGGGTAAGGCTTGCTGCGCCAGCAGTCGCAGTTGTCCGATACGCTCCAGCAGCATGCTGGCGAGTCGTCCGCCTTCGCGTTGTCGGGCCGAGAGCAAGTCTTTCAAGGCCTTTTCTGCCAAGGGCAACACCGCCTCCCCCCATTCACGGGCGGCTTCCTGTGTACTGGAGGCCAGTTTGAGGATGTCGGCCACGCTGAGGGCGTGGGCCTTGGGTAGCCAAGCCAATACGTTGTCCTGGACGGTGTTCAGTCGTTGTAACAAGGCCGGCGTTGGGTCTGGAATCGCGTTGGCTGAGCCGCTCTCTACCGCGATCCGAACCTCTACCTTGCCCCGTTTGAGCTTGCCCGTCAGTAGTTCGCGCAAGGCGGGCTCGTGTTGTCGAAGTTCCTCAGGCAGTCGAAATGACAAGTCCAGAAATCGGCTGTTGACAGAACGGATTTCAAGACCGAGATGACCACTCGAAGCCCCTTTGGCGTCCGACGTTGTCGCGGGGTTGGCAGTGGTGTTCTGGACGCTGGCATAGCCAGTCATGCTGTAAACTGGCATGGCATTTAGGGGCAGTTAAGTAGGCCCAAGAATAACCGGGTTGCGCCGGAGTAACTGAGTACCTGGTCAGAAATATGTCAAAGGTCAAACCCGCTCCCCTCGCCCCAGACACCGTCATTGGGGGGTACAAAATCATTCGCAAGGTCGCTGCGGGTGGGTTTGGTGTGGTGTATCTGGCGCTGGACCCGGAGGGGTTGCAGGTTGCCATCAAAGAGTATCTGCCAGCCTCATTGGCGACCCGGGAGTCGGGTGAATTGTTGCCGCGGGTGCAGCCAGAAAAGCTCTCCTTGTACCGTCTGGGTCTGAAGAGTTTTTTTGAAGAAGGGCGTTCACTGGCCCAGATCTCTCACCCTTCGGTGGTGAGTGTGTTGAATTTTTTCCGGGAAAACGAAACCGTTTACATGGTGATGAATTACCTGGAGGGTGCATCGCTGCAAGACTTCATCATCACCGCCAAAGACCTTAAAAATCAAAAGGTGTTTCGTGAGTCCACGATTCTCTCTTTGTTCGATGAAATACTGCGTGGCTTGCGCATCGTGCACCAGCACAAGATGCTGCACCTGGACATCAAACCCGCCAACATTTTTGTGACGGACGACAACCGCTCTGTACTGATTGATTTTGGTGCTGCCCGCGAAGTGTTGAGCAAAGAATGCAACTTCATTCGACCCATGTACACGCCAGGCTTTGCAGCCCCTGAGATGTACCGGCGTGACACCCCCATGGGCCCCTGGACCGATATCTATGCCATCGGTGCTTGCATCTATTCCTGCATGCAAGGCTACCCGCCCAATGAAGCACCACAACGCAAGGAGAAAGACCGATTCTCCACCGCGCTGGCACGGCTGCGCGGCACTTACTCCGACAACTTGATTGAAGTGGTGGAGTGGTGCATGGCGCTGGATCCGCTGTCTCGGCCTCAATCGGTGTTTGCCTTGCAAAAAGAAATGAACCGCGAAGGTGAGCGCCGCTACACCAAATTGACCGTGGGAGAAAAGGTGCGCATGCAGTTTGACAGTATGTTGACTGACAGCAAAAAAAGCGCCAGAGGTGCTACTGACGGTAGCGGAAAGAAAAAATGAAATTTTCTGTGTTCCAGCTCAGCCGCATTGGTGGGCGAGCGGTCAACCAAGACCGCATGGGCTATTCCTACACGCGCAATGCGAGTTTCTTTTTGGTGGCGGATGGTTTGGGCGGGCATCCACAAGGGGAAGTGGCTTCCCAGATGGCCCTGCAAGTCATGACGGGCTTGTTTCAGAGCGACTCCAAAACCGGTATTGACGATCCGTACTCTTTTCTAGAGACCGCCATCAAAATCGCGGATCACAAGATACATCGGTATTCGATCGACAAAGGCATGCCAGATTCGCCGCGCACCACCTTGGTGGCGGCCTTGATTCAAAAGGGCGGCATCAGCTGGATCCATTGCGGCGATTCACGTTTGTACTTGGTGCGTGATGGCGAGCTGTTGGCAAAAACCCGGGACCACTCCTACATTGAACAAAGACAGGGCGACTCGACCAACGAAAAATTGAGCGAAGGGGTCAATCGCAATATGCTCTACACCTGTCTGGGCTCTCCCATCCCACTGGTGTTTGAAATCACCGGGCCTGTGGGTTTGAAAGAAGGGGACAAGATATTGCTGTGCTCCGACGGTTTGTGGGGCAGCTTGAGCGATGTTGAAATTGTCTATGAGTTGGCCAACAAAACTGTGGCCAATGCAGTTCGTGATTTGGTGGAAAAAGCACTGACCAAGGCCGGCAGCAGCAGTGACAACGTGACGGCTTTGGCCATTGAATGGGAGACGCCCGATGCTTTTGAGTCCACCCGGGCCAGCGTTTCCACGCAGGGTATGGACGATGGCGTTTTTGCCTCAACCGTGCAAGCCAACGGCTTTGAGCATTTGTCAGATGATTTGAACGACGAAGAGATCGAACGCTCCATTGCTGAAATCAACGATGCCATACGGCGTTCCGCAGTCAAAAAGAAATAAGACGTGTGGCTGACACCCGTCACGCCATGTTGACCGCTCATTTACCTACTGATTCATGACTGATTCTTTGAGACACAACGCGCGCGCCGCAAACCAGTTGCGCCCGGTGCGCATCACGCGCGGCTACACCTTGCACGCCGAAGGCTCGGTGCTGATCGAGTTCGGCAACACCCGGGTGCTTTGTACGGCGTCGGTCGAAGACAAAGTGCCGCCGCATCAGCGCGGCACAGGCCAGGGTTGGGTCACGGCCGAATACGGCATGCTGCCACGCGCCACGCACAAGCGCAATGACCGCGAGGCCGCGCGCGGCAAGCAAAGCGGGCGTACGCAAGAGATTCAGCGTCTGATTGGCCGCTCCCTGCGCGCCGTGTTTGATTTGAATAAGCTGGGCGAGCGCACCATTGCGCTGGATTGCGACGTGTTGCAGGCCGACGGCGGCACGCGCACGGCGGCCATCACCGGCGCTTTTGTGGCCGCGCAGGATGCGGTGAACTGGCTGTTGAGCCAAGGCAAGCTGACCGAGTCGCCCATCTCGGGCCATGTGGCCGCCATTTCGGTCGGGCTCATGCAAGGCGCGGCCTTGCTGGATCTGGACTACAGCGAAGACGCGGCATGCGACACCGACATGAACGTGGTGATGACCGGCGCGGGTCATTTTGTTGAAGTCCAAGGCACCGCCGAAGGCGTGGCCTTTACCCGCACGCAAATGGACAGTTTGTTGAGCATGGCCGAGCAAGGCATTGCCGAGCTGATCCAGCTGCAAACCGAATCGCTATCAAAATAGTAGCTGCTTACGCTACTATTCAAAGGCTTGGAGCCACTTTTGAATCTGAAAATCGTTCTCGCATCAAACAATCCTGGCAAGCTGCGCGAGTTGCAAGACATGCTGGGCAGCACCGGCTTGCAACTGGTGCGCCAGTCGGAGCTGGCCATTCCCGAAGCCGAAGAGCCGCACCGCACCTTTGTTGAAAACGCCCTGGCCAAGGCACGCCACGCCTCTCGCTTGAGCGGCCTGCCCGCGCTGGCTGACGATGCGGGCTTGTGCGTGGACGCGTTTGGCGGCCTGCCCGGTGTGGACACGGCTTTTTACGCCACCCAGTTTGGTTATGCCAAGGGGGATGACAACAATGTGCGCGCCCTGCTGGAGCAGATGCAGGGCATCGCCAATCGCCGCGCTGCCCTGGTCAGCACACTGGTGGCGCTGCGCTCGGCCGATGACCCGGAACCGCTGATTGCGGTGGGCCGTGTGGTAGGGGAGATCGCCCGCGAGCCTTTGGGCACGAACGGTTTTGGGTTCGACCCGGTGATGTTCATCCCCGCCTTCGGGCAAACCTTTGCGCAGTTGCCCACCGAGGTGAAAAACCAGCACAGCCACCGCGGCCAAGCCGCACAGGCCATGGTTCAATTAATTCGGGAGCGTTGGTTGTGACCGTGCCTGTGACCATTCCTGTTATCTCGGCGATGCAGCAGACCACCCCTGACATCCAGCGCTACCTGCGCCCCGGCACCCTGCAACTCGCCGCCCTGCCGCCACTTTCGCTCTACGTGCACCTGCCCTGGTGTCTGAAGAAATGCCCCTACTGCGACTTCAACTCGCATGAGATGAGCAGCGGCGAGCTGCCCGAACAGCGCTACCTGGATGCGCTCATGGCCGACCTGGAGGTCGCCCTGCCGCTGATCTGGGGCCGCACCATTCACACCATTTTCATTGGCGGCGGCACGCCCAGTCTGTTCTCGCCACAAGCCATTGAGCGCCTGCTGAGTGACATCCGGGCCCGCCTCAAGCTCTCGGCAGGCTGCGAAATCACGCTGGAAGCCAACCCCGGAACATTTGAAAAAGACCGTTTTCGGGCCTACCGCAGCGCGGGCGTCACGCGTCTATCGGTTGGCGTGCAAAGCTTCAATGACGAGCACCTGAAGGTCCTGGGTCGCGTGCATGACCGCGCCCAAGCGATTGCGGCGCTGGAAGAAGCCGCCCTGGCTTTTGATACCTTCAATCTGGATTTGATGTACGCGCTGCCGGGTCAGACCATGGCGCAGTTGGAGCAAGACGTGGACCAGGCGCTGGCGCTGGCGCCACCGCACCTGTCCATCTACCACCTCACCATCGAGCCCAACACTTACTTTGCCAAGTACCCGCCCGTGATCCCGGAGGACGACACGGCTTACGCCATGCTCGACCTCATCACCGAGCGCACGGCTCTGGCGGGCCTGGATCGTTACGAGGTGTCGGCCTACGCACGCGCTGGCCACCACAGCCGTCACAACCTTAACTACTGGCAGTTTGGCGACTACCTGGGCATAGGCGCCGGTGCGCACAGCAAGCTCAGCTTCGCGCACCGCATCGTGCGCCAGGTGCGTTTGCGCGACCCCCGGCTCTACATGGAAAAAGCCGTGTTGGGGCAGGCTCTAGCGCAAGAAACCGAGGTTAGTCGTGCTGATCTGCCGTTTGAATTCATGCTCAATGCGCTGCGCCTGCGCCAGGGGTTTTCGCTGGTCGAATTTTCAGAACGCACCGGCCTGGCCATCACCGCCATTCAGGCCGGGCTGCAAGAGGCTGAAACCAAAGGCCTGATCGCGCGCGACTTTCAACGCGTCTGGCCAACCGAGCGCGGCTTTGATTTTTTGAGCGACCTGCAAACCTTGTTTCTGAACGATACGGCTTGAAAGTCGTGCGTCAGGGCGTAGCTGTTATTTGCGGCACACATGTCCTGACAACGCTCACGTTCGCTTGCGAGTGAGTGACGCTGCACTGGTTAAGGTGCAGCATGAAATTATTTTTATGCAAGTCAAGGCTTGTCCTTGTCGGCTTGATGTTGTGTATCGCCTTGGGCACCACAGGTTGCACCGCCCTCATGCTGGAGACTGCCAAGAAGCTTCGGGAAGATCGTCAAACCGATGACCAGATAACCGACACTCAAATTGGGGTCAACTTTCTGTCTGTCTTGTCAGATCGGGATAACAAGCTCTTGCTGGATGTGAATGCCGATGTTTGGGAGCTGCGGGTCATGCTCACGGAGACGGTCTCTGACCCTAAAACCCGACAGGAGCTGATCAAGCTGGCGCGTGCAGACAAGCGCATCAAAAAAATCCACGATGAAATTCAGGTCGTATCCACGGTCGAGCAGGCGCGACGAGTGAACGCTAGCCGCTACCCAGATGAAGCGCCCAAAGAGGGGCTGAGCCGAGTGGTCGGGGACCTCTGGATTGAAACAAAAATCTCGGCCAAACTCATCGCACACGCCGATGTGACATCCGTCAACTACCGCTGGCGTTCGGTGCGCAACATCACCTACTTGATTGGCCGAGCCCAAAGCCAAACGGAACTCAAAACCGTGCTGGCCATTCTCAACGACACCGAGGGTGTGTCGCAGGTGAAGTCTTTTGTGGAGGTTAAGCCGACGCTCAAGTCATGAGCACCCGCCGCCTGCCAGGGCAATGGCCGATCACAAGTTCGAATGCCGCAGGGATGAAAACAGCGGGTTAACCCGAATTTTCCACAGGTGTGATGAAAACTAAAATCATCACACCATGGTTTCCACCACATCCTCCCTCTGGGCCACTTTGGGTCTTCTCCTGGCGCTGGGCGTGCGCCATGGCATGGACCCGGACCATATCGCGGCGATTGATGGGCTGACCCGGATGCGTTTTCGTGCGCACGCGTACTGGGCAGCGCGCTTGACGGGGTTTCAATTCGCCTGCGGTCATAGCCTGACGATTCTGTTGGCCACCTTTGTTTTTTACTGGCAAGGCGTGCAATTGCCCGCGTGGCTGGATGAGATGGGCTTGTGGGTGTCGAGCGCTTTTCTGCTCTGGCTCGCGCTGGTCAATTTACGGCACTGTGTTGGGGCTCATGCACACACGCATTCACATGGCCCCGTGGCGGGCTCATGGGCCGCGCTGGTCTTGCGCGTTATGGGGCCGCTGGCGCACCCCGTGGGCGTGGGCTTTGCTTTTGCGATTTCGCTGGACTCTTTGGCGCAGGCCGGTTTGATGGCCGCAAAGGGCCATGAACTGGGCGGGTTTGGCATGGTGTTTTTACTGGCGGGTTGTTTTGGCCTGGGCATGATGCTGGCCGATACCGGCAACGGCTTGCTCATGCACTGGCTGGTGCGCCGCAGTGAGCGCGTGGCGCAGCAAGCCGGACGCATCATGAGCGGGGTGATTGCAGGCCTGGCTTTGATGGTGGTGGGGGTGAGCCACAGCAAAGCGCATTTCGCCCCGCTAGAAGCCGCCTGGGAGGCTTACGGCCTATGGATTGGTGCAGGCATCACGCTCACTCTGCTGGGTGTGTATGCCATCAGCCGCTGGCACTTTCAGCGTCAAACTTTAACTCGCCGGCTGCAAATGCACGTGGTGTAGGCCGTCGCCATGGCTATGGCGTTTGCCGCCGTTGTCCAGTGTCACGGGAATGATGTGGACTGAGCCGTGGCGCACGCCCGTCAGCGCCACCACACGGTTGGCGTACTGGCGCACCTCTTGCGTCAAACCGCGCAAAAAAGCCACTTCCAAGCAATTGTCATGGTCCAGATGCAGATGCATGCTCGATACCGTCAGGTGGTGGTGCTCGTGCGCGATGTTGGCAATGCGCTCGGCCATGGTGCGGTCATGGTGCTTGTACACATAGCCGATGTGGGCAATACAATGCTCGCTCTCCTCATGGCGCAGGGCCTCTTGCGAGTGCCAACCGCGAATCAGATCACGCAGCGCTTCCGAGCGCGAGCTGTAACCGTTTTTCTCGGTCAATTGATCGAGCACCGCCGCCAGCTCGGGCTCAATTGAAATGGTGATACGTTCCATGCGAATATCCTTCACTGCTTCAGCACACTGCGTATGAACCCCACTGTCCCGCCGCCTGTCACTGACTCTCGTATTCCAGTGTATCTGCTCACCGGTTACCTGGGCAGCGGCAAGACCAGCCTGCTCAAAGCATGGCTCGCGCAGCCTGAGTTGAGCGAGGCCGCGCTCATCATCAATGAACTGGGCGAGGTGGGGCTGGACAACCAGTTGTTGAGCGTGGCCAGCGAGTCGGCGGCCCTGGTGGCCAACGCTTGCGTCTGCTGTACCGGTTTGCCGGGCTTGGCTGAGGCGATGGAAGATTTGTTTTGGGCCCGACTGCACCGGCGCATGCCGCGCTTCCCCAGTTTGGTGATTGAGACCACGGGTCTGGCCGAACCAGCCCCGGTGGTGCAGGCCCTGCATGGCAGTGATTTGCTGCGCGAACGCTATCGGCTGGCGGGGGTCATCACCTGCCTGAGTGCCGCCACGGCCGATGCTGTCTTGAGCCAGCACGCCGAAGCGCGTGCGCAACTGAGCGGGGCGAATGTGTTGGTGCTGACCAAGACGGATTTGGTGGACGACGCAGCCTTGAGCCGTTTGAAGCAACGCTTGGAACACCAACTCGTGCACCAGGGGGCGCAAGTTTCCATCATCACCTCAGCGCAAGCCAGTTTGTCGGCAGCGCAGATGCTGCAAAGTTTGCAAGAGAGTGCTGGGTTGTCGTCCCATGTTACGCAGCATCACGCGCATGACCATGACCATGCGCACGTTCAGGGTCAAGCGCATGAGCACAAGCACTCAGCTCAGGCGCACTGGTGGCCCTTGCCCCAAGTGGAAAATGGTCACGCACTATTGATGAAAATTCAAACGCTACAAGCCAGCCTAGGCCCCGCACTGCTGCGCCTCAAAGGCCGAGTGCTGACAGAACAAGGGCCGTGGCTGGTGCAACTCGCACCCTTTGAGCCACAACCCGAAGTCACGCCTGACACGCTGCCTTCAGACACGGAGGTTCAACGTGGTTTGACGGTGATCGTGGCCCAGCCTTTGAGTGCGAGTCAGGCCGAGAGTTTGGAAGCCTTACTGCGCAGTGGTTGATCCCTTACAAAAGTAAGTCCCTTAACGCCAGGGATCAATCGTCATGTGAACCACATCTTCGGCCCCTTCGCCCACCAGCGAGCGCAAGGCGTATTCGGTTTGATCCAGACCAAAGCTGTGCGTGCTCATGTCACGCACATTGTGCCGGTTGCCCGCGATCAGTTGCAGGGCCAGCTCGACCGACTCGTAGCTGTGGCCGCGCATGCCTTTGACGGTGAGGAAGCGGGCGATGATCATGTCGCTATCAAACTCAGGTATTTTTTTGCGCTTGATGCCGCCCAAAATCACACGGCCGCGTTTGCGCGCTAACTGCATGGCGCTGATGACCGAGCCGGGCCCGCCCGAGGCGCAGTCGATCACCAAGTCGGCCATCTGACCGTTGGTGAGGTCGGCCACGGTTTCCAGCAGGTCTTGCTCGCCAATGGCTACCGTGTGGTGCGCGCCTAGTCGTTTGGCCATGGCCAAGCGTTTGGCGTCGGTCGGATTCGCCAGGCCGGTGACGATGATTTTTTCGGCACCGGCTTCTTTGGCCGCCACCACGCAAGACAAACCCTGTTGGCCCGGCCCCTGGATCAGCACCGTTTGCCCAGGGCCAGCGCCGCCTTGCAGATAAGTCCACTCAATGCCGTTAGACATGGGCAGAGCCAACGCCGCGTACTTGGGCTCAAGCCCCTGCGGCACCTTGTGAAACACGGTGTTCAGGTGCAGCTCCTGGTACTGGCTGTAGCCGCCCCACAGGCCATTGCCCACGTTGACGCCGGTGGCACCGTAGCGCAGGCCACCCAGGCGCCAATCGGTTGCATTGCACAGGCGAAAGTCGCCGCTGCGGCAAAAGTCACAATGACCGCAGGGCAGGTACTCTTCCAGCGCCACCAGGTCGCCTTCTTTCACGCCCCATTTCAGGCCCGCGATGGCGCCCACTTGCTCCACATGACCCACGGTTTCATGGCCCAAAATCGCCGGTCCGCGCAACTTGGGGATGTCTTGAAAAAACATCCAGTCGCTGCCGCACACGCCGGTGGTGGCCACCTTGAGCAAGCCCGTGGTGGGGCTGGGCTCGGGCGTGTCGAAGGTTTGAATTTCGATGGTGTTGCCCGGCAGCGCAACGGCGGCTTTGAAGGTGGTGGTCATTTTTTAGACCGACGCTTGCGGCTTGCCCGGCTCAGCACGCAAAGCGTCTTTGGCCGCTTCTTTAAACGGCAAATCCCGGCGCAGCAGCAGCGCAACCGAGCGCACGCGCTGCACCTCGGGATCCGTGCCGGGTGGGGGCATGCCCTTGTCGGCCAGTGCTTTGGCGGCCTTGATCAGGCGGTGGCGCATCATGATGACGCCGTTGTCGGTGGAGGTGAGGTTCTCTTTGGTGCGGTCCTGGATGGAGCCCATGCTCTCTTGCAACGACGCGTCTTGCATGCCAATGCCGTCGATGCCGCTGTAGCTCACGCCGGATTTTTGCTTGGCCCGGTCCATCAGGTAATCGTTGGTTTTGTTTTGAATCGGGATGTAGGTGCCGGGGATGGTGCTGACATGAATGCCTTTGCCGTCTTTCATGGCCTGCAACTCATAGTCGCTCAAAGCGCGCGTGGGGTGGTAGTCAAAGCTCCAGGCCCAGTTGTTGTGGTCGTTGATCGGCACCCAGAAATGGCCATGCATGGGGTGGTCGCCACGCGGGGGCACCATGGTGAAGCAGGGCATGAGCCAAGGGGTGATGCGCCAGTAGTACTGGTCGTCTTCGGCATTGCGTCGCACACCCACGTGCAGGCCACCTTCCGTGTCCTGCACGTCAAACACGGGTTGCTTGTCGCTGGTGTTGTACTGGTTGCCCTTGGCCCCTTTGAACAGCGGGTCAGAGTTCAGACTGCCGCTGTGCAGCCAGGAGACGTGGCTGGAGTCAATGCCACCTTCCAGCGCTTGCAGCCAATTGCATTCCTGAATGCGCTTGGAGCTGTAGCTCTGGTTGGCCGGCACGGTGGCAAATTCATACTCGGGCAGGGGCGGCTGCAATTCGGGCGGGCCCATGTAAATCCAGATCACACCGCCACGCTCGATCAGCGAGTAAGACTTGAGTTTGATCTTTTTGCAAAAGCCGCTCTCCACCGATTCTGAGGGCACGTCCAGGCACTGGCCGTTGATGTCGTACTTCCAGCCGTGGTAGGGGCAGCGGATGCCGCCTTCTTCATTGCGGCCAAACCAGAGCGAGACGCCCCGGTGCGCGCAAAACTCGTCGATCACACCCAAGCGCCCTTGCGTGTCACGAAAGGCCAGCATTTTTTCGGACAGCAATTCCAGCCGCACCGGCGCGCCATCGGGCTCGACCAGTTCTTCAGCCAAAAGGGCCGGCAACCAGTAGCGCCGAAACATGTCGCCCATGGGCGTGCCTGGGCCAGTTTGCGTCACGAAATCGTTCTGTTCTTTTTTCAACATGAGGGATTCTCCAAGAGTGGTTCTTTAATGTCCCGTATGAAGGAACGCTGTTCTTTCATTGGAAACGAGGTTATCATTTCAAGCTTGTTATTGTCAACAGGAGTTTTCATATGTCCGGTCCTTGCAAATACCTTGCCCTGTGCCAAGCGTCTGACGTCGCACCCGGCAAGGTCATCAAGGTAGAGAAAGAGGGTTTAACGCTGGCGGTGTTCAACATCGATGGCGAGTTTTTTGTCACGGATGACGCCTGCACCCATGGCCCCGGCTCACTGTCCGAGGGCGAGGTTGACGGCGACCATGTTGAGTGTGATTTTCATAACGGTGCCTTCAACATCCGCACCGGCGAGGCCGTCGTGGCCCCCTGCATGATCCCCATCAAAACCTACAAAGCGCTGCACGAGGCGGGTGCTATCTCCATCGAGGCCTGAGACTGGCGCGATCAGTTGTCGGGCTTGATATTGCGCACGATGGGCGTCCATTGGGTGATCTCGTCACTGAAGAACTGATTGAAACGGGCCACGTCCCAATCAAAGGTTTCCATCGAGCTCTTGGCAAGCTGCTCCTGGGCATGGGGTGAACGCATGATCTTGCGCACCTCCAGGTTGATGCGGTTCACCAGCGTAGGTGACATGCCCGCCGGGCCAGACAAGGCAAACCAGGTGAGCGAGGTGAGCTTGGGGTAACCCAGCTCGGCAAAGGTCGGCACATTGGGGAAATCCGGCATGCGTTTGGAGGAGGTCACACCCAGCGCGCGCAAGCGACCCGACTGAATGTGGGCGCTGGCCGTGCTGAGCGTGGTGAACGAGGCCTGGATGTGCCCCGCCACCAAGTCAGCCACCGCGGGGGCCGCGCCCTTGTAGGCCACATGTTGCATATTGGTCTTGGTGATCAACTCGAAACTCTCGCCGATGAGGTAGCCATGCGTGCCCTTGCCGGGCGATCCCCAACTGATCCCCTTGGGTGAGCGCTTGGCGTAGTCGAGAAAACTTTTGATGTCTTTGATCGGCAGGTCGGCATTGACCGCCAGCACCAGCGGCGGGCCCCCCAGCATGGCAATGTGGGTGAAGTCCTTCATCGGGTCAAAGGCCTTGGGGTTCTCGGCTGGGGCAATCACGTGCGAGCCCACACCAGAGACCACCAGGTTGTAGCCATCAGGCGCAGTTTTGGCCACCTGCTGTGAGCCAATGATGCCGCCCGCACCGCCTTTGTTTTCAATCACAAAGGGTTGCTTGAAGGTCTCGGTCAAGCCCAGAGCCGCCAAGCGACCCAAAGTGTCAGAGCTGCCGCCTGCGGCGTAGGGCACGATCACTTTGACGGCGCGTTGCGGCCAGTTGGCCTCTTGCGCATGGAGCCAGGTGGCAGCAAGGGGAACTAGCAAAAAAGCCAGCGAGAAGCGGCTGATCAAACGGGAAGGGTGCATGAGGTTTCTCACAAATGATGCCGAGGAAATGCTCCTCGCATTCTAAGTTTGCTTCTGGCCAAGGGCTGTGAGCGAAAAGACGAGCGTTGGTCGGCTTCGGACATTTTTTGCTAGTGTTGTAAGAAAGTGGCGCTTGAGGCGACTCATACCCCACGCATGGCGTGTGGGCGGCAGTGCTGTTGTACTTGGTGGCGCATGGGCCGGAGAAGGTGTCGATCGACCACTGGATTGCCCAGCGGGAGAACCCAAGCGGTTCGTGAAGGTTT
>JAYVPU010000033.1:0-11323 GCA_043757205.1 Comamonadaceae bacterium | reverse complement strand
CTTGCTCTGATGGCGTTTGGCGACGAACCCAAACCAGGCGCCAAAGAAGCACTTGCAGCGTTGCGGGCGCGCGGCATTCGCACCTTGATGCTCTCGGGGGACAACCGGGCCGCTGCCGAAGCCATGGGCCGACGCCTTGGTTTGCGTCCCGAGTTCGGCGAAGTGGTCGCCGACGTCCTGCCCGCAGACAAGGTGGCAAAAGTGCAAGAACTCAAACAAGACTTTCTTCAGGAGCGGCGCGCTCGCAGTGATCGGGACGGGGGGCAGCGCAGTATGCGCAGCGACAAACGTGGGTGTCATGTCGTGGCCATGGTGGGCGACGGCGTGAATGACGCACCCGCACTGGCTGCGGCCGATGTGGGCATGGCCATGGCGAATCCAGGCGGGGGCGGTACCGATGTGGCCATGCACGCAGCGGGCATCACTTTGATGCGCGGCGATCCCATGCTGGTGCTGGCGGCTTTGGATATTTCGGCGCGCACCGTGTCCAAGATTCGGCAAAACCTGTTCTGGGCCTTTATTTACAACATCGCGGGCATTCCGCTGGCCGCACTGGGGTTTTTAAACCCGGTGTTGGCCGGGGCCGCCATGGCGCTGAGTTCGGTCAGCGTCATGGCCAATGCTTTGTTGCTTAAACGTTGGAGGCCGTAGTCGGCTTCACCTTCGAAAACCAGGCCACATACAACACCGGCAACACCACCAGCGTCAGCAGCGTGGCGGTGAACAGGCCGCCAATTACAACAATGGCCAGCGGGCGCTGAGTCTCAGAGCCGATGTCATGGCTCAAGGCCATCGGCAGCAGCCCCAAAGCCGCGAGCATGGCCGTCATCAGCACTGTGCGCAGGCGCTGCATGGAGCCGATCTGGGCCGACTCCAGCACCGTGTGCCCGGCATTGCGCAGTTGCTGAAATACCGACAGCATCACCACGCCGTTGAGCACCGCCTGGCCACTGAGTGCAATGAAACCAATCGCCGCCGAGACTGACAAAGGAATGGAGAAAATCCACAACGCGACAAAGCCGCCAATCAAAGCCAGCGGGACGTTGAGCAAAATCAGCACCGCTTTTTTGAACGAACTGAAGGCGTCGAAAAGCAGCACGAAGATCAGCAGCAACGAGATCGGCACGACCACCGACAGGCGGGCCATGGCACGCTCTTGGTTCTCAAACTCGCCCGACCATTTCACCTCGTAGTTCTCTGCCAGTTTGACGTTTTTCGCCACGCGCGTCTGCATGTCCTTCACCACCGAGCCCATGTCGCGGTCTTTGATAAAAATGCCAATGGCCATGGTGCGTTGACCCGCTTCACGGGCAATGTTCATGGCCCCGGTGGTCTCGCGGATCGTGGCCACATTGCCCAGCGTGGTGTAGCCACCCTCGGCCAGCGGAATGGGCGTGCTTGGCAGGTTGGCGATGATGCGTTTGTCCGCGGGTAGGCGTAGGGCCACTGCGAATTTGCGCTCACCTTCCCACAAGTCGGTGGCGGCCTTGCCCGCCAGCGTGGCCTCGATCACGTCTTGAATGTCGCTCACGTTCAGGCCATAGCGGGCGGCACGGCTGCGGTCAATCACAATTTGCAAATGCGGCAACTCACCGCGCCGGTCAATCTCGGCGCGGAATACGCCCTGCACCTGCTTGACCTCGCGCTCAATCGCCTCGGCGGTGTTGCCGAGTTCGACCAGATCCGGCCCCGCCACCTTGATGACGATTTGCCCCTTGATTTGCGAAATAGACTCCAACACGTTGTCCCGGATCGGTTGTGAAAACGCCGGGTCCAGCCCTGGGATGGCTGAGATCGCTTTGTCCATCTGGTCAATCAGTTGGTCTCGTGTGAGGCCTTTGCGCCACTCTTCCTGCGGCTTCACGTCCACAAACACCTCGGCCATGCTGATGGTCTTGGGGTCGGTGCCGTCTTCGGGCTGGCCCGCTTTGGACACCGTGGTGCGCACCTCGGGAATGGTGGACAGGGTCTTGCGCACATCACGCAAGATGTTGGAGGCTTCTTCGTTGGACACGCTGGCTGGTAAACCAAAGTTCACCCAAAACGTACCTTCGTCGAGTTCCGGCAAAAACTCCGAGCCCAGGCGCGAGGCCGCCACGATGGACACGGCAAACATGGCCAGCGCGATAAAGACCACCTTGCGAGTGTTGATCAAGGCCCACGCCAGCACTGGCGCGTACACCCGCTTGGACCAGGCCACCACGCGGTTGTCGCCGTGCGGCAGCTTCTTGCGCAGCATCCAGTAGGCCAGCAGGGGCACCAGGGTCAAAGAAAAGATCAGCGAGCCCACCAGGGCGGTGGTGACGGACAGCGCCATGGGTTGAAAGATGCGGCCTTCATGCCTTTGCAATGCAAAAATGGGGATGTGCGCGGCAATGATGATGAGCATGGAGAACAGGGTGGGTCGCCCGACCTCGTTGGTCGCGTCAATGATGACCTGCTTGCGCTCGCTGTCAGACATGTTCTCGCTGTCTTTCTCCAGCCGGTGCATGATGTTTTCGATCACGATCACCGCCCCGTCCACGATGATGCCGAAGTCCATGGCGCCGAGTGACAGCAAGTTGGCCGGCACGCCCATGATCTTCAGACCCAAGAAGGTGGCGAGCAGGGCCAGTGGAATCACCACCACCACGGCCAAACTGGCGCGCAGGTTGGACAGGAAGATGTAGAGCACCAGCGACACCAGCAGCGCGCCTTCCACCAGGTTTTTGAACACGGTGGACAGGGTTTTGCCCATCAGCCAGGTGCGGTCATAAAACGGCACGATTTGCACACCGTGCGGCAAGCCATGGGCGTTGAGCGCTTCAATCTTGGCCTTCACACCTTTGAGCACTTCGCTGGCGTTTTCTCCCTTGCGCATGATCACAATGCCGGTCACCACATCATCGTCCAGGCCCTGGCCCACCACGCCCAGGCGCGGCACAGAGCCGATGGTGACCTTGGCAATGTCGCTGATCAGGATCGGTGTGCCGTTGCGCGCGGCCACCACGATATTGCCGATGTCATCTGCCGAGGTCAGCAGGCCAATGCCGCGAATCGCGTACTGCTGCACGCCCTGGGCGACGTAGCTGCCGCCCGCATTGGAGTTGCCGCGCCCCAGCGCGTCCAGCAGGTTCTGGAACGACAGCTTGTAGGCGCGCAACTTGTCCAGATCGGGTTGCACCTCATACAGTTTGGTAAAGCCGCCCATGGCCACCACGTCGGCGATACCGGGCACCTGGCGCAAGGCGCGCTCGATCACCCAGTCTTCCAGCGTGCGCAACTCGGTGGTGGACTTGCCATCCCCCTGCACCCGGTAGCGCATGATCTCGCCCACCGGTGTGGCATTGGGCGCGATGTTGGCGGTCACGCCTTGCGGCAGGTCAATGCTGCGTAGGCGTTCATTGATTTGTTGGCGTGCTTCCTGCACCTTGGCGTTGTCGTCATAGGTGACCACGGTGAAGGACAGGCCGAACTGTGTGTGCGAGAAGACGCGGATGGCGTTGGGCAAGCCCGACAGGGCGACTTCAATCGGCAGCGTGACTTGCTTTTCTACCTCTTCGGCGGCGCGACCCGGGAACAGCGCAATCACGGTCACCTGCGTGTCGGTCACGTCCGGGAAGGCCTCAACCGACAGGTTTTTGAAGGCGATCACGCCCGACATGACAAACAGCAGCGTCCCCAGGATGATGAACAGCGGCTGGTACAGGGCGTACTGGATCAGGCGCTTCATTTGTAAGCCGCCTTGTTCTCGGGGGTCTCTGGCGTCTCCGGCGTTTTGGAGGCCTCTTGCGCCAAGCGCAGCAGTCGGGCCAGCAGCAAGGCGTTGTCGCTCACCACCAGCTCACCGGCCTGCAAGCCACTGGCGATGACGACTTGCTTGGGACCCTCGTAGGCCAGCTCGACTTCACGCGGTTCAAACTCGCCGGGGCGTGTCTGCACAAACACCGAATGCCGTGAACCGCGCAGCATCACGGCAGCGGCGGGCACCACCACCTGAGCGGTCGCAAAGACGCGGTCAAAGCGGGCCGTGGCCAGCATCTCGGCCTTGAGCAGGCGCTTGGGGTTGGCAATCACGCCGCGGATCTTGATGGTGCGGGTCGCAGGGTCGATGAAATCTGATGCCGTGATGACGCGGCCTTCAAATTTTTGACCGGGCAGCGTGGGCACGACCAACTCGAAGCTGGCACCCGGGCGCACCGTGCCGACTTCGGACTCGCGCGCGTCAATCTGGATCCACAGCGAGGCCGGGTCGGTCACCACAAACAGGGCCGGCACGCCGGGGCCAGACTGATCCGGCCGCACTTCCTGGCCGGGGTTCAAATTGCGCTCGACCACCACGCCGTTGATGCTGGCGCTCAGGGCCAGTTGCTGGTTCACGCCGGTGCTGCTGCCGTACAAACGGGTGCGTCCATGGGCACGGTCAACTTCGGCCTGGGCGCGGGCCGCTTCGGTCTCGGCTTGTTCCAGCTCTTTCTTGGCGACGATACCAGCCTCGAACAACTCACGCTGGCGCTGCAGGGATTTTTGCGTCAGTTGCAGATCGGCCTGGGCTTTGGCGGTCTCACTCTGGGCCATGCCGAAGTCGGGCGAAGCCAGTTGCGCCAGGAGCGTACCGGCGCTCACCGATTGCCCCACATCCGCTTTGATGGCCATCACGCGACCGGCAAAAGCGGGGTAAATACGCTGGGTGCGCTCTTCGTTCCAAACCAGTTTGGAGGGCAGCTCGATGGCGATGGGTTTGGCAGCGGCGGCGGCCGTGAGCGTTAAGAGGGCCAGTTGCGGATGCCCGGTGGGGAAACGCAATTGATTGCCCTGCACGATGGGGGCGGGCGCTTCTTGCTTGGGCGGTGGGGCTTCGGTGCAGGCCAGCAGCGTCAACGCCGCCAGGGTCAGGACTGACAGTTTGCACAAGGGGAGTAAGCGATTCATCTGCAGTTCCTAAAGAGATTTTATTTGTCAGTTTGCGTGCGCAACTGCCAGGCCACGACGGCGCGGGCGTAGTCGGCACGGGCATTGAGCGCGTCCAGCAAGGTGCTGCGCAGGGTGCGGCGGGCATCCAGCAAGTCGGTCAGGGACAGGGCCCCTTTGTTGTAGGCCAGTTCGGCCCCGTCGGCCACTTGGCGGGCGCGGGGCAGGATTTCGGTCTCATAGCTCTGGGCGCGTTGGGCGGTGCTCAAGCTCAGTTGTTCCAAACCTTGCAGTTCGGCCTGGGCCAGACGGCGCACTTTTTCCAGCGCGTCCTGGGCTTGCGCCAACTGGGCCGCGGCGCGAGCGATCTCGCCCTGGTAGCTGTAGCCCCATTGCAAGGGCATTTGCATGCGCAACTCGATCAGCGCGGTGGACGTGCCGGGGAAGTGGTCATACGAGGCACCGACGGTGATGTCTGACACCTTTTGCGCGCTACTGCTGTCCAGCGCAGCCTGGGCGGCTTGCACGCGGGCTTGGGCAGCGCGTACGTCAGCCCGGGTCTCGATCAAGGCGCTCAGGTCAGGTGCTGGCGATGATGCTGACGATGGCACGCCGCTGAGCGCGGGCCAGTCGGCCTGCGCTTGCAACTGTTGCGCCGGCGTGGTGATGCCCGTGAGCTGCCACAAATTGATGGCGGCGCGCTGGCGCTCCAGCTCGGCAGCTTGCAGGTCGGCGCGGGCGCGCTGGGCTTCAATCTCGGTACGGCTGGCGTCCCGGGCCGACAAGTCTCCGGCTTGCAGGCGCTTGTTGGCGGTGACGGCGAGGTGCGCCGCGCTGCGTTCGATCAGGCCGATTTCCACGCCGCGCTCCTGGGCCGCCAGCAGGTCAAAAAAACCGGCTTGGGTGGCCAGCAGTTGCTGGGTGCGCACCTCGTCCAGGTCGGCTTGGGCGGCGGCGGCGGCTTGCCGGGCAGTCAGGGTGCGCAGCTCGCGCTTGTTGCCACGCTCCCAGGTCCAGTCCAGGCCAATGGCTTTGTCCACGCGTTTTTCGGTGAAGAAGTTGCCGTCGCCCAGGCCGTTTTGCAAATCCATCTGACTTGCCTTGGCGCTCAGCGTGGGAAAGGGCGAGCGGTTGGCACTGAGGATGTCGGCTTGCGCACCGGCCAGCGCGTGGCGCGCCAGGGCGACGTCCAGGTTGTTGCGGGCGGCTTGTAGCGCTTGGTTCAGGCTGATGGGGGTGGTGCTTGCTGGGGTGGTCGCCGGGCTGCTTGCTGGACTGGTTGTTGGGGCGGCACTGGGGGTCTGCGCCAGCGCTTGGGTCGTGGCGGTGGTGGTGCAGGCTAGGGCCAGGCTGGCCAGCAAAAGGTTCTGTCGTATGCTCATGCGCAGAATTGTCCTTGTGCCAGACTGACCACCGACTGACTTGATCACCTAGTGAAAACGCGTAGCCCATGAGAATCCTGCTGGTTGAAGACGATGCTGTACTGCTGGAGATGATGCGGCGCAGCCTGCAAGACGCCGGGCATCGGGTAGACGCGGCCACCACGCTGGCGCAGGCGGACCATTTTTGGCGCGTGCAGCCTTTTGATGCGGTGTTGTTGGACCTGAACCTGCCCGTCTCAGAGGCCGCGCAGGCTCCACTGGGCAATGGCCTGACGGTGTTGCGTGCGGCGCGCGCCCGGGGTGACCGTACACCGGTGCTGGTGCTGACGGCGCGCAACCGCACCGAAGAGCGCATTGCCGGTCTGGATGCGGGTGCGGACGACTACCTGGGCAAGCCGTTTGATCTGGCCGAGGTAGAGGCGCGGCTGCGCGCCCTGGTGCGCCGCACACAGGGAACCGACGATCATTTTGAGATTGGCCGTCTGGCGCTGGATCGCAAGACGCGCCGCTTCTCACTGGGTGCCAGCGTGTTGGACTTGCCCGCGCGTGAGTTTGAAGTGCTGTGGGAGTTGATGACGCCACCGGGCCGGGTCATTAGCAAACGGGCGCTCTCAGACAAGCTGTCTGGCTTCGATGAAGCCTTGGGCGGCAACGCCCTGGAAGCTTTTATCTCACGCCTGCGTAAAAAGCTGGCGGGCAGTGGCGCGTCCATTCGCACTTTGCGTGGCTTGGGTTATGTGCTGGAGTCCGCCACAGGAGACGATGTTGAGCCTGTCGCCTGAGCTCGTCCCCGTCCCGTCAGCGGGTGTGCGCCTGCCCTCGCTGCGAGCGCGGGTGGTCAGCCATGTGCTGCTGCCGCTGGCGCTGACGTGGTTGCTGGGCACGGCGGTCACCGTGGGGGTGGCTTACTACTTTGCACAAACCGCGTTTGACCGGGCCCTGCTGGACGATGCTTATGCGCTGGCCTCCAGGGTCAAGTTGCAGCCCCAAAGGAAGTTACAAGACGGGCCACCCGTGCTGGTGTTGGAGTTGTCCGACAACGAGATGAGCACGGTTTTGTTTGACCGCAGCGAAGCCATTTTTTTTGCTGTATTGCGTCCCGATGGCTCCGTGTTGGCTGGGCATCCTGGTTTGCATGCGCCGCGACCGCAGGGCAAAGCACAAAGCCGATTTTCCGAGATCAGCTACCAGGGGAAAAACCTGCGCAGTGTAGCGGTGGTGCTGGCCCAGCCCGCACCTTTTGAGGTGGTGGTGGCGCAGACCCTGGGCAGTCGCAATGACTTGCTGCGCAGTGTCTTGCTTTACTCGGTCGTCCCGCAAGTTTTGTTGTTGCTCTTGCTGGCCGTGTGGCTGCGCCGCGTGATTGGCCATGAGTTGTGGCCCCTGGCGCAGTTGCAGCAGTCCATCAACCAGCGTGACGCGCTGGACTTGACGCCGGTGTCGGTGTCGGCCAGTTCGAGTGACATTGAGCAGTTAGGCCGTGCCACCAACGCCCTGCTGGCGCGCGTGCGCCACAGCCTGCAAGCGCAGCGCGAGTTCTCGGGCAATGTGGCGCATGAGCTGCGCACCCCGCTGGCCGGCATTCGCGCGTTGGCCGAGTACGGGCTGGCGCAGCACGAGCCCCGTGTCTGGCGCGAGCAACTGAGCCGCATCAGTGACAGTGAGGCGCGCGCCAGTCGCTTGGTGGAGCAGTTGCTGGCGCTGGCGCTGGGCGAAGAGGCCGAGGCTGGCGTCCAGACCGAAGCCGTGGCGCTGGATGTGATCGTGCAGGACACCGTGCTGCGCTACTTGCCACGCGCCGATGCCGCCGGGGTGGATCTGGGCGTGCAGGGGCTGGAGACAGCGCTGCCCCAAGACCTCCAGGTGCTGGGCAATGCGGCCCTGATCGAGGGCATTCTGGGCAATTTGATTGACAACGCCTTGCGCCATGGCCGCGCGCCTGAAGGGCAGGCCAGCACGGTGACCGTCGTGCTCGCCGTGGCAAAGCAGGGCGTGAGCCTGTCGGTGCTGGACAACGGCGCGGGCCTGAGCCCGGCGCAAAGCCAGCACCTGATGCAGCGCGGTGTGCGCGGCAAAGCGGCGCAGCAACTGGGCCAGGGCGCGGGCCTGGGCCTGGCCATCGTGGCCAAATTTGCGCAGGTGATGGGGGCGGGCTTTGAACTCGGCCCGGTGCCTGAGGGGGCGGGACTGAGGGCGACGGTGAATTTTCGGGTCACCCCGATTCGCTACTGATTTAATAGCTGCTTACGCTAGTATTGATTGGGCTAGCGCCACGAATGGCATTAAATTTGGCGGCGTTTTAAGAGCTGTTTTCTGTAGGGTGTCGGCCTTGATCCGGGCTTGTCCAACAACCGGTTCAGATCGCGGCGGCGCTTCGCTTGCGCGATCTAGCCTTATTCGTTAGACGCCATTAGCGTGCGAAAGTGATGGCCAGATTGATCGCGGCGACAACGCCTAGGACGAACACGATGCCTGCCAACCACAGCACTCTAATTCGGCTGACCTCGACGCGCTTGATCAGTTGGGTGTTCTGATCGGCAAGGGCCCTTATCAGCGCCGAGGACTCCAGCATCTGATGGTGCAAGTCAGCTACCTCCGCTTGCAGTGTGGCGATAGCTTGCGCTTCAAGCGAAAGCGCGGGCTGTGCGCCAACGGGGGCTAATCCCTCCGCTGGCGGCTTCTTGGCAACGGCGCTCCAGAGCTTCTTGGCGCCTTCGGCGACCTTCGGCGCATTGTTGATGACCTCGCCCCAGGGAACCATCTTCAGTACGGTAAGCCAAGCGATCGCCATGTATAAATCCTTCGTGAATGGACTCGTCGAACGATACACCGTGTTTCAGCAAATGGTTTGCTGCCTTTTTGCATGACCACCGCCAGTTTTCAAGTGGAAGCGCAGGGGTATTTAGAGGCTGCCCGTGCGCGCCAGATGGCGCTTGCGCCAGAACAGCCCGCCCAGCAACAGGGCGATGAGGCCCATCGCGCCCAGCGCCCACCAGAAGCCCGATTGCAGATGCAGAAAAGGGATGAACTCGAAGTTCATGCCAAAGATGCCGGCGATCAGGTTGAGCGGCAAAAAAATGGCCGTCAGGGCGGTGAGCGTGCGCATGATGTCGTTGGCGCGGTGGCTTTGCGCCGAAAAGTGCATTTGCACCGCCGCCTCGGCGCTTTGCTCCAGCCGGTGCACATGGCTGACGACGCGTTCGATGTGCTCCAGCACGTCGCGGCTGCGCACGCGCAGCAGTTCGCGCTCGCGCTCGGCCCCGACCGTGTTGCTGAGCGGCCAGGTCGCAAGGCTCTCTATCCACTCCTGAACCGCAGCACGCTGGTCTTCACACACCTCGTCCAGCTGGTGCAGCGACAGGCGGGCTTCGAGCAGCGCCGTCCAGTTGCTAAAGCGCGATCGGGGGCTGAGCAGCTCGGTCTGCCAATGGTCGAGCTGGTGCGAGAGTTCGCGCCGCAGTTCCAGGTAGCCGTCCACCATCTGGCTGACGATGCGCAGCATCATGTCGGGCGGGCTGGTGGGCACACCGCGTGCGCCGGTGGAGCGGCCATCCGGGTCGCCCGCAACAGTCGGCGTGCTCGGCTTGGGAGCGATCGCTTCGGTTTGACCCGCAGCCAGCAGGCGGCTGGCATAGGCGTCACGCACGGCGCAGTCGCTGGGGTGCACGGTCAGCAACACCCGGTCAAACACGGCAAAACCGACCGGGCTGGTGTCGATGCGACGCAGGATGGCGGGGCCGCTGCGTTTGACGGGTGCACGCTGTGTTCGGTGCGGGTCTTGGGTGGGGGCACTTTGCGACCCTGGGGCTTGGGTGGCCAGACGCCGAAACACCAGCAGGTCGTATTGGGAGGTGCTGTCAAAGGCGGATGGCAACTGGGGGTTCAGCAGGTCGGAGACATGCAGATCGATCAGCGCCACACCGCACAAATGGAGCAGCGCTGTTTGCACCTGCGCTTGGAGGGCGTCGAATTCGGGGCGGGCGCAGCTGATCCAGACAAAGCCTTGCGCGGGCATCTGCTCGGGCAGTGCGGCGGTTTCGCTGATGTGCGTGCCGTTGACATGGAAGATACGCATCGGACTGTCAATCCAGGTTGATTTTTAATGCCAAATAGGCCGCTAAAGCTTATGAAGTGCGCGTAAGCAGCTTCTATTTTCGTAGCAACTTGGCGGCGTCGCGAGCGAAATAGGTGAGCACGCCGTCGGCCCCGGCACGTTTGAAGGCCAGCAGGCTTTCCATCATGACGGCGTCGTGGTCCAGCCAGCCGTTTTGCGCGGCGGCTTTGAGCATGGCGTATTCGCCCGACACTTGGTAGGCGAAGGTGGGCACGTGAAATTCGTCTTTGACGCGCCGCACGATGTCCAGGTAAGGCATGCCGGGTTTGACCATCACCATGTCGGCGCCTTCGGCGATGTCCAGCGCCACCTCGCGTAAGGCCTCGTCTGAATTGCCGGGGTCCATCTGGTAGGTTTTTTTGTCACTCTTGCCCAGGTTGGCCGCTGAGCCCACCGCGTCGCGAAACGGGCCGTAAAAGGCGCTGGCGTACTTGGCGCTGTAGGCCATGATGCGGGTGTGGATGAAGCCGCTGGACTCCAGGGCCGAGCGGACCGCGCCGATCCGGCCGTCCATCATATCGCTGGGTGCGACGATGTCCACCCCGGCCTGCGCCTGAGTGAGGGCTTGCTGTTCGAGCACCTGAACGGTGGCGTCATTCAGGATGTAGCCACTGTCGTCCAGCAGGCCGTCTTGGCCGTGGCTGGTGAAGGGGTCCAGTGCTACGTCGGTCATCACGCCGAGCTGGGGGAAGTTTGATTTCAGGGCGCGCACCACACGTGGCACGAGGCCGTCGGGGTTGAGGGCTTCGCGCCCGTCGGGGGTTTTCAAGGCCGGGTTTATTACCGGGAACAAGGCCATCACAGGGATACCCAAGTCCACGCATTCCTGCGCTACGGGTAGCAGCAGGTCCAAGCTCAGGCGCTCCACGCCGGGCATGGAGGCCACAATCTCGCGGCGTTGCTGGCCATCTAGCACGAAGACCGGGTAGATCAGGTC
>JAYVPU010000032.1:0-11337 GCA_043757205.1 Comamonadaceae bacterium | reverse complement strand
TTGCTTGAGATACTCACTGACCAGGCGTTTGGAACCATGATTCGCTCGCACTGAGGAAAACCCTTGGGTAGCGCTGTGCGAGAATCAATAATCACTCCGCTACGCCCCATGTCTGACGCTGATCACACCTCCTCATCCCCTGACTCCGAACCCGGCGAAACGACGCCCCGCGCGCGCAAACGCCCCAAGCCGGGCGAGCGTCGCGTTCAGATTTTGCAAGCCCTCGCCGCCATGCTGGAGCAGCCCGGTGCTGAGCGCATCACCACCGCGGCCCTGGCAGCCAAGCTGGAGGTTAGCGAAGCCGCCCTGTACCGGCACTTCGCCAGCAAGGCGCAGATGTTTGAAGGCTTGATTGAGTTCATTGAGCAAACCGTTTTCTCGCTGATCAACCAAATTGCCGAGCGCGAAGGCCCGGCAATGGACGCGGCCGGTGGTGCCCGCCAGGCCAGCAAAGTGGTCGCGATGTTGATGCAATTCGCCGAGAAGAACCCCGGCATGACGCGGGTGATGGTGGGTGACGCGCTGGTGTTTGAGAACGAGCGCTTGCAACAGCGCATGAACCAGTTTTTTGACAAGATCGAATCGACCTTGAAGCAATGCCTGCGCGACGGTGCGCAGGCCTCACCAAGCACGCCCAGCAGTTCCGCCACGCCCAGTGTGGATGCGCAGGTGCGGGCCTCAGTGTTGACCGCTTTTGTCGCGGGGCGCTTGCAACGCTTTGCGCGCTCGGGCTTTCGGCGTCTGCCCTCGGAGCATCTGGAAGCCAGTCTGGCACTGATGCTTTAAAAACCATGAACCAACTTGACCTTCAAGGCCGACACGCCGTTATCACTGGGGGCGGCGCGGGTTTGGGTCTGGCCATCGCCAAGCGTATGCTGGCCAGCGGGGCCACGGTGACACTCTGGGATCGGGACGCTGCGGCGCTGGCCCTTGCGGCGGATGAGCTGGGCGCAGGTGCCGACACCGTGGTGGTCAGTGTGGACGCGCTAGAGAGCGTCACGGCTGCCGCTCAGCAAACTCTGCGCCAGCACGCCACTGTCGATGCCTTGGTCAACTGCGCCGGCATCACTGGCCCCAACACCAAGCTGTGGGATTACCCGGCCGAAGACTGGGCGCGGGTGATGCAAGTCAACCTCAACGGCCTGTTTTACTGCTGCCGGGAGCTGGTGCCCCATATGCGCGCGCGCAATTACGGGCGCATCGTTAACCTGGCCTCGGTGGCGGGCAAAGACGGCAATCCCAACGCCAGCGCCTACAGCGCGAGCAAGGCGGGCGTGATCGCGCTGACCAAATCACTGGGCAAAGAGTTGGCCGATACCGGCGTGCGCGTGAACTGCGTGACCCCCGCAGCCGTCAAGACCGCCATGTTCGACCAGATGACGCCCGAGCACATCCAGTTCATGCTGTCCAAAATCCCCATGGGCCGCTTTGGCGAGCCTGAGGAGGTGGCCGCTATGGTGAGCTGGCTGTGCACCGAAGAATGCTCGTTCTCTACCGGTGCCGTGTTCGATCTCTCAGGCGGACGCGCGACCTACTAACCCTATCAAAAAGGACACACCATGAAACTGGTTCGATATGGCAACCCAGGCAAAGAAAAACCCGGTCTGATCGACGCCGCAGGCAAGCTGCGCGATCTGAGCGCTGTGGTCAAGGACATTAGCCCTGATCAACTGAGTGATGCGGCCTTGGCCAAGCTGCTCAAACTCAAAACCGACAACCTGCCCTTGGTGCGCGGCAAGCCCCGCATGGGCTGCCCGGTCAACGGCGTGGGCAAATTCATCGCCATTGGCTTGAACTACTCTGACCATGCAGCCGAGTCCGGCATGCCCATCCCCAAAGAGCCCATCGTTTTTACCAAAGCCATCAGCTGTATTCAGGGGCCGGACGACAACGTGATGCTGCCCAAGGGCTCGGTCAAGGGCGACTGGGAGGTGGAGCTGGCTGTGGTCATCGGCACCAGAGCACGCTATGTCTCGCAAAAAGACGCCCTCAATTTTGTGGCGGGCTATTGCGTATCTAACGACGTGAGTGAACGCGAATTTCAACTGGAGCGTGGCTCGCAGTGGGACAAGGGCAAGGGTTGCGACACCTTCGGCCCTCTCGGCCCTTGGTTGGTGACGCGCGATGAGATCACCAACCCGCAAAAGCTGGCCATGTGGCTGGATCTGAACGGCAACCGCATGCAGACCGGCAACACCAAAACCATGATTTTCAGCGTGGCCAAGATCGTGAGCCACTTGAGTCAGTTCATGACCCTGATGCCGGGCGATGTGGTGATCACCGGCACGCCACCGGGCGTGGGTTTGGGCCACAAGCCGCCGCTCTACCTAAAGAAGGGTGACGTGATGACGCTGGGCATTGAAGGCTTGGGGGAGCAGCGCCAAGTGGTCGTGCCCTTCAAGCTGTAAACAAAAAAATTGAGAGGGGACTTGCGCCCCTCCTTTTTTTGCTACAAAATAGCACGGTCGTTCTATTTGATGCTCGTCTGAGCCGTCCACCGCATGTTTGTTCACGCCCTCACTGCCAAGAAAGTCCGGGCTACGGTCGCTGCTGCGCCCGTAAGCCGCGCTCTGCAAAAAGGGCAGCAGACCAAGTTGGCCATTGTGGATGCCGCACTCGGTTTGGCCACACAAATCGGTCTGGAGGGTTTGAGCATTGGCGTGGTGGCTGAGGTCATGCGCATGAGCAAGTCCGGCGTGTTCGCGCATTTCGGTTCGCGCGAGGAGTTGCAGATTTCAGTGATTCGTGAGTATTTCAATCGTTTCGAGCAGGAGATTTTTTACCCCGCCATGCAAGCACCCCGAGGTTTGGCGCGCATTCGTGCATTGTTTGCCCACTGGATGAAGCGCGTCGCGATTGAGATCCAGTCGGGTTGCATTTTCATCAGTGGTTCGGTGGAGTTTGATGACCGCACGGGCCCGGTGCGTGATGCACTGGTCAGCGCAGTGCAAACCTGGTTAGCTGCCGTGCGTCGTGCGGTGTCCCAGGCCAAAGAGACGGGTGAACTTTCTGCCGATGCAGATGAGCATCAGATTGTTTTTGAAATCCATGGCCTCATCCTGGCGATTCATTTCGAAGCCCGTTTCCTCAAAACCCCCGGCGCCGTTGAACGCGCTCAGCTCGGTTTCGATCACATGTTGTCCCGTTACGTTCACCCCAGTTCCCAAGCCCCCCAAGCCCGCAAGCCCGTCAAAAATATCAAGGAGTAAGTTCATGCCCATCTACACCCCGCCCCTGCGCGACATGCAATTCGTCATGCACGAAGTACTCAAAGTCAGCGATGAATTCAAGGCACTGCCTAAGCATGCGGACATTGACGTTGACACGATCAATGCGGTGTTGGAAGAAGGCGGCAAGTTCGCCACAGAGGTCACTTTCCCGCTCAACATCAGCGGTGACACCGAGGGTTGCAAGCTGGACCAAGCCACGCATGAAGTCACAGCCCCCAAGGGCTTCAAGGAAGCCTACGCTCAGTACGTGCAAGGCGGTTGGGCCGCGTTGAGTTGCGATCCAGCCTATGGCGGCCAGGGCTTGCCTTTTGTGGTGAACCAGTGTTTTTATGAAATGATGAACTCGGCCAATCAGGCCTGGACCATGTACCCCGGTCTGAGCCACGGGGCCTACGAGTGTCTGCACGCACACGGTACAGACGCTCAAAAATCAACTTACTTGCCCAAGATGGTGAGTGGCGAGTGGACAGGCTCGATGTGTCTGACCGAACCACACTGCGGCACCGACCTGGGCCTGCTGACTACCCGCGCCTCACCCCAGGCTGACGGCAGCTACAAACTCACCGGAACCAAAATCTTCATCAGTGCGGGGGAGCATGACTTGGCCTCCAACATCGTGCACCTGGTGCTGGCGCGTCTGCCCGATGCGCCACCCGGCAACAAGGGCATCAGCCTGTTTGTGGTGCCCAAGTTCAATGTCAATGCCGATGGTTCCCTGGGCGCGCGCAACGGCATTTACTGTGCGGGCCTGGAACACAAGATGGGCATCCACGCCAACTCCACCTGCCAAATGGTGCTGGAAGAGGCTGTGGGTACTTTGGTCGGGCAGCCCAACAAGGGCCTGCCCGCCATGTTCGTGATGATGAATGCCGCGCGTCTAGGTGTGGGCAACCAGTCGCTTGGCCTAACCGAAGTCGCCTACCAAAATGCGCTGGCGTATGCCAAAGACCGCTTGCAGATGCGCTCGCTCTCGGGCGTCAAGGCCAAAGACAAGCCAGCCGATCCCATCATCGTGCACCCTGATGTGCGCAAGATGCTGCTGACCGCCAAAGCCTATGCCGAAGGTGGCCGCGCGCTGGCCTGCTACTGCACGCTGTTGTTAGATAAAGAATTGAACCACCCGGATGAAAAAGTGCGCACCGACAGTGCGGAAATGTTGGCCTTGCTCACCCCCATCGTCAAAGCCTTTTTGACCGACAACGGCTACCAGGCCACCACGATGTGCCAGCAGGTGTTTGGCGGCCACGGCTACATCAAGGAATGGGGCATGGAGCAGCACGTGCGCGATGCCCGCATCAACATGATTTATGAAGGCACCAACACCATCCAGTCGCTCGATTTGCTGGGGCGCAAGGTGCTGGGCAACGGAGGGGCTTCGCTCAAGAAGTTTGGCAGGCTCATTGCTGCACTGGTGGAAGAAGAAGGTGTGAACGAGAAGATGGCCGAGTACATTGGCCCGCTGGCGAGCTTGGGTGAGCAGATGACTAAGTTCACCACCGAGATCGGCTTCAAAGGCATGCAAAACCCGGACGAAGTGGGCGCAGCGGCGGTGGACTATTTGCGCGTGGCAGGTCACTTGGTGTTTTCTTACTTCTTTGCCCGCATGGCGCAAGTGGCGCTGCGAGAAATGGCGGCTGGCAACGCCGACCCCTTCTACCCCGCCAAGTTGCAAACCGCCCGCTTTTATTTCGCCAAACTCTTGCCGGAGACCGCCATGTTGACGCGCACTGCACGTGCGGGTGCCAAGGTGTTGATGGACACGGATCTGGCTTTGGCCTGAAGGATTGAGCATGACGAAATATCAAGTTAAAAAAGTCGCCGTCCTGGGCGCAGGTGTCATGGGCGCGCAGATCGCGGCGCATCTGGTCAATGTCGGGGTGCCCGTCATCTTGTTCGACCTGCCCGCCAAAGAGGGGCCCAAAAACGGTATCGTCAGCAAAGCCATCGAGGGTTTGAAAAAACTCAGTCCCGCCCCGCTGGGTGTGCCCGAAGACGCTGCACTGATTGGCCAGGCCAATTACGAAGAGCACATGGAACAGTTGCGTGACTGTGACCTCATCATCGAGGCCATCGCCGAGCGCATGGACTGGAAGCTCGATCTGTACAAGAAAATTGCGCCCTTCGTGGCCCCGCACGCCCTGCTTGCGTCCAACACCTCGGGATTGTCCATCACGCAATTGAGCGCCGCCTTGCCCGAAGAAATCAAGCCGCGTTTTTGCGGCATCCATTTCTTCAACCCGCCACGCTATATGGCGCTGGTCGAGATCATCAACACGCCCACCACGCAGCCGCAAGTGCTGGACGATCTGGGGACCTTTGTCACCAGCGCGCTGGGCAAGAGCGTGGTGCGCGCCAAAGACACGCCCAACTTCATTGCCAACCGCATTGGTATCGCAGGCATGTTGGCGACCATGAAGGAGGCGGAGAACTTCGGCCTGAGCTATGACGTGGTGGACGACCTCACCGGCAAGAAGCTCGGGCGCGCCAGCTCGGGCACCTTCCGCACAGCCGATGTGGTCGGGCTGGACACCATGGCGCACGTCATCAAGACTTTGCAGGACACCTTGAGCGCCCAGACTGACCCCTTTTATGAGAGCTTTGGCACACCCGCTGTTCTCAAAACGTTGATTGAACTCGGCAACCTGGGGCAAAAAAGTAAAGCTGGTTTTTTCAAGAAAATCGGGCGCGACATCCTGCGTTTTGATGTGGCCATCGGCGACTACGTGCCCGCTGGTCAAAAGGCCGACGACATCTTCACCCGTATCTTGAAGAAACCGGCTGCGGAGCGTCTGACGTTGTTGCGCAATAGCGAGAGTGCTCAGGGCAAGTTCCTCTGGGCAACTTTGCGCAATAGCTTTCACTATGCCGCAGTCCATCTGGTAACGATTGCCGAGACTGCGCGTGATGTGGACTATGCCATGCGCTGGGGCTTTGGTATGCGCCAAGGCCCGTTTGAGCTCTGGCAAGACGCGGGCTGGCTAGAAGTCGCCCATATGGTGCAAGAAGATATTGATGCCGGCCGTGCGCTGTGCAAAGCGCCGTTACCCGATTGGGTGTTTACTGGACCTGTCGCCGACGCTGGTGGCGTGCACACACGGCAAGGCTCATGGAACCCTGTGGCCGCTCAGTTTGTGCCACAACACCGCTTGCCGGTTCATGCACGACAGCATTTCCCGCAAAGCGTGTTGGGCTCTGGCGCAACACCAGCCCAGTCCGCAGGCAAGACCGTGCATGAAGACGAGGCCATTCGCCTGTGGGTGCTGGATGACGCTGCGACTGACAGCGTGTTGATTGCCAGCATCAAAACCAAGATGCACGCCATCAGCCCAGGCGTGACTGAGGGGCTCACGCGGGCCATCGACTTGGCTGAAAAAGAACATGCAGGCCTGGTGATCTGGTCTCCCGACGACATGTTCTCTGCGGGGGCTGATTTGCAAGCCATGCTGCCTGTCTTCATGCAGGGCGGCGCGGCCCTGATCAACGACATGGAGCAGGCCTTGCAGCAACTCATGTTGCGCTTGCGTTATGCCAGCGTACCCACGGTGTCGGCCGTGCGTGGCCTGGCGCTGGGCGGCGGCTGCGAGCTGGCGGTGTACTCCGCCAAGCGCGTGGTGGTGATGGAGAGTTACATCGGCTTGGTCGAAGTCGGTGTGGGCCTGGTGCCCGGTGCGGGTGGCTTGACTTACATCGCACGGCGTGCCGCAGAAAATGCAGCAAGCTCCACCGGTAAAGACATCTTGCCCTTCCTCACCGAGGGCTTCACCGCAGCAGCCATGGCCAAGGTCGGCACCAGCGCCATCGAGTCACGCAAGCTCGGCTATCTGCTGAGTAGCGACGTGATCGTTCCGCACATCGACGAGCTGCTGTATGTGGCCATCAACGAGGCCAAGGCGATGGCTCAGTCGGGTTACCGTGCACCGCACCAGCGCCTGTTCCCGGTGGCCGGTCGCAGCGGCGTGGCCACTATCAAGGGGCAGCTCGTGAATATGCGCGATGGTGGTTTCATCAGTGCACACGACTTTCACATCGCGAGCCTGATCGCCCATGTGGTGTGTGGTGGTGATGTGGACGCGGGCAGCCTGGTATCCGAGGACTACCTGATGACTTTGGAGCGCCAAGCCTTTTGTTCGCTGTTGACGCACCCCAAAACGCAGGAGCGCATCATGGGAATGATGTCCACCGGCAAGCCGGTTCGCAACTGATGAAGTGACTGCTGAAAGATCAATATGAAACAAGTTCAAGACGCTTACATCGTGGCCGCAACCCGCACCCCCATCGGGCGTTCGCAGCGGGGATTTTTTCGCAACATGCGGCCTGATGAGCTGCTGGTCAAAGCCTTGCAATCGGCCCTGAGCCAGGTGCCCACGCTCGACCCGCAGGCGATTGAAGACATCATCTGCGGCTGCGCCATCCCCGAGGGGCCGCAGGGTCTGAACATCGCGCGCATTGGTGCGGTGTTGGCGGGTCTGCCCACCAGTGTGGGCGGGATCACGGTGAATCGCTTTTGTGCTTCGGGTCTGAGCGCCATACAAATGGCGGCAGACCGCATTCGTGTGGGCGAGGCCGAGGTGATGATTGCCGCAGGCACCGAGAGCATGAGCATGGTGCCGATGATGGGCAACACGCCTTCTCTCTCGCCCGCCATGTTCTTAAACGACGAGAATATTGGCATTGCTTACGGCATGGGCTTGACGGCGGAGAAAGTGGCCACGCAGTGGAAGGTCTCCCGCGAGGCGCAAGACGAATTCGCCTATGCCTCGCACATGAAGGCCCTGGCCGCCATGCAGGCGGGCGAGTTCAGCGATGAAATCACGCCGGTGGAGGTG
Source organism: Comamonadaceae bacterium (assembly GCA_043757205.1). Taxonomy (GTDB): domain Bacteria; phylum Pseudomonadota; class Gammaproteobacteria; order Burkholderiales; family Burkholderiaceae_C; genus CANCDA01. The sequence goes on along the minus strand of JAYVPU010000032.1, from coordinate 3,281 downwards.
ACAGACCGCACGCCGAATCTGGCCACCGGAGAGGTCATCAGCAAGACCCGCGTGGTGAGTCTGGACGAGGGGGCCCGCGCGGACACCACGGTACAGGGCCTCGGGCAACTCAAGACCGTGTTTGCTGCGCGCGGCTCGGTCACGGCGGGCAACAGCTCGCAGACCTCGGACGGCGCGGGGGCTTTGATTTTGGCCAGCGAGTCAGCGGTGAAGCGTTTCGGCCTGACACCGCTGGCGCGCTTCGTCAGCTTTGCCAGCAAGGGCGTGCCGCCGCACATCATGGGCATTGGCCCGATCGAGGCCATCCCGGCCGCGCTGCGTTATGCAGGGCTCAAGCAGGACGACATTGACTGGTTTGAGTTGAACGAGGCCTTTGCCGCCCAATCGCTGGCCGTCATCAACACCCTGGGGCTGGACGCCGCCAAGGTCAACCCCATGGGCGGGGCCATCGCATTGGGCCATCCGCTGGGGGCCACCGGTGCCATCCGTGCCGCCACAGTGATTCATGCCCTGCGCCGCAAAAATTTGAAGTACGGCATGGTCACCATGTGCGTCGGCATGGGACAGGGTGCGGCAGGTATCTTCGAGCGAATCTGAAACCTTGCGGGACAGACCAAGAGTTACGCGCAGCGAACTTTGCTCTGTCCTCAACTGCTTAGAAATGCGGCACGATAATCACACCAACAAGGACCCCCTCATGAGCGACACCCAACCCGACATCCTGACCCACACCGAAGCCGGTGTCATGACCCTGACCCTGAACCGTCTGGGGAAAAAGAATTCCATCACCGCCAGCATGTACAGCACCATGGCCGATGTGCTGCTGGCCGCTCAAGACGATGCGGCGGTGCGTGTGCTGCTGATTCAGGGCCACGAGACCGTCTTTAGCGCGGGCAATGACCTGGGGGATTTTTTAAATAGCCCTCCCAACGGGACAGACTCCCCCGTGTTTCGTTTCATGCACGCCCTGTCGGCCTTCCCCAAGCCCTTGATCGCCGCTGTGTGCGGCCCGGCGGTGGGCATTGGTGCCACAGTGCTGCTGCATTGCGATTTGGTCTATGCCGGTGACAACGCCGCGTTTGCACTGCCCTTTGTGAATCTGGGCTTGTGCCCGGAGCTGGCCTCTACCTTGCTGTTGCCGCAGATGCTGGGTTACCACCGCGCCGCCGAAGCGCTGCTGCTTGGTGAACCCTTCATGGCCGAGGCCGCGCTAGAGGTCGGCATGGTCAATCGCGTGTTGCCGCCCACTGAAGCTGCTAACTACGCGCAAGCGCAGGCACGCAAGCTCGCGGCTAAGCCCTTGGCCTCTTTGATGGAAACCAAACGGCTGATGAAAAAAGGCCAGGCAGCGCTGGTGACGCAGCAGATCAATGACGAAGGGGCCAGCTTTACCCGCATGCTGCGCGAGCCCGCGGCCAAAGAGGCCTTCACCGCCTTCATGGAAAAGCGTCGCCCGGACTTCTCCAAAGTCTGAAGATCAGCGCATGCCTGTGAACAAAACCAAGCCCTTGCCGGATTCAGGCTTCACGCCTGAATTCATAGAAACCGTTCGGCAAGTGTTTGAAGAAAAAATCGTCTTCAACCAGCTCTTGGGCTTGAAGATCATCAACCTGCAACCCGAGCGGGTGTCGGTAAGCCTCAACATGCGACCCGAGCTGATCGGGGCCTATAGCCACAAACGGCTTCACGGCGGCGTCATCAGCGCGAGCTTGGATGCGGTGGGCGGCTTGGTGGTGATGACGGCCATCGGCGCGCGGCATTTAGATGAGTCCATGGAACAACTCATGCACCGTTTCACCCGCGTAGCCACGATTGATATGCGCGTGGACTACCTGCGCCCCGGTATCGGCGAGCAGTTTGAGATTCGTGCCGAGGTGTTGCGCCTGGGCTCGCGTGTGGCCTCGACACGCATGGAGTTTTTGGGGGCTGACGGCAAGCTGCTGTCCACGGGCGCGGGCGCCTACATCGTCGCCTAAGCCCACGGCTTAAGGCCGAACCGGCACCGCACGCGGCTTGCCTGTTTCGTCAATCGCCACATAGGTGAGTGAGGCCTCGGTCACCTTGATGTAGGTGCCTTGCGCTCTAAAACGTTCCGCATAGACCTCGACCTTCACGGTAATGGACGTGCGGCCAATGCGGCTGAGCTTGGCGTAAAACGACAAAATATCGCCCACCCGCACCGGTTGTTTGAAGATGAATTCGTTCACCGCCACCGTGGCCATGCGCCCGTCCACATAGCGCGCGGGAATCACTGAGCCGGCCAAGTCCACCTGGGCCATGACCCAGCCGCCAAAAATATCGCCATTGGCATTGCAGTCCGCCGGCATGGGTATGACCTTGAGCACCAGCTCTTCGTCCGAGGGTGGGCGAGTGGTGGATCTGACCGGAAGCGCAGATGAATTTTCAGACATGGAGGACAATCCCAATCAGTTGAGGACAGAGCAAAATTCGCTGCGCGTAATTCTTGGTCTGTCCCGAAAGTTCTCAATAAAACATTCTGGATTGTCCCCTATGCGCCGCTACGGTGAAACCGCTTCTTCACACCCACCCGTAGCCGCCTCTGCGGCCACTGCCCCGCGCTCCGACTGGGGCACTCTGCAACGCCTGTTCCCTTATCTGTGGCAGTACAAATGGCGCGTCATGCTGGCGCTCAGTTTCATGCTCGGGGCTAAGCTGGCCAATGTGGGCGTGCCCTTGCTGCTCAAAGATCTGGTGGACACCCTGGCCATTGCGCCGGGTGATGCACGCGCCATTGCGGTGGTGCCGATGGCCCTCTTGCTGGCCTATGGCGCGCTGCGCCTGTCCACCTCGCTGTTCACCGAGTTGCGAGAGCTGGTGTTTGCCAAGGCGACCGAGGGCACGGCGCGCAGCATCTCTTTGCAGGTGTTTCAGCACCTGCACGCTTTGAGTTTGCGCTTCCACCTGGAGCGTCAAACCGGCGGCATGACGCGTGACATCGAGCGCGGCACGCGCGCCGTGCACTCGCTCATCTCTTACTCGCTCTACAGCATCGTGCCGACATTGATCGAGATCACGCTGGTGCTCACGCTCTTAGCCGTGAAGTTTGATGTGTGGTTTGCCTGGATCACGCTGATCGCCCTGGCCTGCTACATCACCTTCACCGTCACCATCACCGAATGGCGCACTCACTTTCGGCGCAAGATGAACGAGCTGGACTCCACTGCGCACAGCCGGGCCATTGATTCGCTGCTCAATTACGAGACCGTCAAGTACTTCAACAACGAAGAGTTTGAGGCCCGTCGCTACGACGAGAACTTGAA